>CAZLVY010000042.1:0-18869 GCA_964563125.1 uncultured Syntrophomonas sp. | reverse complement strand
ATAAAAAGTGGGCTGTACACTAGCGGTTATTTACCGCTAATGCGACAGCCCCTTACAATATATATCCGATTTATCGCCCATCTTGACAGATGTACGAGGATTCACATGGTGGAGGCGGGGGGAGTCGAACCCCCGTCCGAAAGAAAGACCAGAAGAGTTTCTCCGAGCGCAGTCCGTAATTTGAGTTTCGCTCATCCGACGCCTACGAACAGGCTTCTTAGAGCTATCCCCGATTAATTTCCCCTTAAAGCCCCTCGAGAAAGAAGGCTTCAGGGTACCCTCACTGTGTGACGCCCTGCACTAAGCCGTGAGGAGTCTTAGCCGGACGAGCCGCTTACGCGGCTAGTGCAAAATTATCTTCTGCAGTTATTGTTTTTTCACCTTTTTAACGAGCTGGCGACAACTCGGCTCGCTGCTCAACCCACCTATTCCCCCGTCGAAACCATTACGCCCCCATAATTAAAATAATGGGTGCATATCATATCTTACTACGCGGGCACACTTTTGTCACTCTTTTTATCATGACCTGCCTTTTTCCTTGATAGCCCTTTCAATATCGCGGCGTGCATCACGGGTTGCCATATCATCACGCTTGTCATACAGCTTCTTACCAATGGCTACCGATAAATCCATTTTAGCCTTGCCTTCTTTAAAATATACCTTCAAGGGGATTAAGGTATACCCTTTTTCTTTTTGCAAACCCAGTAAGCGGTTGATTTCCCGGTGGTGCAAAAGTAATTTCTTGGGCCTTAGCGGGTCATGATTAAACTGATTGCCCTGTTCGTAGGGGCTGATATGGAAGTTAATAACCCATACTTCTCCGTCTCTGACGGTGGCATAGGCATCTTTAAGATTACCTTTACCCGCGCGCAGTGATTTAACTTCTGTTCCAGCCAGAACCAAACCGGCTTCAAAGTTTTCTTTTATATGATATTCAAATCTAGCTTTGCGGTTTTCAATAACTGGTTTTATCCCGCTTTTTTTACCCATTTTACACCTCGAAGTCCAACACTCACTATGTGAAGCGAAAAACAAACCCTCACCTCAGATATACAATGTTATCAAGGTCAGGGCCCTCAAATCCTGCATTTACTCTATTAGTATAACGCAGGTTCTTCTTTTGGTCAATTATCAGGTTTGAATATTTTCCACTTTTTACCTGATATAAAAATCCTCCGGGAGTGCAGCCGGAGGATTTTTATAGTTTGTGTGGAGTTTTATGAGGCCCTTTTTAGGGAAGGAAAACATCTTAACCTTTCATCATCCTTGTAAAATACAAAAAGTCAGCTGCAGAAAATGCAACTGACTATTAATACCTAAAAAAGGTACTACAATAATAATCTAGTCTTCTTTCCGCATGGGAGGCATAACCGTTTCCCGCTATACCCTATCGGTCACTGCCCATAGACTTAGCATTAGGTACAGTAACTCGAAAACTAAAAATGTATTAAGTTATAAAGTTTTATTCGGCAGATAATTCAGAATTCCTTTTTTAAACTTATAATTTAATAAAAATATTCATTAAATTCTTTTATTTAAAGTCTAACTGAAATAATTGCCATAGTTTTAGAAATAACCTTAAATAATTTCAAAGTCAATCTTCGCTTCGTCTACATCTACTCTGACCAGTTGAACCCTGACCTGCCCGCCAATGGCAAATTTGCGGCTGGAATGGCGTCCGGTCAAAGTATGATTACGGTCGTTAAACTCATAATAATCATCAGCTATGCTGGAAACATGAATTAAACCTTCTACGGTATTGTCCAGTTGTACGAATAAGCCAAAGGGCTGAACTGATACAATTCGCGCATCGAACTCATCCCCAACGAATTTCTCCATGTACTGGGCTTTTTTAATGTCAGCCAGTTCGCGTTCTGCTTCTTCGGCTTTTATTTCCTGCATTGTGCAATGTTCTCCGGCTGCTGCCATGCCTTTTTCCAGTTTGCTGCGCCGTCCGGCATTCATTCTGCCATCTAACAATTCGCTTAAAACCCGGTGTACTATTAAGTCGGGATAACGCCTGATGGGGCTGGTAAAATGGCAGTAATATTTGGATGCTAATCCGAAATGACCTAATGCCTCAGGCATATAACTGGCGTGTTTCATGGATCTAAGAAGCATCATAGCTATCATTGGCTCTTCAGGTTTGCCTTTTATCTGTGCTAATATTTTTTGATAAGTTTTAGGATCAACAGCCCGTCCATTTACCTTCAATCCAAAGACCCCTAATACCTGATTTAGTTTTTCCAAAGCGTCTTCATCAGGTTTTTGATGGACTCTGTATAATATCGGCAATTGCGCCCAATACATATGCTCGGCTACTACTTCATTAGCGCATATCATAAAGTCTTCAATTATCATTTCAGCAGGTCCCCGCTCGATCTTTCTTATCTCGATGGGGAAACTGTTTTCGTCAACTATTACCTTGGCTTCAGGAAAATCAAAGTCGAGAGCTCCGCGCTCACTTCTCCTGGCCCTTAATATATCGGCTAATTCCTTCATTACCCGAAAGTCATCCTGCAAATAATCATAGCGTTTATTTAAATCCGGGTCGCTGCCTGCTAAAATTTTATTTACATCTTCGTAGGTCATGCGCTCGTCAATGTGTAAAACTGATTTGCACAGATCATAATCGATTATATTGCCTTTCTTGTCCAGATTCATAATACAGCTTAGTGCCAGTCGCTCAACACCTGCATTAAGACTGCAAATACCATTGCTTAGCTCCGGAGGAAGCATTGGCAGTACTTTATCAATCAAATAAACACTGGTACCTCTGGCAAAGGCTTCTTTATCTAATTTGCTCTTTTCTTTCACATAATGGGAAACATCGGCTATGTGAACACCTAATTGATAACCGCTGTCAATACGAATAATTGAAACAGCATCATCCAGGTCTTTGGCATCAGCACCATCCATAGTAACCATTCTGACACCGGTCAAATCGCGGCGGCGTTCTTTGTCCTCTGCCGCCACTGGTATAGATAATGCCTGAGCCTCGCCTACAACAGCATCCGGGAAGGAGGTGCTCAGTCCGTGTTTTCTGATTACTATCTGTATATCCAGGCCTGGCTGCCCTTTTCTGCCAAAGACTTCAACTATTTTGCCTTCCGGGTATTTGTTCTTATCCGGATAAGCAGTTATGGAAACCAAGACTTTGTCACCATTCTTGACTTTAAGTTTCGAACCTGGCTTAACATTAATAGGATATATCTGCCGGGAATCATCAGGAATCACCTGGAATGATTGTCGACCGCGCTCAAAGGTACCGACTAACTGGGTGCTGGCTCGGTTTATTACCCGGATTACTTCCCCTTCCTGCCGCTGTCCATCAAAGGATTTATCCTGCAGTCTTACCATAACCCGGTCACGATGCATAACGCCTTTAAGATGTTTTCCGAAGACGAATATTTCCGCTTCTTTAGCATCATCCGGCTTCAATATTCCATAGCCGCGCTGACTGATGTTTACTATTCCTTTAACCAGGTTCATTTTTTCCGGCAGACCGTATTTATTTTTGCGGGTCTTAACGATCTCTCCCTGTTTTTCGAGCTGCCCTAATTCTTTGCTGAACTTAGTTTCTTCTTCACCTGGTTCTACTTCCAATACGTGCATTAACTCACCATAGCTAAGCGGTCTATAACTTTCCTGGCGTATAAAAGTGAGTATCATTTCTCTGTTAATAATCTATTCCTCCTCAAATGGATATGAAAATAATCTTTATATTAGTTTAACCAAAATATAACTGTTCTATAAACCTAAGTCGGGTGCTATTTGCTGCATGCTAACCAGGGCTATAGTCAGAAATTCATCCAGTTCCATACCTATCTCATTACAGCTTGCCATCTGTTCTCTATTGGCACCCCGGGCAAAAGCTTTTTCCTTAAATCTTTTTTTCAGGGATTTGAGTTCCACATTAGCAAGCTGCTTGTCAGGTCTGACCATGGCTGCTGCTGTAATAAATCCGCTGGTCGGATCACAACAGTAAAGTGCTTTATCTAAAAGGCTGCTGCGCTGAAGACCATGTATTTCATTATGTACTTTAACCGCATAGATTATATCATCAGGAAGGCCCTGCTTTTCTAGTATTTCCGCTCCCAATAAAGAATGTTTTTGCGGTTCATCACCGGTCATATCATAATCTATATCATGGAGCAGTCCGGTTAAACCATATTCTTCGACATCTTTCCCAAGATGAGCAGCTATACCACGCATAATTGCTTCTACTGCCAGAGAATGCTTAATATGATTTTCATCGTGTAAGTAGTCTTTGAGCAGATTTAAGGCATCAGTTCTTTGCATTTGTTTATCCTCCTAATCAGTAGTTTATGTATTTTATATTATTACATATCTTGTTTGTATTGTATAAATTCAGCTATTTTAAGAGCAATAGTTTCCTTTTCCCGGTCCATTGTTGCGACATGCCTTGATGACTGGAGTTCAATCAAAGTGACCGATGCATTAATGGTCCTAGCAGCGATAAACCTGCCGCTGTCAGAGCGGACTGTTTCGTCCAGTACAGATTGCATTACCAGCAGTGGTACAGTAATATCATTTAATCCTGACACTACCTTTTGCCGTAATTGCCACATACTCTGAAAAGCATCAATCGGTGTGGCATTATAATTAAACCGCCCCTGGTTGTTTAATTCCTTATTCCAACTAGTTTGGGCTTTAGGAATGTTTTTAATAAATAATCTTATAAATGGTGCCATGGAACCTGCCAGGGGTATTTTTAGGAAAATAGGGGTGTTTATGCTTATTATACCGGCAATATTTTTAATTTTCATCCCGGCATAAAGGCTTAACAGTCCTCCCATAGAAAGGCCTGCCACAAACACCCGGGAATAATTTTTTTGCAGAGCTTCTATCTCAGTTTTTGCTGCATCATACCAATCAGTCCATCTGGTCAAACTTAAATCTTTAAGCGAAGTTCCATGACCGGGCAGGAGAATTCCTTTTACACTGTATTGCGTCTTGGCATGAACCAGTTCAGCAGTCGGATAGACTTCCGATGGTGACGCAGTAATGCCGTGAATAAATAGCAGTACTGAATCAGTATTACCTTGTAAATAAAACTGCTCAGCTTGGGGATGTATCATAATCAAATTCCTCCCCTAATTAAAATCAAGCTTAAGCTGCCGTTAATAAAAAACAAGACCAGGGCAAGCTGGGTTGCCCAACTGCCCTGGTTATTTAACTCTATATCTTTTACTATTACTATTACATAAATAAAGGAACAAAAACCAGCGAAACAATAGCCATCAACTTGAGCAGAATGTTAAGTGAAGGCCCGGATGTATCTTTGCATGGGTCTCCAACAGTATCCCCTACTACACCGGCAGCATGGGCATCACTGCCTTTACCGCCATAGTTGCCAGCTTCAATATATTTTTTGGCATTATCCCAGGCGCCACCAGCATTAGCCAGCATAATAGCCAAGCAAACACCGGAACCAATTGAACCGATTAACATTCCAGCCAGGGCTTCAGGTCCCAGACCTATGCCAACGGCTAGCGGAGCAATAACTGCTATTAAACCAGGTACTATCATTTCTCTGATGGCGGAACGGGTGCTGATATCAACACAACGAGCATAATCAGCTTTGGCAGTACCTTCCATCAGTCCGGTAATTTCTCTAAATTGTCTTCTTACTTCATCTACCATTTCGGCAGCAGCTCTGCCGACCGCATTCATGGTAAGAGCACAGAAGAAGAAAGGCAGCATAGCTCCCAAGAGTATTCCTACTATAACAAAGGTATTAAGCAGGTCAACACCTTCTATTCCAGCTACCTGAGCATAAGCAGTTAAAAGTGCCAGGGCGGTCAGAGCAGCAGAACCAATTGCAAATCCTTTACCTATGGCAGCTGTAGTGTTACCTACTGAGTCCAGTTTATCAGTTGTCTCTCTAACTTCATGAGGCAGTCCTGCCATCTCGGCAATACCACCAGCATTGTCAGCAATAGGTCCGTATGCATCAACTGCAACTACCATTCCGGTAGTTGCCAGCATACCTACTGCTGCCAGTGCAATACCATAAAGACCAAAGCCGGCTGCGCCGCCACTGACTATAAAGGCTATCAAAATAGCAGCACAAATAACCAGTAAGGGCAGTAAAGTTGAAAACATACCTACTCCCAGTCCGGAAATAATTACGGTAGCCGGTCCGGTTTGAGCAGCCTTAGCGATACTTTGAACAGGTTTATATTCATCAGATGTATAGTATTCAGTAATTAGTCCAATGGTAGTTCCAGCTACTAAGCCAGCTACCAAAGCCCAGAATACATTAAACATTTCCGCCGGCAGAATAAACTTAACGGCTGCAAAAGCAACTAAAATTAATATAATTGCTGAACTGAAGGTACCCATATTAAGTGCTTTAAGCGGGTTGCTTTTTTCATCAGTTCTGACAAAAAAAGTACCTATAATAGAAGCTAAGACGCCTCCGGCAGCAATTATCATCGGCAGCATAATTACTCCGATACCTAAATCAGGATTGGCAGCAAACAATACTGCGCCAAGAGTCATAACCGCAATTATAGAACCTACATAAGATTCAAACAGGTCAGCCCCCATACCTGCAACGTCACCAACATTATCCCCGACATTATCAGCAATGGTGGCCGGATTACGCGGATCATCTTCCGGTATGCCGGCTTCAATTTTACCTACCAGATCAGCTCCCACATCAGCAGCTTTTGTATATATGCCTCCGCCTACACGACCAAAGAGGGCTACGGAACTGCCGCCTAATGCAAATCCGTTAACAATAGTAGGTTCCCGAAAAATAATATAAAGAATGCCCAGGCCTAAAAGTCCCAGACCAGTAACCGACATCCCCATAACTGCACCGCCGGAGAATGCAATTCCCAAAGCTGAATTTTGCGAAGTACGGGCTGCATTAGCAGTACGCACATTAGCTTTGGTTGCAACATTCATTCCTATGTAGCCGGCTGTTGCCGAGCAGGTAGCACCAACCAGAAAACAGATAGCAGTTTGCCAGTTAATGAAAAACCCTAAGATCAAAAATACTGCTACTACAAATATAGCAATAGCTTTATACTGTCTGTTTAGAAATGCCATAGCGCCTTCATGAATATGACCGGCAATTTCCACCATTTTTGCATTACCAGGTTCAGCTTTAGATACTTTTCCTGCCAGATAAAGAGCAAATAGCAACGCTATCGCCCCAGCTGCAGGTGCATACATAGTTAAAAATTCCATATAAAACATTCATCTCCTTGTATCTATTCAATTTATTTAATAAATAAAAAGCGAGTTTTAGATAATTGCCAGCAATAAAGTTAAGATCATAAATAAAGCTGCCAGATAACCAGTTATTTTGGCCAGTAAGTCGTCAACCCCTTTTTTCTTTCCGAACAAGGCTTCGCCCCCACCAGCAATGCTGCCTGACAGTCCGGCACTTCTTCCTGATTGCAGAAGTACCGTCGTGATTAAGCCTAAGGCACATAAAACTTGAAGTATAAGCACAAACGTCTCCAAAAATTTCACCTCCGTTCCCTTTACTTAAAAGAGTCAACCAATATTTTAACACAATAGAGCAAAGTAATACAATTGCTAACTATCGTCTAAGATTATAAAGGGCTCCCAGTCCTTTATAAACGGCAAATTGGTCGAGTTCTTCTTCGATTCTTAACAACTGGTTATACTTGGCTGCCCGATCAGTACGCGCCGGGGCCCCGGTCTTAATTTGCCCGGCATTTGTTGCTACTGCAATATCGGCAATAAAAGTATCTTCGGTTTCTCCCGAGCGGTGGGAAATAACACATGTGTAACCGGCCTGTTTTGCCATCTCTATCGTTTCCAGAGTCTCTGTTACAGTGCCTATCTGGTTTAGTTTGATAAGAATACTGTTACAAATTCCTTCTTCTATACCCCTGGCTAAACGTTCTGTATTAGTTACAAATAAATCGTCCCCGATCAATTGAATCTTTTTACCCAATTTACTAGTTAAGAGAGCCCATCCTGACCAGTCATCTTCATCCAGGCCATCTTCTATGGAAATTATTGGGTACTTTTTCACCAGATCAACATAATATTCCACCATTTCCTCTGATGTCATTATCTGTGCAGTACTCTCCAAGTGATACTTGCCATCTTTATATAATTCACTGCCGGCAACATCAAGTGCCAGATAAATATCTTGTCCCGCTTTATAACCTGCTGCTGCAATTGCTTCCAGTATAACCTCGATAGCTGCTTCATTGGAGGGAAGATTCGGCGCAAAACCGCCTTCATCACCAACTGCAGTAGCCAGACCTTTGGCTTTTAAAACTTTTTTCAGGTTATGATATACCTCTACTCCCATACGTAACCCTTCTGCAAAAGTAGGGGCACCGGTTGGAACTATCATAAATTCCTGGATATCTACATTATTATCCGCATGTTGTCCACCATTTAATATGTTCATCATCGGCACCGGGATCTGACGAGCATTGACACCGCCAATATACTGATACAAAGGTATATTCAAAAAGTCGGCTGCTGCCCTGGTAACTGCCATTGATACTCCTAAAATGGCATTGGCACCCAACTTGCTTTTATTAGGGGTTCCGTCCAGTTCCAGCATAATTGTATCTATATCAATTTGTCCGGTAGCATCCATGCCAATTATTTCAGGGGCGATTATTTCGTTGACATTGTCAACCGCAGTCAAAACTCCTTTGCCCATATATCTCTCAGCATCTCCATCTCTGAGTTCAACTGCTTCATGAGCTCCGGTAGAAGCTCCGGAAGGGACCATAGCCCGACCTATAGTACCGTCTTCCAGTATTACCTCTACTTCAACAGTTGGGTTCCCTCGTGAATCCAGTAGTTCACGTGCAAATACATCAACAATAGTACTCATTTTATATTCCTTACTCCTTCCATTCTTTTATTATATTTCATAATTAGTCTGCCGACTTTATTATGTTGCGTCCGGTCATTTCAGCAGGTACTTCCAGTCCTAGCAAGCTTAACATAGTAGGAGCAATATCCTGTAAGGCACAATCATGTAATAAATTTTTATCCTTATTTTGATTATCAACCAGGATAAAGGGAACTAAATCAGAAGTGTGTGCCGTAAACGGGCCGCCGGTAACCGGGCAAACCATCATTTCACAATTACCATGGTCGGCAGTAATTAAAACTGCCCCGCCCTTACTTAAAACTGCTTCCACCACCTGAATCATCATATTATCAACTGTCTTCACTGCCTGTATGGCTGCTTCTAAGACTCCGGTATGCCCAACCATATCGGCATTGGCATAATTAATAACGATAGCATCATAATAATCCCGGTTAATCTCTTCTATAACCCGTTCTGTCAGTTCTCTGGCACTCATTTCCGGTTTTAAATTATAAGTATCAACATTGGGCGAAGGGATTAATATGCGGTCTTCTCCCGGGTTTGGTTCTTCTACACCACCATTAAAAAAGAAGGTAACATGAGCATATTTTTCTGTTTCCGCAATGCGCAGCTGTTTTAAGCCCTGGTCAGACAGATACTTACCTAAAGTATTCTCCAGATTTTGCGGTTTAAAGGCAACTGCCACCTCAATATTATAATCGTATTGAGTCATACAGACGAAGTTGACCTGCGGCCGTTTAATATTATCTAAACAATCCAAATCTTTATCTACAAAAGCCCTGGTTATCTGGCGAGCCCGGTCAGCGCGAAAATTAAAAAATATGATACTGTCTCCGTCCTCGACCAATCCAACCGGTTTACCCTCCTGGTTGATTATAACAGTCGGTTCTAAAAACTCATCATATATTCTCTCTTCATAATTATTTTCAATGGCGGCAAATACATTGGCTGCTTTTTCTCCTGTGCCTAATACCATGGCATTATAAGCTTTTTCTATTCTATCCCAGTGCTTATCCCTGTCCATACCATAAAATCTGCCCCCAATGGTAGAAAATTGGCCTATCCCTATTTTCTCCATTTCCATGCTTATGGTAGTTAAATATTCACCGGCACTCTTAGGATTTACATCACGTCCATCCAGAAAACCATGAATAAATACCCGCTTAATTTGTCGATCCCGGCAAAGTTCCAGCAGGGCAAAAAGGTGTTCAAGATGACTATGCACACCTCCATCTGATAATAAACCCATTAGATGAACAGCGTGACCATTTTCCCGAGCCCCGTCTATAGCCTGTAATAATTGGGGATTTTCGAAGAAGCTTTTATCTGCGATTGCTTTGCTGATACGGGATATCTCCTGATAAACTATCCTTCCCGCCCCTATGTTTAAGTGCCCAACCTCCGAATTACCCATTAAACCACCTGGCAGACCTACATCCTGCCCGGAACATTTGAGCAGGGTATGGGGATAATTGGACTGCAAACGGTAAAAATTAGACGGGTTAGCCCGCGATATGGCATTATCTGCACAAGCACTTCTATAACCCCAACCGTCTAAAATCATTAGCACTACTGGTTTTTTAGACATTTTCACTTAACCTCACAATATGGAAAAAAGAATCAGCTTCCAGACTGGCGCCCCCAACCAGAGCACCATCTATACCACCCTGTAGAAATTCTCCAAAGTTATCAGCTTTAACACTGCCCCCATAAAGTAACGGGATTTTTTCAGCAATAGATTCGTCTTTTATAGAACTCAGACATTGACGAATAAAACCTGCCATTTCAAGAGCATCCTGATAGCTGGCATTTATCCCGGTACCTATTGCCCAGACAGGTTCATAAGCGATTACCAGGTTTTCTTCAGTAAAAGCAATCTCTTCAAGGGCACTGATTAGCTGCTCTCGAACAATATCCTGGGCCTGATTATTTTGTCTTTCCTGCAAAGTTTCTCCCACACATAATACTGGAATTAAACCGCCTTCTAGAGCAGCTTTTACTTTGCTTTTTACCATTATATTAGTTTCACCCATTATTTGACGCCTCTCCGAATGACCAATAATGACATAGCGGCACCCGGCATCAATTAAATGAGCAGGTGAAATTTCTCCGGTGTAAGCACCTTTTTCTTCCCAGAATACATCCTGCGCCCCCAGTTTAATACTCGATGATTGCAGGCTGGCACTAACTGCTGCCAGAGCAGTAAAAGGAGGACATAAAACTACGGTAGTTTTTTTTATTCCTCGGCTCAATACTATGAAATCCCGGCAAAACGCTTGCGCTTCGCTGATAGATTTATACATTTTCCAATTTGCAATTATTAAAGATGAACGCATCAATCAATCTCCCTGATTTATTCTTCGCAAACTGCGACTCCCGGCAGAGAAATTCCTTCTAAAAATTCCAGAGTAGCTCCTCCCCCGGTTGAAATGTGGGTAATATTTTTTTCCAGCCCCATGTTAATAACGGCAGCTGATGAATCACCACCACCAATAACAGTAATGGCATTTGAATCTGCCATGGCTCGCGAGATTTCTCGGGTACCATTGGCAAATTGTTCAAATTCATAAACTCCTAGAGGCCCATTCCAGATTATAGTTTTGGCGCGCTTGATAGCTTCTTTGAAAATTTCTACGCTTTGGGGTCCGATATCTAATATCATCAAGCTATCATCAACATGGTCTACATCAACAATAACCGGTACTGCTTCAGCAGATAATTCAGTTGCGGCAACTACATCTACCGGTAAAATAAACTCCACCTTTTTTTCAGCTGCCTTTTTAAGCAGCTGGGCTGCTTCATCTACGAATTTAGCCTCATACATTGATTTCCCAATATTTTTTCCCTGGGCTTTAAGAAAAGTATTAGCCATTCCTCCTCCAATCAGAAGAATAGCTGTCTTATTGAGCAGGTTTTCAATGAGACCTATTTTATCGGCAACTTTAGCCCCACCTAAGATAGCCATTCGAGGTGGTTCCGGATAATCTAAAACTTTCCTTAACATATTTACTTCTTTTTCCATTAATAAACCGGCATAACAAGGCAAAAACTGGCCTATGCCAGTTGTGGAAGAATGTGCACGATGAGCTGAGCCAAAAGCATCATTAACAAAAATGTCGCCTAACTCCGCCATTTGAGCAGATAGCTCCGGACTATTTTTTTCTTCTCCGGCACAAAAGCGGACATTTTCCAGCAGTAATGCTTCCCCCGGTTTAAGCTTAGCAACTGCTGCTGCAGCTTGTGGGCCTACTGTCTCAGAAGCCATATAAACATCAGCTTCTATAAGATTCTTCAGCCGCTCAGCCACCACTTTAAGGCTGTATTTTTCATTTTTTTGGCCTTTCGGTCTACCCAGATGGCTCATTAGAATAAGTTTAGCACCCTGATTCAAAATATAATCTATAGTATGCAGAGCAGCTTTTATTTTATTATCATCTATAATGTGACCTTCATCATCCAAAGGTACATTAAAATCTACGCGCATTAAAACTTTTTTGCCTTTTAATTCGGCATCCCTTAGATTTCTCAATACAACGCACCTCCAAAAACTGCAAAGTAAATCAATTTTATAATCCCTTCGAAGCTATATAAGAAACAACATCTACTACGCGTACTGAGTATCCCCATTCATTATCATACCAGGCTATAATTTTGGCCATATGTTCACCCATGCTCATTGTAAGCAATCCATCAACAACTGCCGAATGCTCTTCACCCCGATAATCACTGGAAACCAGTGGCAGTTCTGTATATTTGAGAATGCCTTTCAGGCTGCCCTCACTGGCCCGTTTAAAAGCATTATTTATATCATCCCTATTGGCTGATTTTTCCAGTTCAACGGTCAAGTCTAAAAGTGAAACATTAGGGGTAGGAACTCGAATTGCTATACCATCCAATTTGCCTGCCAGTTCCGGAATAACCAATCCAACGGCACTGGCAGCACCTGTTGTAGTTGGAATAAGTGACATACCGGCAGCGCGTGCCCGTCTTAAATCTTTATGTTCCAGATCAAGTATTCTCTGGTCATTAGTATAAGAATGTATTGTATTCATCAATCCCTTAATTATGCCAAACTCTTCTAACAGGACTTTAGCTACCGGTGCCAAACAGTTGGTAGTACAGGAAGCATTGGAGATAATATTATGCTCAGGTAAATACTTACCGTGATTTACTCCCATTACAACTGTCAGATCCACTGCATCACCGGGGGCTGTAATAACTACTTTAGATGCTCCAGCAGTTATATGCTTGCCGGCTTTAGCTTTACTTCTGAATACACCGGTTCCTTCTATTACAATTTGAACGCCCAGCTCTTTCCAGGGCAGCATTTCCGGATCTTTTTCCTGCATACACTTTATTTTTCTGTCATCAATAATGATGTCATCATCTGCAACGGTGACATCGCCTTTATATTCTCCATGAATCGAATCATATTTGAAAAGATGTGCATTGGATTTAATACCACCCAGGTCATTAATCGCAACGATTTCAATATCATCACGCTTCAGCGCTTCCCGTGTCACCAGCCTTCCGATACGGCCGAATCCATTAATTGCCACCTTTACTGACATACAAATATCCACCCCTTCTTTTTAATGACTGTTTTTCATGCATTTACTAGCTTGCCCAGGTTTAATAAAATTAAGCATTCGCAGGCTAGAAGCTTTAATGAATAAACATTAAAGCCACCATTTATTTAGAGTTTTTGTGTATAAAGTCTTATAGTGCGGAAAAAGTATTTCCTGAAACAATATTATAACAGAAAATGAAGGGAATATGAGGGAAAAATTGGGCAAAGCAAGGAATAAGGAGATTAATAACGCCTTCGAGACATAGCTGAAGGTATATTTAACTCCTGCCTATATTTGGCGACGGTTCGGCGGGAGATCTTTATGCTTTTGTCCTCCAGTTGTCTGGCTAATGCTTCATCGCTTAAAGGATTGCCCGCATCTTCCTGCTGGATAATCTCTTCTAAAATATGTTTTATTGATTTTGATGATACTTCACTATGGCCATAACATTTAACAGCCGTAGAAAAAAAGTATTTCATTTCCAACAAACCCTGGGGAGTTTGGATATACTTATTGGCAGTTGCTCTGCTAACGGTTGATTCATGGACTTCAACTAAATCAGCCACCTGGCGCAGTGTCAGTGGTTTGAGATATTCTACCCCCTGGTCGAGGAAATCAGTTTGGATATCTACAATACAGCGGGCAACTTTATATAAGGTCATACGGCGTTGTTCAATGCTGCGGATTAGCCACAGGGCTGAACCTAGTTTATCTTCCAGATACTTCTTGGTTGCTTCCGGAAATGCTTCGGGTTGGCTTAAAATCTTTCGATAAGCATTATTAACTGTCAGGCGTCCATACTGAAAGTCGTTTACCACTACAATATACTGACCCTCAATCTTTTCCACAAAAATATCAGGAACAATATATTTTACTTCATTATTATTACTAAACTGTAATCCGGGTTTGGGATCCAGAGTTCTTATTAAATCACATATATCCTGTACTTGTTGTACCGGAATATTCAATTCCCGGGCAATTTTATTCAATTTCCCTTTGGCTACTTCTTCCAGATATTCATCGATTATCTTATTAACAATAGCGCTTTGCTTACCATAGCTTTTCAGCTGTAATTTAAGCGATTCCGCTAAATCACGTGCACCAATGCCTGCCGGAGCAAAAGCCTGTATTGTTTCCAGAACCTTCTTTACTTCTTCCACACTAACTTGAAAATTATCGCTAACTTCTTCCAGGGTAATAGAAAGGTAGCCATTGTTGTCAATATTTCCAATTAAGTATTCCCCGATAGATATAGCGTCCTTATCTGTCAAGGCAAAATGGAGTTCCATCTCCAGGTGTTCATAAAGCCCGGGTCTTCTGGTCATAATGTTTTCATATGACTTTTGTTCTTCGTTATTTTTTTCCGCATAAGCCGAACCGCGCTCATTATAATATTCCAGCCACTGCTTATAAAGTTCACTGTTTACATTGTTTTCCTGACCGCCTTCACCCTTTTCGAAAGTTTCAACTTCTTCCTCAATGTTTTCATCAAGCAGAGGGTTTTCTTCCATTTCTTGCTGAACAAAATCATTGAGTTCCAGTGAAGACATTTGCAATATAGCAATAGCTTGGCGTAATTCCGGTGTCATCAGCAGTTTTTGTTGTTGTTGCAAAAAAATGTCTGGTGTTAGCCGCATGCCTGTCTCCAATCTTTTTACATACTGATTAATAGCTTCTCCATTACCTTAATTTAATCCTACCTCCGTTTGGTATTGCAGTCTTGCCTCTGCATATTCCTCCAATTTACGCATTCGATATGCTACTCCCGACTTACTCAAAGGGGGTTCTAACATCAAACCCAATTCTGCTAAAGTGCTGTCGGCAAAATCTATTCTAAGCTGCGCTAATTGCATATATTGAGGCGGTATTCCTTCCCAGCCATCCTGGATCAACAACTTTTTAATCAATTCAGTTTGTCTGACTGCCGCATCAACTGTTTTAGCTAAATTAGCTGTTTCACAGTTAACCTGGCGATTTACATTATTACGCATTGATTTTATTATACGCACATTTTCAAAGTCCAGAAGAGCAGTACTGGCCC
This sequence comes from uncultured Syntrophomonas sp., assembly GCA_964563125.1. Lineage (GTDB taxonomy): Bacteria > Bacillota > Syntrophomonadia > Syntrophomonadales > Syntrophomonadaceae > UBA1368. Next base: position 3,385 of record CAZLVY010000042.1, on the reverse strand, counting down.
CCACCACCCGCAGGAAATCAACTATTTTTTCACTTTCTTTTATATATAATAGCAGACTGTTTTTTCTCTCTCCCTGCCGGGCCGGTATTTTAAAGCGCACCATAATTTTTTGAACTTCGGCAGCCAGTTTAGCATCATTAATAACTAATTCCAGATGATATTCACCTTCCGGACGATTTATAAAACCTCTATTTAAAAATAAGCCGCGCAGAAAAGCCTTCTTGCAGCAAGCCCTGGCAATTAATTCCTGGTTAACCAGAGGTTTAATTTTTAAATCATGATCTATTATATTTATTCTCTGGATGTTTTTAAAATCCTGTTCATTTTCAATTAAGGTATTAACCAGATAGACTCTGGTTTTAGTAAATCTCTTGCGTTTTTCCATCCGTACTGAGGCTGGTAATTTTTGCGATTTTAGCAATGTGAAGATTTTTCGAGCTGTCGCAGCTTTTTCAACTATGGCCTCCAGGTTGTATCGGCCTTCAGATTGACGGCGAATCTGAGCACTAGTTAGAAGAAGTGCCGATAATTCTGCTTTTTTACAGCATTCCTTTTCCGGTATTATACGCGCTAATTCATTTCTTACATCATTGGCAAAACTCAAAGGTTCCCCCCCCTTTTTTTCCAGACCTAATTAATGTTAACGGGAGATAATATTTAAAACTACTCGGGCTAATTTATCCGAGTCATGCCAAGCAACATCATCGTGCGATACTAAATCTTCTTCTACAACATTATAACCCATTGCAGCAATTTCTGCAGAGCATGGCTTAACTGGTATAGCATTTTCTTCTTTGTATCTGTTTAACCTTATTTCATCGATGTGACCAGTGTTGACTACTACATATTCAACAATGTCCTGATCAATATAACGTAATAAACTGCGTAAATGATCCTCAGCCGTAAAATCATCCGTTTCACCGAGTTCAGTCATAATATTGCTGATAAAAATAGTTTTTGCTCTGGATTGAGCTATAGCTGCTGTCACTCCATCTACAAGTAGATTAGGTATAATACTGGTATAGAGACTGCCTGGCCCTATTATTACAGCATCTGCTTCTGAAATCGCTTCCAGAGCAGCAGGCACCGGAAGACATGTTTCGGGCATTAAACCCAGCTTATGTATTTTATCCGGATAAGTTCTGATTGAGGTTTCCCCATGAACAGTAATCCCATCAGCCATAAGAGCTACTAAATTTATCGGTTCCAGTGTCACGGGTATAACCTGGCCCCGCACCTTCAAAACTTTACTTACTTCTTTTATCGCCGTAACGAAATCCCCGGTTATTTCAGTCATTGCTACCAACAAAAGGTTACCTAAATTGTGGCCTTTTATACTTTCACCCTGTCCAAATCGGTGCTGAAATACTTTATCCATCAAAGTCTCAGTTTCTGCCAGAGCTACCAGACAACTGCGAATGTCACCGGTCGGCAGAACCCCTAATTCAGTACGAAGACGACCGGAACTGCCTCCATCATCGGTAACGGTTACAATAGCGGTTAAATTTGATGTCCATTTTTTAAGCCCCTTGAGTAGTACCGCTAACCCGGTTCCTCCGCCTATAACTACTACTTTAGGTTCATTAGCTAACCTGTTAATCTCCTCTATCATCTTCATCTCCCAGTGTGTCTTTAGAAATATCTTTATCTATTTTGTATTTTGCAATATCTCTATGCCTGACAACTATTTTGTATCCCAAATTTTTCAGTTTTTTACCGGTATAATCAGCCAGAACCACTGAACGGTGCTGCCCCCCCGTACATCCTATCGCTACGACCAGATTAGTTTTTCCTTCACCAATATAATGAGGAATTAAAAACTTAAGCAGATTAATGAAGCGACGCATAAAAGATTTTGTTATTGGTGAAGCAAGCACAAAATCAATTACCTCCTGATCTTCACCAGTCAGACTGCGCATAACAGGATTATAAAAAGGATTCGATATAAAGCGGACATCTATTACTATGTCTGAATCCATTGGTATGCCTAATTTATAGCCAAAGGAGATGATATTTATAAAGAAGCCGCCTGTACTGCGCTCACAATAAGTGCTCTGCAGTTTATTCTTTAATTCCAGTGGTGAAAGATTGGAAGTATCGATAACCAAATTTGCCTTGCCGCGCAGTTCTTCCAACATGCCCCGCTCCTGCCGAATTGATTCCAGTAAACTGGAATTGCTGGTTAAGGGGTGTCGCCGCCTGGATTCTTTGAAACGGCGTACCAGGACTTCTTCTGATGCTTCCAAAAATAATATTTCATAGGGAATATTTTGATCTCTCATTTCTTCTAAGGCATGAGAAAGATCTCGGAAAAATTCTCCGCCTCTAACATCAATAACTAAGGCCACTTTATCTATTTTGCCCTCCGATTGTATACTGAGCTCGACGAACTTTGTCAATAATGCCGGTGGCAAGTTATCAACACAATAATAGCCCATATCCTCAAGGCAGTTCACTACCTGAGTCTTTCCTGCTCCCGATAATCCGGTTATTATCAGTGTATGTAACCCCTCAATTTTTTCGGCCACCCTTGGCACCCCCCTTTTTCCTCCAGATTGACTATGCGCTCCGTTGGTATATCAAGCTCTGCAATCATTTCTAAACCATATGCAAGCTGACCTACAGTTGCTGTAAAATGAGCATCACTATTGATAATAAATTGTACCCCCTGCTCGCTTGCTTTCATTATATCAGAAATGTGCGGATATCCGTGCCCGCAATTAATTTCAAAAAGCACTTCATTCTTAACGCATGCTTGTGCTACTTCTACAATATCAACATAAAAGAATAATCCGGGATGCGATAAAATATCAATATGAGGATTATTATTGAGTGCCGCTACAGTTGCCTGAGTATTAGCTTCAACAGCTTTTTGCCTTTGCTTCTGACTTAAATGCCGCAAGGAATTTTGTAAATATAGGTTTATTCCATCTGCCCAGGAAGTAGGCAATGTATAAGGATGCAGACCCGCAATAAGAATATCAAGCTGCTCCATTGTTTTAATGTCGATGTCCAGGTTACCTTCCAGGTCCCTTATATTTGCTTCTACCCCCAGTAAAACATTTATTTCCGGGTTTAGAGTGTTTAACGCATCTATCCGCAGGCGCATCCTTTCCAAAACTGAAGCATCTTTAATACCTATGCCCAATACCAATGGCCCGTGGTCTGTAATGGCAACTTCTTTAAGACCTTTATCCTTAGCCGCAGCTATTATTTGAGCTTCGTTTTGGCGGCCGTCACTATGACGCGAATGGGTGTGGTAATCACCATAAAAATTCATTTTTTTGTAATCCCCTTTTGCCATAATCTATTATTAATATGTCCCCGAACAGTTTGCAATATAAATAGCCATAAAAAAAGCAGAGCTGTTGAAAGCTCTGCTCAG
>CAZLVY010000041.1:0-19468 GCA_964563125.1 uncultured Syntrophomonas sp. | reverse complement strand
AAACGGCTGATTACTGCATGAGAGGCAAAAATAAAGAAGCAGATACCAGCTTAAGGGATACGGAATCCATTCCTTTATCCTTGGATGTTGAAAAATATGAAGTTGATCCTGCCAAACACATTAAAAAAGAACGGCAAAACATACTTGACTACGTGGAACGGGAGGTAAAGCCCCATGTAAAGGAATTCTGGATCGATCACAGCAAAACCAGAATCGGTTATGAAATCCCCTTCACCAGGTATTTTTATAAATATGAAAAACTGCGGCCCTTTACGGAAATCATGCAGGAAATTGAAGAGCTGGAGAAAGAGATCCAGGCGGAGATTAAGAAGGTGATCGGGTGATGAACGGGATTAAGTATAGAAAGCCTGAAGAGATGAAGGATAGTGGGATTGAGTGGTTGGGGATGATACCATCTAAATGGAAGGTGGTAGCACTTAAAAGAGGAATAAAAGTAAGGAATGGCAGGGAACTCTTTGACGATGACAAGGATATAGCAAAAAACATAAATGTATACGGATCTGGGGGGATATTTAAATACACCAGCGGATATCTTCATGACGGAGAATCAGTTCTTTTTGGTAGAAAAGGTACAATTGGAAAACCGCTTTATGTAAAAGAACGGTTCTGGACCGTTGATACTATGTATTATACAACTTTTGAAAAAAATAAATATTTTCCCAAATTCGCATATTACATGCTTCTCATATATCCATGGAATGTAATAACAACTCAAACAGCTCTACCGAGTGTAGTTGGAACTGTTGTTGAGAGTATTAAAAGTATTATGCCAGATGTAACTGAACAACAAAAAATCGCCAACTTCCTGGACATCAAAACCGCCCAGTTCGACTCCATCATCGCCATGAAGGAGCATCTTATTCAGAAGCTGGAAGAAGCCAAAAAGAGCCTTATATCCGAAGTAGTTACAGGTAAGGTGAAAATCATGGATGGAGATATTGTGCCGCGGCAGCCTGAGGAGATGAAGGAAAGCGGCGTGGAGTGGTTGGGGATGATTCCGAAAGATTGGGAAATTAAGAAAATAAAGCATATTGCAGATGTAAAAGGTAGGATAGGATTTAGAGGATATACAAAAGATGATTTAGTTGATGAAGACGAGGGGGCTTTGGCTCTTGGAGCTACCCATATAACGGTAAATGGTATAATAGATGTTTCCGCTCCTATTTATATTAAGTGGAAAAAGTACTTTGAATCCCCAGAGATAATGCTAAACAAAGGTGATCTTTTATTAGTCCAGAGAGGAAGTGTTGGAAGGGTTGGAATTGTTGAAGATTTACCAAAAGAGGCTACTATTAATCCAAGTCTAATGATCATAAAAAACTTTGAAAAAGTAACTAATAGATATTTATTTTACTTTTTAAAATCTGTATGCATTGAGGCTTATTTCAACTCAATTACAAGTAATACAGCAGTTCCTATGATATCACAAGCGCAAGCATTAAATACGTGGTTAGCAATTCCAGAAGTATTTACACAGAAGAACATTGGCAGTTTTCTGGACATTAAGACTGCCCAGTTTGACTCCAGCATCGCTAAAAATAAAATGCTTATCCAAAAGCTTAAACAAGCCAAACAATCCCTTATCTCCGAAGCAGTAACAGGTAAAATAGACTTAAGGGACTGGGAAATCATGGAGGTAGGTGAAGTGCAATGATCACCCCGATCACACCTGATGCTCTGAAAGAAAGATCATTTCAGGCTTTGATCAAGGAATACCTTATCCAGGAAAACGGCTATATCGAATCCTTCAACCAGGGCTATGACAAAAACTATGCCCTGGATTTGGACTGCTTATTTGCATTCTTTGAGTCTACCCAGCCTAAACAGCTCGACAAACTGAAAAATATCTACAAAACCAACTATAAAAATAAGATCCTAAGCAATCTGGTGGGTGAACTGAAAAACAGAGGCTCATTGGATGTGTTGAAACATGGCATCAAGGACTTCGGAGTGAAGCTGGAGCTGGCCTATTTCAAGCCGCCTACCGACTTGAACCCCGACCAGTATCTTTTGTATCAGCAAAATATCCTTTCCGTAACCGAAGAACTGAACTATCAGGAAGCTAAAAGAATCGATCTGGTCATTTTTTTAAACGGTATTCCGATCATCACCATGGAACTTAAAAATGCTTTCACTGGCCAGACCTATAAGCATGCGATCAAGCAGTATAAAGAAAACCGCAGCTATACAGAGCAGTTGTTCAGGTTCAAGGAACGCAGCATTGTTAATTTTGCCCTGGATACCGATGAAGCCTATATGACCACCAGACTGGCTGATGACAGCACTGTCTTTCTCCCCTTCAATAAAGGAGACGGAGACAACGCCGGCAATCCAGCAGCCCCTGGCAAACTGAAAACCCACTATATCTGGGAAGATATCCTGCAGAGAGATTCCCTCCTAGAGATCATACATAAATTCACCTTTGTCGAGCAGAGGGAAGAAACATTGGATGGCGGATATACAGTCGTAAAAGAAAACCTCATCTTTCCCCGTTATCATCAGCTGGACTGTGTCAGGCAAGTACTGCGGAAAGTAACAGCAAACGGGCCGGGACATAATTATTTGATTCAGCATTCTGCGGGTTCGGGTAAGACGAACTCCATCACCTGGCTGAGCCATCGACTGGCATCCCTGCATGATAGGGAAAATAATATCATCTTCAATACCGTCATCGTGGTAACGGACCGCAAAGTTTTAGATAAACAGCTGCAGGATTCTATCTATCAACTGGAACATAAAATTGGCCTGGTAGCCAAGATCGAGCAGGACTCCACTCAGCTGGCTGACGAACTGGAGAAAGGCACCAAAATCATCATCAGCACTATCCAGAAGTTTCCCTTCATCCTGAACAAAATATCAGGCATGAATGATAAAAGGGTGGCCATCATTATTGACGAAGCCCATTCCTCCACTTCAGGACGTAACATGATGGCTTTGAGAGAAGCTTTATCATTGGAAGAAGCAGCCGCGCTGGCCAGCAGGGAAGAAGCGGAAGAAACCGATGCCGAAGATAAGATCAATGTAGAACTGGCAAGGTTCACCAACGGAGATCATGTCAGCTTCTTTGCTTTTACTGCCACCCCCAAAGGGACTACCTTAAGGCTGTTCGGCACCCAGGGAGACGATGGAAGATACTATCCCTTCCATCTGTACAGCATGAGACAGGCCATCGAAGAAGGCTTCATATTGGATGTCCTGAGAAACTATATGACCTACAAGATGTTTTACAATGTCAATAAAAAAGTAGAGGATGACCCTGCGATCCCCAAGGTCAAAGGCACAAAAGCCGTAGCCAGATTTGTAAGCCTTCATCCCCATAATATTTCCCAGAAGACCGAGGTGGTAGTAGAACATTTCCGCAATCACACCATGAAGAAAATCGGTGGTGATGCCAAAGCCATGCTGGTCACTTCCTCCCGTTTACATGCAGTCAGGTACAAGCTGGCCTTCGATGAGTACATCAAAGCCAATGGCTACAGCGATATAAAAACACTGGTAGCCTTTTCAGGAACCGTCAAAGACGGGGAAGAATACAAGGAAACCAGTATGAATAGTGGAATTAAGGAAGATCAGCTCCCCAAAGAATTTGATAAGGATGAATCCAGGATTCTGATCGTAGCTGATAAATACCAGACAGGTTTTGACCAGCCGAAACTGCATACCATGTATGTTGATAAAAAACTGTCAGGTGTGAAAGCAGTACAAACCTTATCCAGAGTCAACAGAATCTATCCAGGCAAAGAAGATACCTTCATCCTTGACTTTGTCAATGATCCTGAAGAGATCAGGGAAAGCTTCCTGCCGTTCTATAAAGTAACGGTTTTGAACAATGATATCGAACCTAATGATATTTACGGTATCTCCAATGAGATCTTTGACCGAAAAGTGATCAACAAGGATGATGTCAGAACTTTTACGGATATTTATTACAAAGCCAAACACATCAAATCTGACATCAGCACCATGAACAATGCCATTGATAATTCGGTGAAACGGACAGCAGACTTCACCAGGGAGGAACTTATAGATTTTAAAAATCTGCTGGGTAAATTCATCAATCTTTACACGCTGATCATTCAGGTGGCGCCATTCATCGATACAGAGATGCACAGATTAAACATTTATCTTCGATTCCTGATCAAGAAGATCGAGATCGCCAGTCCAGGCGGTGTGGATATAACTGATAAGGTTTTACTGGAATACTATTCCTTGAAGAAACAATCCGAAGGTCAGATCCAGCTTGGGGAAGGAGAAAATGAAGGTCTGGACATCAATACTGGCGGTGGTAAAGCTGCGGAAGAAGAAACTGATTATCTGAGCAATATCATCAATACATTGAATGAAAGACATGGAACAGATTTCTCCGAATCAGAGAAGCTGGCGGTTGAACAGATCAGACTGAATCTTAAGGCCAATAAAGAGCTGGAACTGAAGGCGCAAGTCAATACCTTTGATGATTTCAAGCACGCTTTCATACCTGCATTCCTGGATGGGGTTATACAGGAATATGATAAAAACCATGGTTTCTACGGCAAAATATTAAAGGACGAGACGTTTAAAACCCAGTTGATGGATCTGATGATGCTGGATGTGTATTCATCGTTTAATGAAGAAATTATTAGGTCAGGGCAAGTCTAATTGATAAAGGGGGTTATCAAATGAACTATACCGATAGGATATTTCCTACTAACCGGGGTTTGACAACTTATTTGGATGAATTAATTGCCAAGAATTATCAAATACCCACTTTCCAAAGAGAAATCGTTTGGGATCCAGTAAATGTAAAAAAGTTATGGGATAGTATTTATAAGTTTTATCCCCTGGGAAGCATATTGATTTGGAAAACGGATTTGGTATTACAGAACCATCGGGAGATTGGCGGTCATAAAATAACCGACCCGAACTTCAGCAGAACAGAATATCAATACATATTGGATGGCCAGCAGAGAACCACTTCTCTTCTCACTTCTTTATATGGAGGTAAAATTGAAGGCAGGCAAGATTTCGATCCATTAATTTATGTTGACCTGACTGTTCCGATGGAAAGCGAGATAGATGATGAAAGTTTCAAAAAAAGATTCTTGTTTTGGCATGAAATAGACGATAAAGAAGGATATATAATACAGAATATCGGTAGAAAAAAGCTGTTTGACCAGGGGTTGATAATTAAATTGATTGATATTAAAAACAACTACCCGGAGGTTCAAAACAGGGTCTTTAAAAGCGACTTGGTAGAAGGAAAATTCGACCATGAATTTATGCTTGAACTCTCTAACATAAAGGGGGTTTTAGATAATTACAGGATCTCATTCATTGAAATCAAAGGGATACAGGTTGCGGAAGTATGCCAGATATTTGAACGAATTAACCAAGCAGGAAAGCCCCTTGATATATTTGATATTGTTGTGGCTAAAACATTTAAGCCAGTGACAAAAGCAACAAATGAAAATGGGGGTAGCAGCGGATTCTATTTAAGAGAGCTGATTGATAAATTCAGAGATTTGAACCAGAGCGAGTTCCTGAAAATTAATGACCTTGATTATCTTCAGACTTTAGCTGTAATCATAAACCACCATATCCAAAGCAGCGGCGTTAAGAACATTACGGATAGATATTTAAATGAAATTAAAACGGAACATATTCTTGAAGTTTGGGACGAAACTAAAAAAGCGATGCTGAAGACATTTGATTTCTTTGAAAACCACCTTCATATTATGACTCCATTTTTAATACCGTTCCGGTATCTTTATTTCACCATAACAGAATACTTCTACATGAATGCCAATCCCAACTATGAGTTTTTGAAGAAATATTTTTGGTTTAATAGTTTCCACAATGATGATCGCCTGAGTAATACAACACAATTATTTCAGCACATAGCGTCCATGGACGTTGAGAAACAAGGTGACGAATATCAGTTCGATAGATTCCTGATTGATAAACAACGGCTCAGGTCTGCTACATATAGCTCCAGGGGCAGAATGAGCAGGGCTATTTTGTCCCTGTATTCTAGCAATAAACCAAAAGACTGGAAACATTGCGACCGAGATGTAATAGTTCAAAACCTGTTTTTTATGATGGATAAACCGAACCTTCATCATATATTTCCAACCAATTCAGATTATGTTTTAAAAAATCAACATAAAAACAAGATAACTAGCGACAGTTTGATGAACATTGCTTATCTTACTCAGATTACAAATATGAACATAACAAACAAAAATCCTTTGGATTATATAAAAGAATATGATAATGCCGAATTTGAAAAAATAATGGCTTCACATTATCTATCGAAAGAAATCCTGGAATGGGCACGGGCTGAACAAATGCCCGAAAATGCTCTAGATCAATTTATTGAAAAACGAGTTGATAGTATATTGACAGAGTTAAGAGATAAATTGACTGGAATAAGATTCGAAGTGATAGATACCTGGGATGATTCTCTGAAATTAGAGGAGTAGATGGATAACGTATTCCCATTTGGGATGCCACTGAAAAGATTGGAGCAAGTAGATAAATCTCCGAAAAAAGCATTTGTATTAGGCGTATATGCCAGTGCAGTGCATGCTAAATGGTTCGGACCAGATAAGAAGATCAGAGTGAGAGCACTGGCAGTAGCAAGTGAACCATATATATTTTGGCGTGGAGAAGGTGATGAAGATATTATTGCAGGGATCAATATTGATAAGAAAGCAGGGTATTTAATGCCTGCTGATCAGCAGTTAAATGGCCCTTCCGGGAGAGCATTAGACGAGTTCTTCCTTGCTCCTTTGGGCTATAAGAGGGCCGTATAAAGATAACTGGTAAAGATAAAATTGTATAGTATAAATTGTATTTGCAGAGCCTTAAAAAGGGCGCTGCTTTTTTATTACAAGGTAATTAATAATTGCGATTGGGAAAATACTAAGGGGCAAAATTCGAAATATTTTGACAATTACGAGACGAAATGATTTAATTACAAAATGTATAAAGTAATTGTTGGTATATAAAATTATCTGATGAAGGTGGTTTTACAGTGAAGGTTCAGATAAAAGGTATGGGCCATGCTCTGCCAGACAAGATTTTAACCAACCGCGAAATAGAGAATATGGTAGAAACTGATGACAAATGGATTGTGGAAAGAACCGGTATCAGGGAAAGAAGAATTGCTGATTCGCATATTTCCACCTCGGATCTGGCTGCAGAAGCAGCTATTATGGCTTTGGAACGTGCTGGAGTCAATGCGGAAGAGGTGGATTTGATAATTGTAGCTACTGCCAGTCCGGACATGCTTTTGCCTGCTACAGCTTGTTTTGTGCAGCAGAAAATAGGTGCTTTTAATGCAGCAGCTTTTGATGTGGGTGCCGGTTGTACAGGTTTTATATATGCTCTTACCGTAGCAGAAAAATTCCTCATGGATTCGGATTATAAAAATGTTCTGGTAATCGGAGCTGAAACTTTATCCAGAATAACAGATTATACGGATCGCAATACCTGTATTCTGTTTGGTGACGGAGCAGGAGCGGCAGTTTTGGGTAGGGGAAATTCGGAAAATGGCTTATTGGCTACTTATCTGGGGGCTGATGGAAGTGGAACAGAGCATTTGTACATGCCTGCCGGCGGCTCATCCCAACCGGCAACATTGCAAACCATAAAAGATCGTCTTCATTATATAAAAATGAATGGAAATGAGATATTTCGCTTTGCTACACGTATCACTATTGAGATTAGCAACAAAATTCTGGAAAAGGCCGGCATGAAATATGAAGATGTTGATTTATTTATTCCCCATCAATCCAATATGCGAATAATCAAAACAGCTATGAGATGGATGCATATGCCGGAAGAAAAAACGCTTATCAATGTAGATCAATTTGGTAATATGTCATCTGCATGTCTGCCAGTTGGTATATCAATTGCTGAAAAAGAAGGAAAAATCAGCGACGGAGATAACATTTTAATGGTAGCTTTTGGTGCAGGTTTGACCTATGGCGGAGCTTTGCTAAGTTGGGGAAGGGATGAATAATATAATGTTCAACACTAGAGTAAGCAATTTATTAGGGATTAAATATCCGTTATTACAGGGAGCTATGGCCTGGATTGCAGGAGGAAAGCTGGTGGCAGCAGTATCCGAGGCTGGTGCTATGGGAGTAATAGGCACGGGAAGTATGGATGCTCAGTGGCTGAAAGAGCAGATTGATATAGTGCGAAATTTAAGCAGTAAGCCGTTTGCTGTAAATTTGATGCTGACTTCACCATATATTAATGAAGTAGTTGAGTTGACTATAAAAGAGAAAATAGCCGCAGTTACTACCGGCGGAGGGAATCCCGGCCCTTATATGAGCGCTTTGAAAAAAGCAGGCATTAAGGTAATACCGGTGGTAGCTTCATTGGCATTGGCCAAACGTCTCGAGCGATTGGGAGCAGATGCTCTAATAGCAGAAGGAATGGAATCAGGAGGCCATATTGGTGAAATGACAACCATGTGTTTGGTGCCAATGTTAGCAGATGTTGTAGACATACCTGTTATTGCTGCAGGAGGCATAGCAGATGGAAGAGGTCTTATGGCAGCGATGGCATTGGGAGCGGAAGGAGTACAGATGGGAACTCGCTTTATCTGCGCATCTGAATGTGATGTTCATAAGAATTATCAGGAAAAAGTGATAATGGCCAGAGACCGGGCAACTCGCGTTTGTGGGGTTAAAACCGGCCATCCGGTAAGAGCTGTACACAATAAATTTACCCGTCAGTATCTGGAGGCAGAATTATCAGGTAACAGTAAACACTTTTTGGAAGAGTTAGGCCGGGGACGTTATCCGGCAGCAGCCCGTTTTGGTCAAATAGATGAAGGCAGTGTCTTAGCTGGTCAGATAGCCGGAATAGTAAAAAAAGTTCAGCCCGCTGCTGAAATCGTTTCAGACATAATAAGTGATGCTATAAAAGTTAAACAGAGACTGGAGGGAACCAAATAATGCGTCTGGCCTTTGTATTCCCCGGACAGGGCGCACAGCATCCTGGTATGGGCAAAGAACTTTATGAAAATTATCCGCAAGCTGCCGCTATTTTTAAACAGGCGGATGAAATAGCAGGATTTGAATTAAGTAAATTTTGTTTTGAAGGTCCTGCGACCGAACTAAATAAAACAGAGTTTGCCCAGCCAGCACTTTTGGTTAGCAGTTTGGCAGTATTTGCCGTTTTAAAACAACTAGGAATAACACCACTTTTTACTGCAGGTTTAAGCCTGGGTGAATATACGGCACTGGTAGCAGCAGATAAGCTATCCTTAGCGCAGGCATTGCCGCTGGTAATGAACCGGGCAAGGATTATGCAAGAAGCAGTTCCAGCCGATCAGGGAGCTATGGCGGCTGTAATTGGTTTAGAAAACCAAATTGTTTTTAATTTGTGTCAGAAGGTTCAGGGCATTGTTGATATTGCAAACTATAACTGTCCCGGACAAGTTGTTATTTCCGGTGAGAGGTCAGCGGTTGCAACAGTAGTTCCGCTGCTGAAAGAGCAAGGGGGCAGAGTTATTCCTCTGGCAGTTAGTGTACCTTCACATAGCCAGCTAATGTACAACGCAGCTGAGAAACTGAAGCTTTACCTTAACCAGGTAAAGTGGCAGCAAAGCCCAATTGAAGTCATCAGTAATGTAAATGCCAGAGAAAATAAAATTGCAGATTTACCGGAAATCCTTGCCGGGCAGCTTTATTCACCGGTGCTTTGGGAGCAAAGCATCAGGTATTTGATGTCTAAGGTCGATTATTTTGTCGAAGTGGGAGCAGGTATCACACTATCCAATTTGATCAAAAAAATCGATCGTAATTCACTTTTGGGAAATGTGAATAATATTTCCAGTCTGGAAAATCTTTTAGAGAAGGTGAAAAAGATATGAACGTAAAGGTTGCTATAGTAACAGGCAGTTCCAGAGGCATTGGCAGAGCCATAGCTCTGCAGTTAGGCCGTGAGGGATTTTGTGTTACGGTAAATTATAGGCAAAATCAGGAACAAGCCGCAGAAGTAGTGGAAAGCATCATAGCTTCTGGAGGCCGGGCTATAGCTGTCGAAGCAGATGTATCCGGTTCAGCCGGGGCAGATAAGTTGATAGCGAAAACTATTGAAGAATATGGACAGATTGATGTCCTGGTCAATAATGCCGGTATCAATAAGGATCAGCTTTTATTGCGTATAAGTGATGCTGAATGGGAACAGGTGATAAATACTAATTTAGGTGCGGCTTTTTACTGTAGTCGTGCAGCTCTCAAGCATATGGTGCGCAAACGGACGGGAAGAATTATCAATATTTCTTCAGTAGTAGGAGTGACCGGTAACGCCGGGCAGGCTCACTATGCTGCTGCTAAATCCGGCTTATTGGGATTCACCTTTTCAATCGCCCAGGAATATGGCCGCCGTGGCATCACTGCCAATGTAGTTGCACCCGGATATATACAAAGTGATATGACTGCAGCGCTGAGCCCTGAGCAGACTGCCAGTATTGCTGAGAAAATCTCGGCAGGCAGAATAGGCATTCCCGAAGATGTAGCAGGAGTAGTAGCATTTTTAGCCACACCACAGGCCGCTTATATAAACGGGCAATTATTGCGGGTAGACGGAGGTATGGCTTCACTTTAAATCCGATAATTATATAGTTTGTGAATTTGGACATATAGCCTGCCGGTAAAAGCCGAAGTGCTGCAAGTTCGGTAATAGTATAAAAAATAAAGGAGGATATTTAATAATGTCAGTATTTGAAGTAATTAAAAACGTCATAGTGGAGATTAAAGATATCTCAGGGGATGAAATTAAGATGGAGTCCAGATTTGAAGAAGAGCTGGAAGCTGACTCCCTGGATATAGTGGAAATGCTTATGCTCCTGGAAGAAAAGTATGATATTGAAATCCCGGAAGAAGATGCAGAGAAAATGAAAACAGTTAAAAATGTCGTAGATTACATCGAAGCAAAAGTCAAATAATAATAAATTTTAGTATTTTTACTGACCTGCTTCAGAATAGAGGTGCATTGAATTGAACCAACGCAGAGTAGTTATTAGCGGCATGGGAGTTATCTCAGCCGCTGGAAGCAATAAGGCAGAGTTGTGGGATAGTCTTTTGCAAGGGAAAAGCGGAATTACTGAGATTGACCGCTTTGATACAACCGATTTTCCCACTAAAATAGCAGCTCAGGTAAAAGATTTTAACGTTCAGGAATATATTGCCCGTAAAGACGCAAGACGAATGGATTTGTTTGTGCAGTATGCCTGTGCAGCAGCACGAATGGCAGTCGAGGATTCCCTGCTTGATATTAAAGATGCAGATAAGCCGCGTATCGGTGTATGGATAGGATCAGGGGTTGGCGGCATTGGAACCGTGGAGAATCAGCATACAGCCTATTTAAACCGAGGTGTCAGCGGTATTAGTCCGTTTTTTATTCCTATGATGATTCCTAATATGGCTGCCGGTCAGGTTTCAATTATGTTTGGTGTAAACGGCCCCTGTGGTTGTACGGTTACTGCCTGTGCATCAGGTACCAATTCGATTGGAGAAGCTTTTACGTTAATTCGTCAGGATAAGGCTGATGTAATGATTAGTGGGGGGGCAGAAGCTTCTATTACTCCTATATCGATAGGTGGGTTTTGTGCTATGAAAGCACTGTCCACTGCTAATGAAGATCCTGCCAGAGCTTGTCGTCCCTTCGATTTAAATCGTGATGGTTTTGTTATGGGAGAAGGTGCGGGGATTCTGATTTTGGAAGAGTTGGAACATGCCCTTAAGCGGGGAGCTAATATTTATGCAGAATTAATCGGTTATGGCAGCAGTGGGGATGGATATCACATGGTTCAGCCTGATACCCAGGGCCACGGTGCCAGTATAGCTTTCCAAAATGCTCTGCAGGATGCAAAAATTCAGCCGCAGGATGTTGACTATATTAATGCTCATGGAACCGGGACCGGATTAAATGATCAGGTTGAAACTGATGTTATTAAAAAGGTTTTCGGTCAGCACAGCCGTAATTTGCTGATCAGTTCAATTAAGCCGATTACCGGTCATATGTTGGGGGCCGCTGGAGCAGTTGAGTTAATTGCATCAGTTCAGGCGCTGCAGAACAATGTTGTTCCACCGACTAATAATTTGGAAAAAGCGGATCCCCGATGTGACTTGGATTATGTGCCCGGAACAGCAAGGGAAAAAGATTTGCAGATCGTATTATCAGATTCACTGGGATTTGGAGGACATAATGCGGCCTTGATAATACGTAAGTGGAATTAGGAGATTATAATGAATATAGAAGAAATAATGCAGATTCTTCCTCATCGCTATCCATTTCTTATGATAGACCGACTGTTGGAATTAGTACCGGGTCGAAAGGCTGTAGGGATTAAAAATATAAGCATTAATGAACCTTATTTTGCCGGGCATTTTCCTGCTAAGCCAGTCATGCCCGGAGTGCTTATGATTGAGGCGATGGCTCAAGTGGGTGCTTGTGCTCTTTTAAGCGACGATAAGTTTAAGGGACGTCTGGCCTATTTAGCCGGGGTGGACAAAATCAGGTTCAGACGTATGGCTATCCCCGGTGATTGTCTGCACATTACTACCGAATTGATTACTGTTAAGGGAACCATTGGCAAAGGTCAAGGTAAGATTACTGTCGATGGTAAATTGGTATGTGGAGGTGAATTTCTCTTTGCCATTTCATCTTAAATAAGGCGAAGAAACATTATTATGTTTGAAAATGTATTAGGAAAAAAGAAATATATACCTCTTGTACCCGGAGCTTCATCAGATCCCAATAATAAGAAAAGTTGCCCGGTCTGTGCCCGGCTTAACTCTGGACTGGAATTCCCCTCCAGGGAAAAAGTCTGTCCGGATTGTAAATACCATTTTCCTATGAATGCATGGGAACGGATTGATTTATTAGTTGACCCGGAGAGTTTTCAGGAAATGGATGAGAACCTGGCTTCCATAAATATTCTCGATTTTCCCGGTTATGAAGAAAAGTTAAGTGCAGCCGGTAAAAAATCCAATTTAAATGAAGCAATCATTTGCGGCAAGGCTGCGATTGGCGGATACCCTCTAATACTGGCTGTAATGGATTCCAACTTTATGATGGGCAGTATGGGCTCAGTAGTGGGAGAAAAAGTATGTCGGGCAGCAGAAAAAGCAATTGAATTAAGATGTCCGTTAATTATCTGCACTGCATCAGGAGGGGCAAGGATGCAGGAAGGGATGATTTCTCTGATGCAGATGGCCAAAACCAGTGCGGTTCTAAAGAGGTTCCATCAGGCGGGACTATTGTATATTTCCATACTTACCAACCCTACTACTGGAGGGGTAATAGCCAGCTTTGCCTCCCTGGCCGATATTATTATAGCTGAACCTGGTGCACTGGTGGGATTTACCGGTCCGAGAGTTATCACCCAGACTATGGGGCAAAAGCTGCCCCCCGGCTTTCAATGCTCAGAATTCTTACTGGAACATGGACAGGTAGATTTGATTGTAGAACGGGGCGAGTTAAAGCAGAAACTTGAATGCCTGCTGAAGCTGTATCAGGGAGGTAGCCATGCTTAAAAAACATTTCGATTATGAAGATAACTATGAAAAGCTGCAGGATAAGGTCAAAGAGCTCAAAGACTTATCAGAGCAATTGCACTTTAATTTAGATGGAGAACTGGAAAAATTGGAAATACAAATGCAAAATATTCGCCATGTTAAATACGGAAATTTGAGCCCATGGGAAAAGGTATTACTCAGCCGTCATTCTGAGCGCCCCAATGCGCAAGAGTATATAGATTTTTTCCTGGACGATTTTATAGAGTTCCATGGAGATCGGTTTTACGGTGATGATAGTGCTGTTGTAGCCGGGGTCGGCAGTTTTGAAGGTTGTCCTCTTACTATACTTGCCCACCAAAAAGGCAAAGGAACTAATGACAAGGTTGCACACAATTTTGGTATGCCACATCCGGAAGGGTACCGAAAAGTTGAAAGACTGCTTCTGCAGTCAGAAAAGTTTCATAGGCCAGTGTTAAATTTAATTGATACCCCCGGTGCTTTTCCGGGTGTAGGAGCTGAAGAAAGAGGCCAGGCTAGCTCTATCGCCAGGGTCTTAATGCTCTTAAGTGATCTGCAGGTGCCGGTTATATCTATAGTTACCGGTGAAGGCGGCAGTGGAGGAGCTTTAGCTCTGGGCGTTTCTGACCGTTTGCTTATGCTGTCCAATTCAGTGTTTTCAGTTATATCCGCTGAGGCTTGTGCCTCCATTATGTTTAAAGAGACAGAAAAAGCTCAGGAGATGGCTGCTGCTTTGAAAATAACTGCGGAAGATCTTCTGAAACTTGGAATAATCGATGAAATTATAGAAGAACCAGTAGGGGGAGCTCATCTGGATTTTACCACTACAGCAAGTAATATAGCTGATTGTATAAGAAAACACCTGACGGAACTTAGAACCAGGGATATAAACCAGTTAATGACAGAACGGTATCTTAAAATAAGAAATATTGGCGAGTTTATAGAATAATAAGTTGATGTATGTGCGCTTAATTTGTAAATGAAAAAGATGAAGTTGAAAACTAATATGAATGGTTTGGAGGAGCAGGAATTGAAATTGCCAGAATTATGTATCGGAAATTTAAAACCTCGTTTTCCTATTATTCAAGGCGGGATGTCAGTCAGCGTATCTACCGCCTCATTAGCAGGAGCAGTTGCTAAAGCAGGGGGTATTGGGGTGATTGGAGCAACTGGAATATCATTGCAGCAACTTGCTGAAGAAATACGCGAGGCTCGAACTCTGGCTGCCGGAGGAATCCTTGGAGTAAATATAATGTTTGCAGCACGTGAATTTGCGGAATTAGTGCATACATCTATCAGAGAAGGCATTGATGTTATATTTACCGGCGCCAGGTTTTCCCGGGATATTTTTCGCTGGGCTAAAGATAGCGGCACCGAAGTGGTGCCCATCGTATCTTCTGTCCGAGCAGCGCGTTTGGCGGAAAAATGTGGAGCCAGGGCAGTTGTGGCGGAAGGCTGTGAAGCAGGAGGTCATCTGGGTACAGACCGCTCAATAAAAGAAATTATTCCGGAGATAGTTAAAGAAGTAAAAATACCAGTCGTAGCTGCCGGAGGTATAACTGATGGCTTTGATATGGCGGAAATGGTGAAATTAGGTGCCAGTGGAGTACAAATGGCTACCCGCTTTGTTTTAAGTGATGAATGCTCAGTTTCCGCTGAATATAAACAGGCTTATCTGACAGCCCGGCAAGAAGATATAGTTATAATAAAGAGTCCGGTAGGTATGCCCGGACAAGCTATTAAAAATGTTTTTACCGATCTTATCGCCCGAGGTGACGCCCCGCAACCTGAGGACTGTGATGCCTGCCTGCGGGAATGTTCTCAAGATTATTGCATATTAAAAGCCCTGGAAAATGCTAAAAACGGTTTGGTAGATGAAGGAATCATCTTTGCCGGAAGAAATGTGGCAAAAATAAAAAACATACTACCGGTCGAGACAATATTTAAACAAATGCTGCAAGAGTATGCTACAGTCTGAAAATCAGGGGATGCCAATAGTCCTGCATAATTTTGCTTCTTTAACTGAACTGAAAAACGGTTACTAATGCTTGGATGTATAACTCACCAGAACAATGTTATTAAAATTTACTGTTTATATAAGAACCTGCTGCGCCAGAAGGAGTCGAGTCCTTTGGATTCGAAAACCCTGGATTTTCCAGCAGGTTCTTTCTTATGCTGATGAGGGAAACAGGTTGTTACTATTCAGTCCCCATTTTTGCTGGTAAAATATATCAATAGAGTACTGTTGCTGATAGTTATTAATAATGGGAGAAATAAAGTGGAAACATATATAGTAGCTTTTATAGATTATCTTAATTACGAAAAAGGCTTGTCAGGCAATACCCGGTCTGCTTATCGCCGCGACCTGGATAAACTTAGAATATTTTTGCAGAAAAATTATTCTGTAAGTGATCCGGTTGCTATTACCAGGGAACATATTATGGCTTTTTTAACCTGGCAATTAGATAATGGTGCGGAATCTTCTTCAATTGCCCGCAATCTTTCCGGTATAAAAACATTTTACAAGTTTCTATTTCTGGAAGGCTACACTAGAAAAAATCCGACCGAAAATATTGAGACACCCAAAATTAAGAGAAAGCTGCCGGAAGTTCTTTCAATTGATGAAGTAGATAAGTTAATGGAACAGCCAAAAGTAATTAAAACTCTAGGAATCAGAGACCGGGCTATGCTGGAGTTGCTATATGGTACGGGGGTAAGAGTTTCAGAACTGTTGGATTTGCAAATCGAAGATATTAATACAACCGCAGGTTTTTTGCGCTGTATTGGTAAGGGCCGCAAAGAAAGGATTCTTCCTGTTAACCAGACTTCATTATTATGGATTCATAATTATCTGTCTAAGTCTCGCAATTTTTTGGTTAAGAGTCACCTTGAAAGAACCCTTTTTTTAAATGCCAGAGGTAATAGAATGAGCAGGCAGGGATTTTTTAAGATACTGGGGAACTATGCCAAAGAGGCGCAAATTACCAAAGAGGTGACACCTCATACTATAAGGCATTCCTTTGCTACTCATTTACTGGAAAACGGGGCTGATCTGCGTGCTGTTCAAGAAATGCTGGGACATGCCGACATATCAACTACCCAGATTTATACGCATTTAACCAAAATACATTTAAGGGAAGTATTCCAGATGTATCATCCCCGGGCTTAAAGAAACTCTCACAAAGTCAGGAGGCAAAAAAATGAAACGCAGAAGTATATTAATAATTTTGGATAGTTTAGGTGTGGGGGGCACATCTGATTGCCACCTATATGGTGATCAGGGGTGCAATACCCTGAAAAATATTGCCGCAGCAGTTGGCAATCTTAATTTGCCTCACCTTAAACAATTGGGACTGGGAAATATAATTGAAATAAAAGGCGTTCCTGCTGCCGCTGCACCGCTGGGGTGCTATGGTAAAATGAACGAAAAATCACCGGGAAAAGATACAACTACCGGCCATTGGGAGATGATGGGCATAATCCTGCCCCACGCTTTCCCGGTTTTTCCAGAGGGGTTTCCCCCGCAGGTAATTGCATCCTTTGAAGAAGCTATCGGCAGAAAAACCTTGGGAAATAAAACAGCATCAGGCACGGTAATTATCGAAGAGTTAGGAAAAGAACATATGAAAACCGGGTATCCTATTGTCTATACTTCTGCTGACAGCGTTTTTCAAATAGCTGCCCATGAGGAAATAATTTCTCTGGAGGATCTCTACGAAATGTGTCGGATAGCACGTGAACTTTTGGTGGACGAACATGGGGTAGGAAGGGTAATTGCTCGTCCCTTTATCGGGTCTCCCGGGTCATTTAAACGAACTACCCACCGGCATGATTTTTCCTTGCAGCCGCCAGCTAATCTGCTGGATTATATTATTCAAGCCGGTCAAAAAGTAATCGGCGTAGGGAAAATCAAAGATATTTTTGCCGGGCGGGGAGTTAGTGAATCTTTTGCAACTGAAAATAATGATGATGGCATAGATAAAATAATAACTGCATTGCAAGGAGATTTTAATGGTCTGATTTTTGCCAATTTAATTGACTTTGACCAGCTTTATGGACATAGAAATGATGCACCAGGGTATGCAGCAGCTCTGGAAAAATTCGATCTGCGTCTGCCGCAAATTATTGACCATTTGCAGGAAAATGATTTGTTGATAATAACTGCTGACCATGGCTGCGACCCTACTACTGCAGGGACAGACCATACCCGGGAATACGTTCCTCTGTTAGTATATGGGCCCAAGCTTAAACATGGAATTGACTTAGGTGTCAGAGAAACTTTTGCTGATGTAGGTGCTGCAATTGCCCAACACCTTAATATAGAAAATTATCATTTAGCCGGAGAAAGTTTTTGTAATGATGTGAGGGTTTAAAAAAATGAGTGTTGAGAATATAATCAGACGCAAAAGAGATGGATATGAGCTTAGCCGCACTGAATTACAGAAGCTGGTAGAAGGTATTAGTAATAATGAAATCCCTGACTATCAAATAGCAGCCTGGGCAATGGCAGTGTATTTTCAATCAATGAATACAAGGGAAACCACAGATTTGACTTTAGCCATGGCCAATTCCGGTAATGTCATGGATTTATCAGCTATCGCCGGTATTAAAGTCGACAAACACAGCACCGGAGGAGTCGGTGATAAAACTACCCTGGTAGTAATGCCGCTGGTAGCAGCAGCAGGAGTACCGGTGGCAAAAATGTCCGGACGCGGCCTTGGTCATACCGGAGGCACCATTGACAAATTTGAGTCGATACCAGGTTTTCAGGTTGAAATGGAGTATCAACATTTTATTAATCAAGTAAATCTGATACAGGCAGCAATTGTTTCGCAAACGGGTAACCTGGTACCGGCAGATAAAAGGTTATATGCAGTAAGAGATGTTACTGCAACTATTGAAAGCATTCCCCTTATTGCTTCCAGCATTATGAGCAAAAAAATTGCCTGCGGTGCGCAGGGTATAGTTCTGGACGTTAAAACAGGCCAGGGTGCCTTTATGAAAAATTTAGATGAAGCGCAAAAATTAGCTCGCGCAATGGTGAACATCGGCAAAGAGGCCGGCCGTCAGGTAGTGGCATTAATAACTGATATGAACCAACCGTTGGGGAGCGCAGTCGGCAATACCCTGGAGGTAATTGAAGCTATTGATACATTACAGGGGCACGGTCCGGATGATTTGGAATTATTGTCAGTTGAAATTGCCGCCTACATGATATTAATCGGTAAAAAGGCATCAACTATCAATGAAGCACGGGAAATAGTTGAAAGCATATTAAAATCAGGTCGAGGTTTGGAAAAGTTTATATCTATAGTCGAAGCTCAACAGGGCAAAATAAACATGCAAAAACCTGGTTATGGTTTAGAGACAGCACCGATCATAAAGGAAATAACAGCCGATGAAAGTGCATATTTAGCTGAAATAAATGCGCTGGATATAGGGCGGGCAGCGATGCTGCTGGGGGCTGGACGAGAAAAAATAGGTGCGGTAATAGATTATACAGCAGGAATAAAGTTACTAAGCAAGCAGGGTGATTATGTGCTAAAAGGAGATGTGGTTGCTCTTATTTATGCCAAAGATAAAAACCTTGAACTGGCCGAACAACTAATCAAGAAATCCCTGCAATGGAGTGATGATCAAGTGGTTAAAGCACCGTTAATTATAGATACAATTTTATGAGATAATGGTTGCATTTCTTCTCATGCTGGCTTCTCGAACCCTGAGCACTCCATATATGGAGTGCTTTTTTACTGTGCTGAATCCCAAGGATATATATAATGTAGCCGAGTAATTAATTAATCGCTGGATCGGTAAAGAAAGCTCTATTCCGCAATAAACCAATCTTGTCTTTATTACTCATAATAGTCCCCCGATATAAATATAATCTATAAAACGAGTTTATCGGG
>CAZLVY010000040.1:9552-20462 GCA_964563125.1 uncultured Syntrophomonas sp. | reverse complement strand
TCAGAGTCAAGGCACCACTAATACCAACGTCGCCCGCTCCCTGTCCTGCATATGCTTTCACGCTGAAATTGTTTGTGTTATCAGAATTAGCACCAGTGAAATCCTCAGTCAGCGCTGAAATAGTAAGTGCTTGTGCATCAATTTTACTGTTTTCCCCAATGAAAGCTCTGTTCGTATTCTTTCCAGTCAAGATTCCGATGGCTGCACCCACGCCAGTGGTTCCTGCGTTTGTCATGCCACTCGCTAAAACAGTATCATTATTTAATGCTTTTGATTCGATATTCACTAAGCCATTCGATTTTACCAACCCTAAACTATTCACTGCCGCTTCCGTATGATTGTTAATCTTGTTGAAAGCCAATGCTCCTGCTACCTGAACGCCTGCTCCAGTTTGTCCGGCTTCTCCTGTTCCAACATCCCCGGCTCCCTCTGCAATGGTATTGAAAAGAGCAGCAATCTCATCTTGGACCTCTACCGGTAGCAAAGATTTTCCATTCGATTCAGTTGCCAGAATGTCACTCATCACACTATCAGATGCTCCACCGTTAGAAGATGCCTGAGCAGCTGTATCTAAATTGTTCAGTGCATAGGCTAGAATGTTAACCGACTTGCTTCCTATTATAATAGCGTTTTCATAGACACCTGCTTTGGTCGTATTGTTTACGACTGAGACAGCCACCGAAGCGGCGCCTGCGGACGCATCTTCACCAATATATCCATCAGCTATAGTATCTACCTTAACGGTTGTTTGAGATTTAATCGTTGTTTTTCCATCAGAACTGATTTGAGCATTCCCCTTGAGCAATGCCTCGGATGAATTATCAATGACGGAAACTGCAAAAGCCAATGACCCTGCTTCACCTTTGGACTTGGAAATAGATGCCGTCTTCACATTGGCAATCGCACTAAGTAAGATGTCGCCTAATAAAGCATCTGTTGTTGTAAGTTGTGATGTCCCATCAACAATTGTTCTGGCACTTATTTTTCCAACAACAACTGTTGGATCAATAGGAAGTGTTAAATATTTACTATCTAGATTCATTTCTAAATCCGCCAATGATTCCATGATTATATTTCCGTCCGCGGAAAGTTTGCTGTTCGTAACAATAATTTCTGCCGCCGTCTTTTTAACCTCAAGAATGCCATTGGTAATTAGTGGTCTTATTTGTTTGCTCGTTGCTTGTAAAAGTAAATTCCCTGTTGTTGTAATCGTTGTATTGTTAAGATTAATTTTATTCTCTATGTCAGCAAAAGCATTTAGACTTCCGGATTCAGTTTTGGAAATCAGGCTAATATTCTTACCGCTGATATTCCCACCACTGATATTAATGTTTTCTGCTTCTAGGGTAAGATCGACTCCAGCCAAAATAATATCGTTCATCGAATTTTGAATGATGTCATATCCATCTCCGCCTCTGACAATCAAAGATTCCAAACCGGTAGATGGCCGTGTCAAATTGATAGTAATTGTATCGTCGCCCTCATTGCCATCGATGATAACATTCTTCTTGTTAGCAAAGGTTATATCCTCAAATTGAGGACTCCGAATTTCGATCGTCTCAAAACCTTCGGTCGGAGTTCCATCAACAATTTCTATCGTGTCATTACCAGTCCAATCTTCGTTAACAGCATTCGTACCCTGATACGTTACTGTATCAGCTGCACTTGTATCGGTAATCGGTTCAATATTTTCATACGTCAGAATGGTTCCATCAAGTGATATAAGTCCAGAATGTGAATCGAAGGCTTGATAGATGCTGTTTCCAAAATGCCCACCCCGAATCGTGAGAGAATCAAAATCATCTCCGCCGTCATAACTAAGTCCACCATCTTGGAAAGGATTGCCTTGATCAAAATCCACAATCAGGTGGTCGTCGCCCTTGCCGCCCCTAACTTGAATCTTGGACGTTGTTGGTCCATTATCAGATGGCGGCTCTCCACTATTATCTTCACCGGTACTTGAACCACTGGTTTTTATGATATCGTTTCCGCCGCCGCCGTCTAAAATAATATTATTATTACGACCTTGAAGAACGATTTGTAGAATATCGTCTTCTTCTGTACCCGTAATGTTTACGTCTGTAGAATCATTAACCGTGATGTTCCCAGTAATTTGAAAACCCTGAAAATTAAAACCGTTCAGGCCATTCATTAACACCTCGCCGTTAATCACAGGAATGCCGAGGTTACCAGAAGCACAAATTGCCATACCGTTAAAGTATGGCTGCAATGCTGCATCAAATATTAGATTTTCATTATAGACTCCACCATCGATAAATAAAGTCTTGTTAGTTGAATCATCATTTAGTGCAGCATTAATAATATCTTGCAAAGAAAGACTGGGAATCTCTTGCAATTGCACCGTAAACTCTAGTGAATCTACGATTTCATTTTCGAATGTTTCTTCTACATCATTAACATCTGTCTCTTTATCCGCTGGAACATTCTGTTCTATATCTGTATTCTGTTCTGGATTGGTATTCTGTTCTATATCGGTATTCTGTTCCGGATTGGTATTCTGTTCTGGATCTGTATTCTGTTCTGGATCGGTATTCTGTTCCGGATCTGTATTCTGTTCCGGATCGGTATTTTGTTCTGGATCGGTATTTTGTTCTGGATCGGTATTTTGTTCTGGATCGGTATTCTGTTCTGGATCGGTATTCTGTTCTGGATTGGTATTTTGTTTTGGATCGGTATTCTGTTCTGGAGTTGTAGTCTGTTCTGAACCGGTATTCTCAGCGGAGATGCTTTGATCACTAGTATCATTACCCGGGGTTATGCCATCTGCGTCAGTGAATTCTCCGGAAGCTGGGGTACCAATTTCAGCAAAAACCGCTTGTTGCGGAAAAACAAACATAAGCAAAGCCATTAGAATGCCTATACAAAAAATGATATTTATTTTCCTCGCAGGTTTGGTTAATCTCATAAACTACACTCCTCACACAATTTGACTTGTTATACAGACCTAAATTTGCTCTGAAAATAACCTATATACATATATGAATAGTTTAAATTTTTTGGGATTATTCTATTTTTTTATTCTTCTGAACTTAAAGGGCATTTTTGTCTCAAAATCAAATATGGCCGAGATATTTTCCTTAGCTATTCTTAGCTATGACATCTAAAGCGTTTCTGGCATCCTTAGCCATTTTTTCGTTGGAAGTTATCCTTATTACGGTTTCGAAATCACTGCCAGCCTCATCAAATTGATTCAAATATAATCTGGCAATACCACGATTAAAATAGATAATATCTTGGGCCTCTTGCAAATTAATAGCCTGGGTATATTCAGCAACTGCCTTTTTGTACTCTTTCTGCATCAGGTAAATATTGCCGCGTTGGGAATATGCAAGCCCGTATTTATGATTTAAGTTTATTGCGCTATTTAATGATTTAAGGGAATCATCATATTTCTCGAGATTGAAAAGCGCTAGTCCCATTCTGTAATGGGTTTCTGAATCAGTCGGAACATAACTTAGAAAAACTCGCCAATCATCACAGGCGGCTACATAATCTTTCCGATAAAAACGAGCCAATCCACGCTGTTGATAAGCTACCGCTAATTCCGTTTTGCTGTTAATTATCATCGTCAGATCTTTATCCGCCAGTTGATAATTACCTTGTTGCAGATAAATCAGGGCTCGATTGTAATAAGCGTTAGTGTATTCTGGATTATTGCTTATTACTTGAGAAAAATCATTTAGGGCATTCACATAATCCCCTGAGGCCAAATAAACACTGCCCCGATTATTATACGCATCCACAAAATCTGGTGAGAGCAAAATAGCTTGCGTAAAGTCAGCTAACGCTGCTTGTGGATCTTTTGATTCCCTGTAGGCATTGCCTCGACTGAAATAAACCAGAGAATCATTAGGATATAGCTCCTGAGCCCTGGTAAAGTTTATTATTGCTTGGGGATAATCCTTCATATGATAAAAGATGTTTCCCAAATTATAATATGTTGTACCCTGTCCCGGTTCTAGCTGTAGAGCCTTCTGTAAATCATCAACAGCTAGGTTCAATTGGTCTAAATGGCTATATGCCATAGCTCGGTTAATGTAGAACCTACTCTGTTTAGGATCTAGTTCTATGGCCCGGTTCCAGTCAGTGAGCGCCTTTTCCACATCAGCCAGATTAAAATATGTATTACCCCTATTAAAATATGCAAATGCATATTTAGGATTCAGATTAATAACTCGAGAAAAGTCTTGTAAGGCTAAATCGGACTTGGATAACGAAATATAAATACCGCCACGATTATTATATGCTTCAGGATATTTCGGATTAAGGCGAATTGCCTCGGTATAATCCTCAAGAGCTGCTAATGCATTATTAGCATCACGGTAAGCATTACCGCGATTAAAATATATTTCATAATCAGGGCCTTCAAGCTGCAAAGCCTTATTATAGTTTAGAACTGCTTGGTTATACTTTTTCACTTGATAATACAAATTGCCTAAACCCTTATAGGCTGAACCATTTTCCCCCTCGAGTTTATTCGCTTGCTCGAGGTCAGCTATCGCTGCTTCAAATCTTCCCAGACGGTCATTACAAATGCCGCGAATAATATAATATGCAGCTCGGCCAGGCTCTATTTCAATAGCATGGGTCCATTCATTGATGGCTTGCTCGTAATTACCAGTGTTAAAAAATAAGTTCCCCTGACTGCTGAATAATTCTGCTGAACCCTCTGGAAAATTTTCCGGTCGGGCCGAATCTTCCATGGTCCCCCGAAAATCAAATGGTTGTTGCGCATAGTCATCAGATAATAAATTCCCCGTTTTCAACACATCTTGTCTCGAGGCGGGGGCAAATAAACCAGCATACAGACCTCCAAAGGTACCCAGCATAAAAATAATTGTAACCAAATACGCAATGGTTTTCTTTCGTTTTATATGTATCATTGCAATCAGAAGCACCTACACTTTTAAATATGTCTTAGTATATTAGTCTATTTCTGCTATATAATAGCATTTTTAAGCTGTCTTTTGCAAGTGATTCTTCCGAAGAGTTGCAAGTAATTTTTCATAGATCAGTTCATTGATGAAATTGACAGCAATCTTAGGTGATATAACGAAAAACCTTGTTGATGGTGTTCATTATTATCTGTTTTTACATGTTTTTAATGCCTGAACATCTATGATTTGTATTGCTTTTAAATTAAAAGCAATAATACCCTCATCCCTCATTTTACACATTTCCCTTGATAAAGTAGGTCGGGAAATGTTTAAGAAATCAGCTAGTTCATTTCGGTTTAAAGTTAAATTAAACCGTGTAGCACCTATCCTTTTATATTGTTCTAAAAGATAGGTACTAACTTTCTGCCGGGTGCTTTTTATAGATAAATAATCAATTCTTTCATTTAAATATATGGCCCTATCAGAAATAATTCTTAAAATATTAGCTATTATTATTTTATGCCATTGACAAGCTATTGCTCTTTCTTGTAGAATTGTTTTTTTTGGTATAAGGAGGACTTCGCAATCCCCTTG
The DNA here is from genome assembly GCA_964563125.1 of uncultured Syntrophomonas sp. Taxonomy (GTDB): domain Bacteria; phylum Bacillota; class Syntrophomonadia; order Syntrophomonadales; family Syntrophomonadaceae; genus UBA1368. Next base: position 14,970 of record CAZLVY010000040.1, on the reverse strand, counting down.
TACTTCGATGGTTACCGGCCATTCCATATGCTTTGAAAATACTATCACTTCACCAAAAATATCACCTGGTTTTAAAATCTTCACCATTATAGCGTGTCCGGTCAAATTTACTTTATATATCTTAGCTTCTGAACTCAGCAATATGCCTATACTTTCAAAGTTATCCCCTTGGGTAACTATATGATCACCTTTTTGATATGAAATGACATTAGGATTTAAGCAAGCTAACACTTTTAAAATATCCTGACTGTCGATATCTTCAAAAAGCTCGGTTCGTGAAATTACATTAAAATACTTTTCAAACATTTCGCTTATTCTTTCCTTTCCGTAACTAAGGATACCGAACTTGGCTTCATTTAATAATACAATACTAACATTGATAGAAATTTTTATTAATTTTTTTAATGTTAGGAGAAATGAAAAGATATTATGTCAAAACAATTAAGGTCTACTCAACAGGCAATTCAGGGGATTTCCCTTATTCTCTTCTTAGCCCTTTTATTTACAGGCAAAGTACAAATATGGATGGTTATCTTTTTAATAGGTTTATTAATTACCCCCCTATTAGGAAGGGTTTACTGTGGCTGGTTCTGCCCCATTAATACCTCTATGAATCTTGTCTCTAAAGTAAAAAATAAGTTGAAAATAAAATCTATTAAGACTCCAAATTTTATAAAAAAACCAATCGTTCGTTATCTTATGCTCAGTGCATTTATCATTACTTTTATATTTATTATGACCACAGGAAAAAAGCTACCAGTCTTGGCAATTCTATTTATAACAGGCATTCTCTTGACAATGTTTTTTTCTGCCGAGTTATGGCATCGCTACCTATGCCCCTATGGTATATTACTAAGCTTTTTAGGTGCAAAATCTAAACGTTCTGTTGTAATTTTCCAAAATAATTGTATAAAATGCGGTCTTTGTAGTAAGGCTTGCCCAGGCGTAGCCATAAGTAATAGCCCCGTTTATATAATTAATAAAAAAGATTGTCTTGTGTGTCTTGATTGTGTTATTAAGTGTCCCCAAAACACAATTTCTTATAATAAAGAAGAATCTAAAGCTTTAGAAAAAAAGTAAGCGCCTAGCTACAATAAAAGTATAGCAAGCACGATTAGTTGCCTAGAAATACAGAATATCTCTATTAAAATAGTTAATGATAAAAAGCGCTTATAAATGACCACAAGAAAAGCCCCGGATCAAAACGACCATGGGCAACCATAAAAAATTGAAAAATAGCAAAAAGCGGGTATTAAAACCCGCTTTTTATCAAGATTTAGCTCGTCTTTGCCCGCCCCCATTGAGACCCATCAATCGAGCTTTTTTAATAAGTAAAGATGGTCGGGATGACAGGATTTGAACCTGCGGCCTCCTAGTCCCGAACCAGGCGCTCTACCAAGCTGAGCCACATCCCGCGACACGCATGTTATATAATAGCAAAGAATTCAATGATAATCAATAAAGAAATAGAAGCGGTTTTAGTTATATCTGGCACCGTAAAATAAATGCCCGACCAAATTAAAGAAAACGATTGATACGTAGAACAGTAATAACACTCCTATAAATGACACGAAAGGAACGAAGGCAGTTATTATAAAGCCAAAAGCGCAAATTACTATCATACCCAGATAAATCGGTAGATAATACTGGATTATGGTCATTGTCTGCCCGAATATTAAACCAATTTGAAAGGCATCAGTAAAATTACGTTTTAAAGTATACTGAGCTAATGCCATAGGAACCAATAATCCTGCCAGGAGTAATAATATCGAGGCTATTATTATACCGATGATAGGAATAAAACTTAATACCGGAAATAAGAGCGTCGGTACCAATAGATAAAGGATAATAATCAGCAAGGCAAAAAAACCATCCCTGAACAGATCTCCCCACTCCTGCCATTCCGGTAACTCCGTGCGGCCCCGCATACCTAATTGCAGACAGTTTATAAGATAGCCTAATGTCAGCAAATTTAATACCGGGACAATAGAGATCACACAGCCAATAATTATCTTTTTTACCCAATCATGGTCCTGCAGGGGAAATTTAATAAGAGACTCAAAATCCATTTTTTAATCCCTCCCTCCTCAAATAATTATATACTAAAGGAGGTTAGTTATGTCTCTTGAAAGTAAAAAACGGGGGGGCTTTATTCCTTCAGGGTGTCTAAAAAGTCGATACCGGCCAGAGCGAGCAAAAAAGGCACCCAAGGGCACTACAATGTTCGCTCCGCGAACTAATAATGTTGTTAAGAGCAAGGCAATTGGGAGCTCCGTTCAATCGACGTACATAAGGTACGTCGATTGAACGGAGCTCCCAAATTAACGCAGCACCCAAGGGTACACTGATGTATCGCACGCGATACTTATAATGAAGCTATTAGCCTTTTTTGACGGTCTGGGGGCTTTATTCCCCCCCAAACAGCTTCAGACTCGGTTTTCGTTCTTTATACCTATCTTGAATTTCTGAAATATGGTCTTTCCAGTACTGCATTTTTTTCATCGCATCGTCTTCGACTGCTGAATCAACTTTTACTACTTCGGTATCATTGATTTGAATGCCAATCTGGTAGTAACCATTTTCATCAGAGCGAATCAATAAACCTGGTATCTGATCCTTCTGCAACAGCCCAATATTGAATTCATCCATACTCATTATGGGAGTTTCATAACTTACCTTATCACCCATCCGTTAACCCCCCTAGATATATTTAAGACTTTCATGATTATCTCTATACTTTTTCTGCATATTTTGAATTTCCGGGGTTAATTGATGGTAGCGGTCATGTACCTCACTGTCGCTTACCTGATCAACTATTAATACTAAGTTTTCATTTAATTGTAAGGCAATATTATAAATACCATTTTCACTGTCAGATGCTGCTATCAGTCCTTCATATTCTTCTTTACTGAATTCACCTTGTTTGATAATAGAGCCCTTATTAACAATCTGTCCTTTTTTAAATTGCAATTTATTTACCTCCTATACGCCGCTTTTTCTTATTTTCCCCGGCATATAGTGTTTTATGTAAAAAAGATTATTTAGAAATATCAATCAAATTTAATTTCTGGTTTCTGGTCATTTTTTTGATTTCTATTTCTCTTTTTAAAGCATCATTGACAGTTGCTTTTTCTTCCCAATATATGCATTCCACCGGGAGCCTCGCCCGCGTATACTTGCTGGCTGTTCCCTGATTATGTTGGGTCACCCTCCTTTCCACATCAAGCGCATAGCCTGTATATAAAGTGTTATCATGGCATTTTAAAATATATACATAAGGCATAATTTCCCTCCCTGCCAGTTTAAAATAGAATAAAAAAACGGGGACCAGCCCCGTTTTCAATGATCATTATAGCAGATTAAAACCTGTGATGTATTACCCTCAGTGGCAGACTAAATTTCTGGGTGATGGTATTGCCGGTTTCCTCTATGTTTTCCAGAGTAACATCAATTACCAGACATTTTAGCCGGGCAAAAATACGGTATGCATTATCTATTTCTTCCGCCACCATGTCATCTATTGTTTCAAAATCCTCTGGCAGATCAAAGCTCCGCAATCTTTCCCGCCTTAAGTTAAGCAAAGTATCCATATCAATTGTTAAACCTACCATAGGTAATTTTCCTTGCAGGGCCATTATTTCACCTGGGATTTCGGTATCCAATAGAATGGGGTAATTGGCCACCTTGATGCCCAAGTTAGCCAGATGCATTGATAATGGTGTTTTGGAAGTACGGGGTAAGCCAAATATAATCAGATCAGCTTCATGGATGGTATCCAAGTTTTGCCCATTATCATGCTCAAGCGTAAACTCGATAGCTTGCATACGGTTAAAATATTGTTCATCCATTTTATGCGTGAGACCGGAAATGCATTCTGGTTTTAATCCGGTTTTTTCTTGAATGGCATCGAATAACGGCGCCATAACATTAATTGCTACGACCTCTTTCTCCACAGCTTTTTCATCCATAAATTTGCACATTTCAGGCTTTACGATAGTGTAAATTATTATGGCATCTGCTTCAACAGCCTGTTCTATGATTTTCATTACTTGTTCTTCTTTAGTTACTCTGGAAAAACGAGTTATACTTCTTTCCATAGTAAATTGCAATACCGACGCAACTGCTATCTTTTCTGCAGTTTCTCCCACTGAGTCAGATACAGCAAAAATGTGTAATTTATCAGCCATCAAATCATCCCCCTACTGTAGCTTTTACAATTTAATCGTGTCTTTTATTACTTAATTCTACAATTCCTTATTGATTCCCTTTTTTTTATCGGAGAGGGATTGTGGAAATAATTAACTCCAGATTAACAAGCCCCCCTCACTCTTCTGATCAGGAGGAATAAACAATGAATCAGTCGCCAGTAAATCACTTGTTTCAATGATAGAACCACAGGCAATTCCATTTTGCATAAAGGGGGCACTGTTCAACATTTTTTCCTTACCATTAATAGTGTATTTTTTCTTATTTAAGTATAGCTGCATTGATTTACCCCCATCGATATTAAAGCTGAACAAGCCGAAACCAAACAAATCATCAAAGCCTATTTCTCCAAAATCAATAGCTTCGTAGTGGAGTAATCCTTTTATATATTCATAGGTTGGATATACACCAAATCGCTTCAGATAGCGGGAATAAATTAAGGCTAATGCTCCGCTTATATGCGGTGTAGCCATGGAAGTACCTGAAAGTTCAACATATTGGTTATCGGGGTATGTGGAATAAGTAGCTACTCCCGGTGCCACTATGTCAATTCGGTCATTGGAGTTGCTGAAATTGGCAATTCTTACTTGCAAATCTATTGCCCCCACAGCCATACATTCTTCATAATAAGCAGGAAAAGACAGCTCCGGGGTATCGGGATTGCCGTCACCTGAGTTACCTGCAGCACAAACTACTGATATACCTGCTTCAACCGCCATAATTATTTCCTTATGCATGCTATTGTTAGGAATCGGTCCACCCAAGCTCATGCTGATAATGTTTACTTTTTCACCTTTGGGCCCCTGCCATTTGCGTGCCCAGGCTATACCCTGGTTAATACCGGCATAAGAGCCGGAACCATCTTTATCCAATACTTTGACAGCCAGTAATTTTGCTCCGGGAGCTACCCCCAGTAATTTTCCATTAGCAGCAATAGTTCCAGCCACATGAGTTCCATGCCCGTTTCCATCGCGATAATCCTTTTCGCCCGGCACCATACTGACACCACCGATGACGTTTCCGGCTAAATCAGGGTGCGTGTAGTCAATTCCCGTATCCAATACTGCGACTATGCTTTGTTCCCCAGTGGTACTGGGCCACATTTTTCGTGCGGCAATCAAAGACACTCCCGGCGGTGCCCACTTCTTTTCAGATAACGTATGCTTATAAACATCCCCAATACCATGAGCAAATAATTGCATAATATCACCT
>CAZLVY010000040.1:7083-9452 GCA_964563125.1 uncultured Syntrophomonas sp. | reverse complement strand
CGTATGCTTATAAACATCCCCAATACCATGAGCAAATAATTGCATAATATCACCTCTCCTTGCTCTATATTAAGCAGGAAGAGCTAATTTGTTTCCTTAAACAAGGGCTTATTTATCATAGAATTGTTAACAGTTTGTATAAAAGTAACTATATTAAAAAAATTGACCAAAAGAGAGGATTTAGCTATTATTATTTAAGGGGAATGATGAGGTGATTGACTATGCAGGAAAGTGATGTTTTAGCAATAGTCTTGTTGGTATGCTTGGGGGTTGGCTTATTAGCTGCTATTGTAGGTGTATTCTTATTTAATAATTTCAACTGGTGGGATAAGCTGTAAGTTTTTTTCATATTATTATAGTCCTCGCATTTTTTCACTTCTTAGTACACGCGGATCTTTAGTCCTTAATGCATAATCAATTAAATCAAGCATTTTCTGTTTATCTTTTTGCAGTTCTCCGGTTACCGGCAAGTAATTAGAAGCATGAGTTCCTACGAATTTGAGTTTATCAATAGTTATATTTTCAAGTAGTATTTTCATTTCTGCCAAAGTTTCCGCAGAATTCAAGACTTGGAATTCCCCATTTTGCACCTGACGGTATAACTGGGTTCCCGGCACTGGTGTTACAGTCAGCGCCGCCAAATATTGCGGTTTCATCTCATTGCATATTTGCGCGGTAGCCACAGCATGTTCAGCCGACCTGATTCCCGGTCCTGCTATACCTAATAATATCATGGCCGATAAGTTAATACCTGCCTTGACCAAATTCTGCCCGGCCTCCAGCATTTGAGAATAATCTGCACCTTTTCTAATCTCCTTCAGTAACTTTTCATCACCAGTTTCCACTCCCAGATAAGCTTTAGTCAAACCCGCAGCTCTAAGGGCGGTAAGTTCTGATATGCTCTTGCCCAGGGTGCTCACGGGGCCCGCATAAGTGCCAACATGCCGGAGCGAAGGAAAAGCGCGAAATAATTCTGCCAGTATCTCCAACAGCATCTCGGTTTCAATTGCAATAGCATCTCCATCACAGAGAAACACTTTTTCCACATCGTGGTAATGCTGTCCTGCCATTTTAATATCTTCTTTGATTTCTGCTAAACTACGTAAACGATATTTTTTATCTTTATACATACCGCAAAATGTACATTTATTATGTGAACACCCAATAGTACATTGCAGTAAATAACTGTTGGCTTCACTAAAAGGTCTGAATATATTTCCTTCATAACGCATACAGATAATCCCCTTACTTCTTCTCCTGTTACCAATAGATTATAACAAATACTGCTGCCAGGAAACACTGTTTTAAAAACCCACCACCTCATCAGGAGTTTGCGACTCGGGTACCGGGTTAGCAGAGGACACCTCTTCATCCTCAGGTTCTTCAATTATATCTGGCAGGTCAGGTTCTGTATTTTCCGGCGTTTCTGCCGCTTGATCTTCAGTTATTTCCTCATTCTGTTGGTTCTGTCCGTTCTCCTCGTACTGTTCATCATTTTCTTCGGTTACTTCAGTTTCTTCTTCATCCGGTTTCTTAACTGCTGGTGGAGCAGGTTTCTCTTCCAACCAATAGCTATAGAAAAGTCTATTCATATAATCCCGCCAGATAGGTGCTGCTACTGCACCGCCATAAGTGCGATAACCGGTAACTGGAGTATTATCGCTGTTACCTACCCAAACTGCGGTCACCAAATCATTAGTATAGCCTACATACCATAAATCTCTGCTGTCAGTTGTGGTGCCGGTTTTACCAGCACTTGTAATGGCAATAGCCGCACTGCCCCCCGTACCATAACGTACTGCCTGCTGCAGAATATCATTCATAGCGGCAGCTATAGACCTGCTAATGACTCTATGGTCCTTTTGCTTATAGTTGTATATGATTTTGCCGTCAACATCTGTAATAGTTTCTATCAAATAATTCTCCTGGTAAAGACCTTGATTAGGAAATACGGCAAAAGCGGCAGCCATTTCCAGTGGTGTTATACCCTTACTCATGCCTCCCAAAGCTAGAGCCAGGTTTTTATCTGCTTCGGTTATTGTTGATACACCGAGCCTTTCTAAATAATCAACACCTTTTTCGAGCCCCAGATTATTTAAAACTTCTACAGAAGCAACATTGTAAGAGTTTATTAAAGCCTGACTAACATTAACTGTCTCCGGTGCGGAAGCAGAACTGTTTTCCGGGCGAAAGTCTCCAAATTGACGAGGTTTATTATTAAGTTTAGTATCCGGATAGATTATTCCTTCATTTAAGGCACCCGCATAATACAAAGGTTTTATAGCTGAACCTGGCTGACGCGGCTGGTTAGCCATATTAATTTGATTGCGGGTAAAATCAGCTCCACCGACTAAAGCTCTTAAAGCACC
>CAZLVY010000040.1:0-6983 GCA_964563125.1 uncultured Syntrophomonas sp. | reverse complement strand
TTCATTTAAATTCATTACATCTTTGTTAAAATAAATGCGTGCACCGGTAGCAATCCCGGAGGAACCGCGTCCAATAAAAACTTCGTTTAAATACATATTCAAAATGGCGTCTTTGCTGTATTTTTCTTCAATGGCAGTTGCTACCAGGACCTCTTTTATTTTACGTGTATAGGTTTTTTCGTTGCTTAAAAAAAGAGTTCTGGCCAACTGTTGAGTTATGGTACTGCCCCCCTCGGCCTTGGACCCTGCTTTAATATTAACCCAAATAGCGCGGCCGATTCCTTTAGCATCAAAACCAGCATGTTCATAAAAACGCCGGTCTTCAACTGCCACTACACCGTCTTTAATAAACTGAGGAAAATCTTCGCTATAAATGCGCTGATAACCGAGGCGGGTCATTTCTTGTCCGTCACTATAATATACAGTTGTCTGCTCGCGGGGTTGGTATTCCCAGTTATTAATACCGGTAGTATAGAGCAGTATTTTGGGTGTGGCTTGAGTCAGAGTAGCCCCAACCATAAAAAAAACTAAAAATAGAACAATACCACCTATAATAACCCCGATTTTATTTAATAAATTCTTCATAAAACTTCCTTCTTCAATTGGCTTTAATTAACTTACACCTAAAGCAACATTACTCTTTCACTTTTACTACATTATAGCTATTGTCTCCGAAAAATAGCGATTTAAAAGTAAGTCAAGCTAAATAAGAAAAGGTATGAACTTAAGCAAGCTCATACCTTATTGCTCTTGAAAATTTTAACAATTAAGCCTAACCATTTTTAAGGGTTCATTTCGTAGGCGCCGATTAAGGACAAGACTTGTTCTTCCCATACTTTATCACTTATTTCCTTATTGTAGATTGGTTTCTTTATCATCTTATACAAGTAACCTTCCTGTGCTTCACTGTTATTAAAGTTTAGGATGACATTTAAAGCATAGCCTGAAATATCTCTAATCATGAAATTAAAGATTTCATCGATTATTTCCTTTTCTATTGTATTTATTTTGGCATTTTCCAGCACTAGCTGCGCATAAGCTACCATCGTAAATATTTCACCTAATGCCAGCATATAGTCAACATTTTTTGCCTGCTCAGGAGTTGGGGCAGCTTGGGCGAGGAATTCTTTTAAGAGTTCTATCTGCTCCTTAAAAACTTCAATATTAGGAGTCGATATTCCCTCATAAGCCTTCAGATAATGGGGGAACTTTATGTGGCGCAGACTGCCGGCAGTTTGTTTTAATATATAATCATCATTGGCTATATCATCTCTTTTAACAATTTCCGGATAATCAATATTATCAAAGAAGTAATTTTGCATGAATTTTATAACTAAGGCCATATTTACATGCGTAGTTCCTTCCAGGCGCGGAATCATGCCAATATCTCTGACTGCTAACTCAAAGTAAGTATCTTGTTCAAATCCTTTAGCAGCAACTGCGTCCAGCATGGTATCGATTATTTTCATCCCCTGGGTGGTAACTTTCATTTTTTGAATCGGGTTATAGAGTAAATAACGTCTGTCTTCATCTGATGCTGAACGGAAATAGTCCACAGCCCTAAAAGCATAAAGCCGCATGGCAATAAGCCGCATCAGTGACTCAGTATAAATTTTTCTGATATGAGGAAAATCAGTAACCCGATGACCATACAACCAGCGATTGTAGGAGTGATTGATTCCTTCATAAAGCGCATGGGTGCAAATACCGATAGATGCAAAGCCCAGCTGGAACTTACCCACATTGATGGTATTTAAGGCTGAATCCCAGGCCAGATTGCCGCTGGAGAGAATTTCATCATTAGTTATGGGATATTTGTGAACTGCGTATTCAGCCACATAAGCAGGACGGTTACCAGAGGTATCGATCTTCTTCACACATTCATATTTTTCATGATCGCTTTCTACCGCAAAAAATACGTAATCATTATTTTCCTCATAACGTCCAAAAGTAGATACTAATGCTGCCTTATTACCGTTACCAATATAGTATTTTTCCCCGTTAGCAGTATAAGTACCGTCTTCATTATGGTAAAGCTTCATTTCATTGCTATATAAATCAGCACCGTGCAGTTTTTCAGATAGACCAAAAGCAAAAATACCACCGTCTTTTAACAGTTGAGCCGTTTTATGCTTTATTCCTTCATTGTCACCCATCCATAGCGGTCCGATTCCTAAAATAGTAACCTGATAATTATACTGGTAAGATAAGCCATAAAAAGCCAGAATTTCGTTATATTGCGCAATTCTGTTCATATCCCAGCGAGAATCAGGGGCACCATAACCGGCCGGGGTCAAAAGAGTGGCAAAAGCTCCGGCTTCCCGATTAAAATCCAAATAGTCATCACAAAAGGTAATGTCCTGATCATCTTCTTTAATACTTTGCAGACCTTTAGTTTCAAAAAAATCAATTGTTTTTTGAAAAATTTCATTAGTTTTTTCGTCTTTAAAAGGCCGTTCGTATTTTTTAGGATTTAATAAAAACATAAAAAACTTTCCTCCTATCCTTGTATTCTTTAAAGTAATTATTGCATAAGCCTAAAACAGTCGTCAATTTGTTTAAATACGTAATTTGCGCTTCGTAATTCTCTATTCGCCGGTATTTGCAAAAAAGCATTTATTCTTGAACGGGCAAAGATATTCCTATTTTTTTTTTTGCAGTTTAATCATCTGCTCATGCTAAATTTATTAATAATATTAATATCAGTCTGATTATCTTCGGGGAATATTTAAATATGATAATAATCTAACTTATTCTAATTTTATATAAGATAAATTACTAAATTCGAATTATGTTTGTCGGAATATGTCGGAATAAAATTTGTTGATATAAATATTTTTAATATTCAGACTATTGCTAAAATGTTTTGCCCATGTCATAATAATATTAACCTTCACCCCCAAACATATAGTTAAAATTCCATCACATTCCCTCTCCACATGAGCCCACCCCGGGCTCATGTTTAGTTTCTGCATATTTTTTATGCCAATTCTTGCATTTTCCATAAATAGCAGTTTATTCAGACCTCAATATGCTTTACAATTAGAATATAGTTGTCTAATCTTGTCCTCAATTTGGAAAATATAGATTTTTAAATAGAATATCGAGGAGGATCGCAAAATATGGAGAAAAAACTACCGGAACATAAAGTTATAGTTGTAACATCTGGTAAGGGTGGAGTCGGCAAAACAACTACGGTTGCTAATGTTAGTTCTGCTTTGGCCCGATTAGATTACAAAGTAGTAGTAATGGATTTAGATATCGGACTAAAAAAACTTGATTTGCTGCTTGGTTTGGAAAATCGGGTAGTCTATGATATTGTTCAGGTAATTGAAGGTGAGTGCACTTTAAAGCAGGCACTGGTAAAGGATAAACGCTTCCCCTGTCTACATATGCTCCCGGCAGCCCAGACCAGAAATAAAGACGATATTACCCCCGACCAGGTAAGAGAGATTTGTGAGCAGCTTAAACCTGACTATGATTATATATTTGTTGACTGTCCGGCAGGAATTGAACAAGGATTTAAAAATGCCATTGCTGCTGCTGACAAGGCGATAGTAGTAACTAATCCAGAGGTTTCAGCAGTACGGGATGCCGATCGTATAATTGGCATGCTTGAATCGGCACAGTTCGATGACATTGTCCTGGTAGTTAATCGTATACGTCCGGATATGGTTAAAGATGGTCATATGCTTTCTATTGAAGACCTGGTAGAGCATTTATGTATTGATCTTTTAGGCGTAGTTCCTGAAGATAAAGGTGTAGTCATTTCTACAAACAAGGGTGAACCAATTATAATGAATGGAAAATCTGCTGCGGCAATTGCTTTCAATAATATCGCATTGCGCTTGAGCGGCGAGGAAGTTGAGTTCCCCACTTTTGAGGAAGAGTCCGTTTGGCATAAGTTAAAGCTGTTAAGTCGCAACTTTTTCCCCAATATGTAAGGAGGTTATAATGTGTTAGATTTTATTAAAAAAATTTTTTCCCAACCTGAAACCTCTAGTCGCAATAAGGCTAATGAACGTTTACGAGTAGTTTTAACCCATGACCGCATGAATGTTTCTGCTCAAGTGTTAATTGAATTAAAAACAGAAATAATAGAAGTTATCGCTCGTCATTTTGACATTGAAGGTGTACCTGAAGTCAATCTTATAAGTGAAGGACGTCATTCCGCCCTTGATATAAATATTCCTATAAAAGGCAGGTAATCTATTAGATGATAAAAATCAAAGGGGTTAACGGTAACTTGGTTTTTGTTTTTGGACCGGGAACTTGTGCTGAATACATGACTTATCTTGCCAGCCACCTAGCCCAAAACAATACTCTTTTTGCCGGTTCTGCAGTCTATTTTAAAGGTGAAGGTTTAAAAAACCTTTCCCATCAGGAAATAGCCGCTCTCCAAAAGCTGTGCCTGGAAAATGGTCTTGTTTTGAATAACAATGAACCGGTAAAATCAGCCTCCAAAACAGAAGCCCGAGAAAAAACAGTCCCGTCACCCGGACAGGATGTATTTATTCGCCGTCATATCCGCAGTGGGCAAAAAGTTCATGCCGACGGTGTTTTGGTTATTTGGGGGGATGTTAATGAAAGCTCTGAAATAACTGCGGGCGGTGACATTATTGTATTAGGCAAGCTGGCGGGAATAGCTCATGCCGGTTGTTATGGCCAGAGGGAAAGCATCGTTTTTGCTTTAAATTTATCCCCTAGTCAAATCCGCATTGCTGACAAAATTTCCCGCTCATCAGGTGATGATTTGAAAAAGCGTAATCCTGAAATCGCTTTTTTAGATGAGGATAATATTTGTATTAGTGAATATGCGGCTCGGAAAACTCCTGGCCCGGTAAAAAAATAGCCTTAAATATACATACGATTTGTAATTAGCTGCTTTTAGCATATTACTGCCAAGCTATCAGCAGCTAATTATTTTTATCCTTTTGCTTTTCCTTTTTAGCTAAAGCTTCTTTTAAGAGGTCACCTAAATTAGTTCCAATCTCTTCTTTATCACTATACTGAGCTATCAGTTTTTGATCATAGCGGCTGCTTCCTTTGCCCTTTTTAAAAATGTCAGTATCCTGAGGCTTTTCCGGTTGACGATGCCCGCAGTTCCTATCAGGACAGATTAACATTTTACCCTTTTTGCCATTAACCAAGAGCAAATTCTTACCACAGGACGGACATTTGGTTCGACTGACATTATGGGCCTGATACTGCGTGTCATCTGCTATTACCTTTTGTACCATTTCTGAAGCGCTGTGACGAATTCCCTTAATAAATTCGCTGCGACTGCCTTTACCGATGGCTATATCATTTAAACGCTGTTCCCACTCGGCAGTCATCTCAGGTGATCTTAAAGAATCCGGTGCCAGTGCTATTAATTGGATACCTTTATCAGTAGGTATCAAGGCTTTGCCGTTGCGCTCGATATAAAAGGAATTAATCAGCTTTTCAATTATTTCTGCCCGAGTGGCAGGTGTCCCCAGTCCATGTCCTTTAATGGTTTCGCGCAGTTCTTCATCCTCAATATATTTTCCGGGTGATTCCATAGCGGTCAGCAGAGTAGCCTCAGTATAACGGCCCGGAGGAGTAGTTTTGGACTTGTTAATCTTAATATTCTTGACTTCTTTACGTTCACCCTGTTGCTGATTGATCAGGTTTTGTTCCGGTAATTCCTCTCTTGCGGTGTCATCCTTTTCCTTTACTACTATAGTCACTGCTTTCCATCCCAGTTCCTTGGTGCGCTTACCCCTGGAATGAAAGGCCTCATTATTAATTACAGTAATTAAGGTCACCTGTTCATAAATATGAGGCGGATATAAGACAGCCAGAAATCGTCTGGCAATTAAATCATAAAGCCTTTTTTCATCGGCTGATAATTTTGCTAAATTTAATGGTTGTTCAGTCGGAATAATAGCATGATGGTCACTCACTTTGCTGTTATCAACCAATCGTTTGCCCGGATTTAACCTTTTCTGCAGCAGGGTTTTAGCAAATTCAGCATAAGGACCCACTCCCATACCCTTTAACCGGGCAGGTAAAGTCGGCACAATATCAGAACTGATATAGCGGGAATCAGTGCGCGGATAGCTCACTATTTTATGCTGTTCATATAAATCCTGCAGAACCGATAAAGTTTTCTGGGCAGAAAAATTAAGGCGCCGATTCGCATCCCTCTGCAGTTCGGTTAAGTCATAAGCCAGGGGGGGCAGTTCGCTTTTACTGCTAATGTTAAGTGTTGTAATAAGCCCAGAGTGTCCCTGAAGCAAAGCTGCTGTTTCCTTGGCCCGAGCCTCGTCAAAAATACGACTTTGCCCTTTTTTATCCCGCCAGTCACCAAAATAATCACCAAAGTCAGCTCTTAAGGTCCAATAATCAACTGGTTTAAAAGCTTGTATTTCTTTTTCCCGATTAACTATCATAGCCAGAGTAGGGGTCTGTACGCGGCCAGCAGACAGTTGCGCATTATACTTACAGGCTAAAGCCCGGGTTACATTCAAGCCAATCAGCCAATCGGCCTCAGCACGGCATAAGGCTGCGGCATACAGATTATTATATTCTGCACCAGGCCTGAGTTTGGCAAAACCTTCCTTTATTGCTGCATCGGTTTGCGATGAAATCCATAAGCGCTTAATAGGTTTTTTCCAGTTAGCTTTATCAATAATCCAGCGGGCTACCAGTTCACCTTCCCGTCCTGCATCAGTTGCTATAATTAATTCATTAACATCTTTACGATTCATCAAATCCTTTACTACCCGATATTGGTGACTGGTCTGCTTAATAGTTTTAAGCTTCATTTTTTCAGGAAGCATAGGCAGATCTTCAAGACGCCACTGCTTATACTTTTCATCGTAATCATGCGGTTCAGACAATGTTACTAAATGGCCTAATGCCCAGGTTACTATATACTTTGGCCCCTCAATATAGCCTTTGTTTTTCGATTGACTGCTTAACACCCGGGCAATTTCACGGGCAACGCTGGGTTTTTC
>CAZLVY010000039.1:11952-21818 GCA_964563125.1 uncultured Syntrophomonas sp. | reverse complement strand
CTAAAACTTAACGTTTTAAACGGTTTTTCTAAGCTGTGTTTTCACACAGCCCCTTATTTTAAAGAAATTATTTTATCAAATCTTAAACCTTTAAGTATGTAAGATTCAGTGCAGGATAAGTGAGTGGTTATCCTTGCCCATACTTTTTGAATTTAAGTCTGATCAAACCGATTAAATTAGAATTGTGTAAAAGTAGCTTTTCTGTTTTCCAAGAAAGCATTCATGCCTTCTTTTTGGTCGGGGCCAGAAAACAGCATAGACCAGGATTTTTGTTCTGCCTTGCTGCCGGCTTTAATATCAACATTCATAGAATTATTAATATTTTGTTTAGCTTCTCTCATAGCCACAGGAGACTTGCGGGCTAATTTCTTAGCCATTTTGCGGGCTTGGTCCATAACTTCAGCAGCTGGAACTACCATATTTACCAGGCCAATCTTTTCAGCAATAGCAGCAGTAAAGAATTCACCAGTGAAAATGTATTGTTTAGCCTGGCAAATTGAGGCGTTACGTGGGAATCTTTGAGTTCCGCCGGCACCGGGGAATATCCCCAGATTGATTTCCGGCATTCCCAATGTAGCCGTATCTCCCACTATTCTGATGTCACAAGCCATTACTAATTCCAGGCCACCACCAAGTGCCAGCCCATTAACAGCAGCAACAACCGGTTTACTGTTATCTTCTATCATGTAAATAGTTTTATGAACTTTGTCCAGGAAGTTATAAGCTTCAAAAGCATTGTAATCTTTAACCGCTTTTATATCAGCACCAGCAGCAAAGGCAGCTTCGCTTCCACAAATAATTATTGCTCTTACTTCAGGGTCAAAATGCATACCTTCCAGAACTTCAAAAGTCTCATCTAATAATTTCTCGTTTACTGCATTAAATGCTTTAGGACGGTTAATCTGAATAATACCAATATTAGGATCTTCGAATGATACCAGACATGTATCATATTGTTTATCTCTGTATGACATTCCCTATATCCCCCTTTAATTTAGTTAAAATTATTTTTTGCTATAGTCGTAAAAACCGCGCCCGGTTTTTCTTCCCAGCCAGCCTGCCCGATAGTATTGCTTAAGAATTCCAGCGGGGCGATACTTAGGATCACCAGTTTCTCTAAATAGAACGTTGCATACTTCCAGACCGACATCAATACCAACCATATCACATAGTGTGAAGGGACCCATAGGCCAGCCAGCACCCAGTTTCATAGCTTTATCAATATCTTCCACAGTAGCCAGACCTTCCATTAGTATAAAGGCCGCCTCATTCATTCCCGGGATAAGGATTCTGTTTACAACAAAACCGGGACCCTCTTTGACTTTAATTGGTTTTTTGCCTAGAGCCTTTGATAATTCCATAACCACTTCCACAGTTTCCTCACTGGTCTGAATGGCTGGGATAACCTCGATAAGAGCCATAACCATTGCAGGGTTGAAGAAGTGCATGCCCACTACTTTAGTCGGATCGGAATAGGCAGCGGCAATTTCAGTAATTGATAGTGAAGATGTATTAGTAGCAACGACTACTTCTGGTTTAAGAACTTTGGATAAATTGGCATAGACTTGTTTTTTAATGTCTATGTTTTCAACAACAGACTCAATGACAAACTCTACATCTGCCAGGTCTTCCATAACTGCTGTGCCGCTTATTTTGCCCAGAATAAAGTCTTTAGCTCCCGCTGGAGCCTGTCCTTTTTCTTCAGCTCTAGCCAGTCCTTTACCAATTCTTGCTATAGTCTTATCTACTATCTCCTGTTTGATATCGTAGAGCACCACTTCTTTACCTGCTCCGGCAACTGCCCAGGCAATACCCAATCCCATAGTTCCGGCACCCAGAACTGCAACTTTGTTTATGTCCATTTTTTCAAACCTCCCGTCAGTTATTAGTAATTATTTTTTTTGTTACTAAAAAAAATTCTGACGTAATTAAAGCATAAATTCTCCTATACCACCCCCCTAAAAAACTTGCTCTGTAACCTTCGCGATTTTAGCTGTTGTGAGATATCTGGTTTTCCTACAAGTTATATATATTACTAATTTAACTTCATTAAGCCAAAATCCTCTTTCCATAAAAAAAAATATCCTGCCGAATTATTTGTTATTGGAATATTGGGCAGGATAAAAAAAATATTAAATTTTTATAAGGTTATTAATGTTTAGTATCTTTGATAATACTTACGACAGTAGAATTAAAAACAGTAAAAACTTCATCTCCTTTATGCAAATTGAGCGCCTCTGCTGCACCTGCTGTTATAGTTGCGGTTACTGGTTGATCACCTATATCTACTATCACTTCAGTCATATCATGACCAAGTTTAATATCTAAAATTTTGCCTACCAACTTATTGGGATCGCTAATTCTCATAATTCAGCCTCCTTTCATTGGTATAGGTTTTGCTATAATAGATAAAATATTACAAAAAAATAGTCTTTTGTTTTAGGACAGAAGACTATTTTAATCTATTTTATTATCACTTTGCGGGATTTTACATGGTTTACTGCTGTTGTTCTACCATTTCAACAAATTGTTTTATCAAGTAAGGGTCAAACTGGATGCCGGCACATCTTTCGAGTTCTGCTACAGCAGTTGCCCGGGGAAGAGCTTCTCGATATGGACGATTACTGGTCATAGCATCATAGGCATCAGCCACTGCTAAGATACGGCATTCTAAAGGGATATCCTCTTTTTCTAAACCTAAAGGATAACCTGAGCCATTCCACCATTCATGGTGTTTTAATATCCAATCAGCAATATGAACTAAATCCGGGGCTGATAAGGCAATACGGTGACCCATTTCGGAATGTCTTTGCATTTCCTTTCTTTCCTCAGGGGTTAATGGTTCCGGCTTAAACAGTATCCTATCTGGTAAACCTACTTTGCCTATATCATGAAATTGTGCGAAAAGCCTTAAATCAACTATGTTTCTGCCGGTTAGCCCTAACTTGGCTCCTAATTCAGCCACCATCACCTGCAGCCTTTCAGCATGACCTTCGGTAATGAAGTCGCGTGCTTCCAGGGCTTTCATCAAAGTTTGGACAATGGCGCTGCGGGCACTTTGACTGCGGTAGAGCTTTTGGCGGTACATATTATTGTCTGCCTCTTTATAAATGTCACTTAAAAGAACCGAAGGATTGGTACGCATGGCTACCCCAACTGATAAACTGAGCGGCATTCCCTGCCATGACAAATCAGACTGATTGGCTGATTCTTGTAACCTGTTATAGGCGCTTTCCAATATTTCCGGTGTACAATTGGGAATTAGAATTGCAAATTCATCTCCACCGACTCTGGCAACTACATCAGTATTTCTAAAACAGCTTTTAATTAAGTTAGCTGTTGCCAGCAATAATGAATCACCATTATCGTGTCCCATCGAATCATTTATTAATTTTAATCCATCCACATCACACATTATTAAACCGACATTACCGACTCTATCATTGGAAAGTCGGCGCATTTCTTCTTCAAAATAAGTCCGGTTATATAAGCCGGTTAAAGCATCATGCAAACTAAAATAGGCCATTTTTTCTTCAGCAGCTTTTCTTTCAATAACCTCAGCTTTTAGTTCCTCATTGGCTGTAGCAAGATCAGCAGTTCTTTCTATTACGCGTTGTTCCATTTCTGATTTTTGTTGTTCTACAGTTTTTCGTGAAATGAAATCTCTTACCCTCATCCGGTGTAGAATAATGGAAACTACGAAAGCCATTATTACTAATACTGACCCATTAATGTAATGAGCAATTAGTTTATCAATATTAGTTTGAAATTGGATCATTCCAAAAATAAAAACGCTGAAAGAAATAGCATAGACTAACAAGAATTGAAAGGGAGCAAACCTGAGTGATGCAGCTACAGCAAAACAGCCAATAATATAAACGGTAATATCCCCATGTATTATTTGATCCACACTACTCATGGAAGCTGCCCAGCAAACCATAAAAATGGTATTGCAAATAATAAGTATTTGGTGATAAAGGGTTATATCTTCCGGAAGTTTAGGATTGTTAACACGCACCATAAATAGAAAAATAGACTCAACTACTATTATAATCGCGTATAAGTAGTTTCGATATACAAATCCCTGTTCTACTACATTCGGTTGTTTTGGATAATTTACTATGACAAGTAATACTAACTCCGCCAGAATTAGCAGAACTGCAAATATTTGTAAAACAGAAAGACTTATATAATATTGTTCCTGCTTAAATTCAAGTTTATTAAATTTTAATGATATATCATTAAAATTCCAATTGCTAAATATATTCAATACTTTCCTCTCCCAAAAACAATAAATAAATATTGGTATATATTACTTTTATGAAACTATGAGATGGTCACTTTTGCCAGTATTAGTCTTCTTGGTAAGAAAGTGTATAGATTCCATGTAAGTTATAACCTTTGTCAAATAAGGTAAATCGATTACTGGCCATTCAAATCCTAGTAGTTTAAGATATTTGCAAGTGATTTCAGATTCAATAAACGGGGAATCCTGTAAACCAATAGTTCTTGTAAGGTTAATATCATTGATAATACCGGTAAGAGCTTCTGTCTGCGTGGGATCTGAGAACGTCTTCTTTAAATGATCTGAAAAGGAGTCCTTATCCTTAATTTCAATATTAAAACCACATAGCTTTGCAGCAGTTACAAAATGTGAGACAAATACTGTCTTGTGATTAAAAATATGAAATACCTTGTTCTTATTTTCGGCTAAATTTGCCAGTAGTAAGATTGCGCGACTACAGTAATCAACAGGAGTGTACTCCAGTTCTTGTTTATAAAACTCTTCTGGAATGGCTCCTAATAGAGTTACTGATTTCATTCTGTTGTACAGACCGTTATCTTCAATATTTAGCTGAAAATGACCATCAGAGTATCTTCCTGAAAGCATGCCAACTCTATAAATGGTTGCATTCAGTCCTTCTTTCATAGCAGTTAATATCTTATTTTCAGCTTCAAACTTACTTCTTACATATACATTTTCATAATAATGCTGACCAATGAAAAAATCATTTTCTGTGAATACTGTATCACCTAAGTTTTGTTTAACAAGATATCTACCGGATACACTGGTCGAAGAGATATAATGCAATTTTTGGCCGAAAGTAAGACAAAAATCTATTACCCGTTTAGTTCCAAAAACATTTACCATCTCAAAATCAGAATATCCACCATAATGTCTTACCTTGGCTGCGGAATGGATAACAGTATCTACGCTCTTTCCTAACTTTTCATATTGTGTAGTAGATAAGCCAAAGCAATCTAAAGCTAAATCAGCATGTACAATTTTTATTCTTCGACCAATTTCATTCTTAAACTCATCTGGGAAAAAGAAGTCTAAGGATTTGGAAAGCTTTTTCGTAGCTTTTTCTAAAGAACTGCCTCTCACAATACAGTATATCTGCGAGTTTGTAGATATGAACAATTCTTTCAATAAATGAGCTCCCAGATAACCAGTTGCTCCAGTCAATAAAACATTAGTCATTTTTATCAGTTTACCACTAAATTTTATATCCGCAATATTGTGTTTGGAATAAATACTAGCAATATCGTTTCTCGAATCTTCATGCCAGTTTTCATCTTCGCTAACTCCACGAATTTTATCCGAAAGACATCGAATTGTTTGGTATTTATAGAAGTCTCTTGCGGTTAATTCCCAGTTTAAAGGTAGCAATAAGACCAACAATCTCACAATTTTTAAAGAATCTCCCCCTAAATCAAAAAAGCTATCATCAATACCTAGTTTATTGATGTTTAAAACCTTAGACCATTTTTTTATTAGTATGCTATCAACTTCATTTCTTGACTCAACAAATGGTACAGAACTTTCAACAACAGGTAAGTGTGACTGTTTAAGAGTATTACGGCATACTTTTCCATTGGAGTTCAGGGGCATTTCTTCCAGAAAAACAAATGAAGAAGGAATCATATAATCAGGAAGTGTTTTAGAAAGAAATTGTCTTAATTCTGCACTGGAAGTGCTCGCTTTTGCAATTAAATAAGCACAAAGATATTTATCTCCATTTTCAGCTTCCTGATCAATTACTGCTGCATCCAAAATTTGGTTATGATCGCATAAAGTATTTTCTATTTCACCTAATTCTATTCTGTAACCTCTTATTTTGACCTGAAAATCAACTCTTCCCAGAAAATCAATTTCTCCTTCAGAAGTCCATTTTGCAAGGTCTCCAGTACGGTAAATACGTTCTCCGGTTTCAAAAGGGTTGGGAAGAAATCTCTCTTTAGTTAATTCGCTCCTATTCAGGTATCCTCTGGCAAGACCTTCCCCTCCAATAAATAATTCACCAGGAATATTTATCGGCACCGGAAGTAGGTTTTTATCTAATATATAAGTCTTAGTATTTGCAACAGGTTTGCCAATAGTTATGAAATTATTATTAGTAAGTTCTTTAAAAGTTGAATATATTGTGGCTTCGGTTGGGCCATAACCATTAAAGATGCGTGCTGAAGTAATGCGTTTAAGCTTTTTAAGTAACTTTTCAGGAAATGCTTCCCCGCCCAAAATAATATCAGTAACATTTTCTAAAGCTTTATGAGAGTTTTCATCCATTAGTAATAGGTTCATACGTGAAGGGGTAGTCTGTATGATGTTTATTCCATGATCGATTATTAAGCTGCTTAAAGCCATTGGCACGAGTTGCTGTTCTTCATTAGCGATAACTATAGTAAGACCATTAACGAGAGGAAGCAGCAGTTCGAAAGCAAAAATATCAAAGCAAATAGTTGTAACGGACAATACAATTTTATCAGTTAAATCAACCTGCTGAGCCATAGCTGAAAAAAAGTTGCAAACCGATTTGTGCTCAATCATTACTCCCTTTGGCTTACCTGTAGAACCTGAAGTGTAAATAACGTAAGCTAAATCAGAAGGTTTATTAACATTATCTAAATTAAGATCGTCTAACTGATAATTTAAAAAATTATCAAGATTTAATACTGGACAGTCGATTGTATTATTTAATAAATGGTTTTGAGTCAGTAAAAGTTTTGCATTACTATCCTGCAGGATAAAATTAATTCTATTCAGGGGATAATTAGGATCTAAAGGAAGGTAAGCAGCGCCTGCTTTCAATATAGCCAAAATACTTGCAGCCATTTCAATAGACCTGTCAATAAGAAGGGCAACAATATTTCCGGTTTTTATACCTTTTTTTATTAGGACTCTTGCTAAACGATTAGCGGATGAATTTAATTCTTTATAAGTAATTTTCTTATCTTCATATATGACTGCAATATTATCAGGAGTTTTCTCAACCTGCTCCTCAAATAAATTATAAATTGTCTTATCTCTTTCGAAATCAGAAAAGGTTAAATTAAGTTTATTTATAATATAATCCTTTTCCTGATCCTTTAACAATTCTAATTGATATATCTTTTTTGTTGGGGTTTTAAGAGCATCTTCTAATAGAGTTATCAAATTGGAATATATAGATTCTATTTCGAATTCAGAAAATAAATCCACCTGATAATCAATATCAAAGTTTAATTGACCTATATTCTCTCTGTCACTAATGTGAAGACAAATAGAATTAGACTCACTACCACTGAAATATGGTCTCGGCTTAAATGATTGTCCAAGGTCAAACTTAACATTCTGGTAGTCAATCATAATGTCATAAAGATTTGTAGTAAGCTTTTGTTTTTTTCTTATTTCCTCCAACAGCAGATTATAGGGGTATCTATGCTTTCGCATTTGCTTCCATTCATCAGTTGCCCGGAGAGCAAAAGTTTCAAAATCAAGATTATCATCAATTTGCAAACGTATAGGTATAGTTTCAATGAACATGCCTATAGTCATTTTTTCTTTTATAGTAGATCTATTAAGGAGAGGTGTTCCTACAACAATATCATTTTTTTCCAGTACTCTATGCAAATAAATAGTCAATATTGATAACAGTAATACAAATACAGATACTCCTGAATCTTTGGAGTATTGATTTAAGTTAGTAGTTAGTTCCTTGGAAAGAGTGAAGATTTTTCGTGAAGCTTCACAAGATGCAAACATTGTTTTATTAGGGCTAAGAGTTGTAAGTTCAGGAATTGTTTTAAACTTATTGACCCAAAAAGCCTTACTTTGCGTGAACTCTGGTGACTTTTCATAGTCTATTTCGGATTCAATATAATCAAGGTAAGAGGGTAATTGGTGGATTTCGGGTGCCTTTCCCTCTTTTTTCTTGAGGTAGTAATCGCTAATTTGATTACCAATTAGTATCATAGTCCACGCATCAACTATTGTATGGTGGGCTTTTATAAAAAAACCACCTTCATTCTCAGAAATCTTAATAAAGACAAAAGCATAAAGATCTGAATCAATAGAATAAATAGGAGTTATACGTTCCTCATTAATCCATTCAAGAACCCCGTTCCATCCACCTTTTTGGCTAAAATCAATAAAATCAAAATCTTTATCTTCATGTTTAGTTACATATTGTCGAGCACCAAACGTATCTTCGACGATATGTAACCTCATTCCCGCATTGCTTTTTAATACAAAGTTAATAGCCTTCTTAAGCAGTACATAGTCGATTTGACCAGTAAGTGTCAAGGTGCCAACAATGTTCGATATGCCTGTACCAGGGTAGAATTTCTCAGTATACCATATTCCTTTTTGTGGATGAGTTAGCGGGTAAAAAAATCTTGTTATTCACCATTTTACTCCCATCATTTTGGAAAAATCTGATATCTAGACTAAAATTCTACATAGCTTTATTTATTCCTTTATTTTGAGGATAAATTATCCAAAATTTATGCCCTAATAGAAATAATCAAGCATAATAAGTAAAAAATCCTCATCAATTTCCGTTAATTGCGGGGAAAAAGAATCTTCCTGAGCGCAAACTGCTAGCTTATAGGTACTTTGCATATCGTATTGGTGGAAGAAAACCTGACCGGGATTTTCAGTTAATAAACGGGGATAACCTACTTCTTTTCCTTCCAATTGGATACTAAAAGAATCCAATGCTAGAGATAACCCCTGCCCAGTCATTTTGATGTAGCTTTCTTTAAGAGTCCAGATTTGATAAAAGTAATTAAGTTGTAAAGATACAGGCAAACTATTTAGTTTGTGATATTCACGGGCAGAAAAGAAATGCCGGGCAATCGACAAATCAATTGGAACGACCTGTTCGATATCTATGCCAACATCTGCGGATGATAGTGCTATAACTACCCAATCACCAGAATGTGATAAGTTAAAGTGAAAGTCTCTCGCATTGCAGAGTCCGGGTTTACCAAAATCGTTATAACAAAACTTAATAGCATTGTTTTGCCAGCCTAATTTATCACATATGACAGCACGTGCCAACAATTCGCTGGCCAGACCCTGTTGTGCTGAAAGCGAGTCTTTTATAGTTTTCAGCTTCTTTTGCTTCTGTGGCGAAATTAAATTAAGCAATTGGCTTAATCGATTGGTATTGGCAATATTTAAAGCTATAATTTCAACCATAGATATACCTCCGCTATAAAAACTATTTAGAAATAATTTAAAGCTTCACGCTATATAACCCCTTCAGCTTCTAGCTGTTTAATTTTTTCCTGAGTATATCCGCCAATAGATAACAGGACATCTTTGGTATGTTCACCCAAATTGGGGAATTGAAGTTTTATCTGCCCCGGGGTATCTGACAATTTTATCGGGATACCGGTTAAACTAAGAGCTTTTTGCGAATTTGCAAAGTTCTCGATACCCACAATCATTTCACGAGCCTTAACCTGGGGGTGACTGCATACTTCATCCAATTCAAGAACCGGGGTGAAACATATGTCACTGTCGGCAAAGAATGCTACCCACTCATCCCGGGTTTTTTCCTGCATGATAGCGGATATTTCCTCAATAATTTCCCGCT
>CAZLVY010000039.1:5531-11852 GCA_964563125.1 uncultured Syntrophomonas sp. | reverse complement strand
TCATCCCGGGTTTTTTCCTGCATGATAGCGGATATTTCCTCAATAATTTCCCGCTGTAATTCTTTGTCCCATCTTTTTTCATATAGATCCATACGGTTAATTTTTAAACAAAAGTCAGCATAAAACTTTTCTTCCAGGGCCCCCAAGCTTACATATTTACCGTCCTTGGTAGGATATATCTGGTAAAAGGCATAACCGCCGCTTAACAATTCGTCTCCCATTGCCGGCAGCTTACCCAGTCCGTACCATTCCCCAATGGTATATGCCATTAGGCTTAAAGAAGCATCAAACATGGCTACATCACAATGTTGCCCTTGTCTGGTCTTTTGCCGCTGAGCGAGAGCCAGCAGGACGGCAATAACGGAATATAAGCCTCCTCCAGCAATATCGGCAATTTGACTACCACAGATAGCTGGCTTGGTATTATAAGAGCCGCTGATACCAGTAAATCCTGACAGACTAAGATAGTTTATATCATGTCCGGCGGCATTCCTCATTGGACCATTTAAACCATAACCGGTAATAGAACAATAAATCAGAGCAGGATTCACAAGTTTTAATTCCTCATAGCCGAGCCCCATTTTGTCCATTACTCCTGGTCTAAATTGATCAACTATCACATCACTTTTAACTGCCATTTTTTTAAAGGCTTCCTTACCTCCTGTTTTTTTAAGGTCAAGTGTGATGCTTTTTTTATTACGGTTTACAGTGTAGAAGCGAGAACTTTCTCCGTTGACAAGAGGTGGCAACATACGACCCAGCTCCCCCCCTTGGGGGTTTTCAACCTTAATTACCTCAGCACCAAAATCTGCCATAATCTGCGTGGCAAATGGTCCAGGTAAATATCTTGATAAATCCAGTACTCGGATACCTTGTAAGGGCAAATCCATAGTTAATCCGCCTCTCATTAAAAAGTTATTTCTATTATAAACAAGTATAAACGAGTATTTTGCATTTAGTTGAGTAATTTATTATCTACAGGCAGCAGCGAAAAATAAAAAAGGCCTGACAGACCTCGATAGTATTGTTATTTATAGGATATAGTTATAGTAAAAAAGAAAGGTTTTTTGTAATTTTATTAGAAAATATTATGCAATAAAACTTTTAAATTTTGATCTTCCGGCACTTTCAATGCGGAATAGAAAAACAATCATAATACAGATTTCTAAGGAGAATTTATGAATTTATGAACAATGATATTGATTTCGTAATTATTTGGGTTGACGGAGATGACAAGCAATGGCAGGAAAGCAGAAATAAATTTCTGACAAAAGAAAAAGAAGCTATCTCGGGTTTGCAATTATATAGAGATTGGGATAATTTGCAATATTGGTTTAGAGGAATAGAAAAGTTTACTCCGTGGGTTAATAAAATCCATTTCGTGACATGCGGTCACTTGCCTAAGTGGTTGAATATCAATCATCCTAAGCTGAATATCGTCAGGCATTCTGATTATATGCCCAATGATTATTTCCCCACATTTAATTCTCATGCTATTGAGTTGAATCTTCATAGAATTGAAGGATTAGAAGAACAATTTGTTTATTTCAACGATGATACCTTCATTATGGATTATATGCATCCAACCGACTTTTTTAAAAAAGGTCTCCCCTGTGACAGTGGAATCATGGTTACCCTGGTGCCATGGGTTCCTGAAGACCCTTTTTTTCATTATTTAATCAATAACCTGGCAATTATTAATAGTGAGTTTTCCAAAAGAAAAGTTTTAAGCAGGAATTTGCATAAGTGGTTTAATTTAAAATATGGCAAGTTTTTACTGAGAAATATATATTATGCACCGGTTAGGGGCTTTTCCGGATTTAATAACTTTCATCTGCCAACATCTTTTTTAAAAGCAACATTTAATGAAGTGTGGCAAAAAGCACCTGAGATATTACATGCTACATCATTAAATAAATTTCGTACTATCCATGATGTAAATCAGTATATTTTTTCCTATTGGCAGTTTGCAACAGGAAATTTCATACCCAGAAGTACCAATTATGGACGTTTATTTATAATAGGGCAAAATGATCAGGAACTCTTCAAATCAATGTCCTTACGAAAGTTTAAAATGATTTGTATTAATGACAGCGATTTGGAAATAGATTTTGACGAAAGAAAAGGAGTTTTGCAAAAGCAGTTTGAGCAATTACTTCCTTATAAATCACAATTTGAACTGTAGTATAAAAGAATTATATTATCTCTTTCCCTTTGTTGTTCTGCCATTTGTACATAAACAGCAGCAACTTTTTAAGTTTTACAAAACACGGTTTTAGAAAATAGCTGTAATATTCACGATAGCCATCAACAACTATGCAATTTTTATAGACATTAAATGTATGGAATCCCATATCGTAGGGAGGTGAGTCTTGGCTGGACAGTACCATTACTTCCGTTTCTTCATATTCGTTTACTGATAATTTTTTAACCTCCATTATTCTGATAAAATGCCCATATGACTCTTCACAATCTTGCACAGGTCTAAACAGCTTCCCCTGATACTCAAAAAATCTGCCGCCCGGACGCGCTGTTTTTATATCAATTTTTACAGGATCTAAGGCATGTGGAGCAAATCCTCCTAATTTATCAGAGTAAAAGATGCTTAGCATTTGTAAAGCGTCTTGGGTATTTTTTTTTGTAGTGGCAAAAAGCCAATATTTATTGTCATACTTAAGCAAAGTCGGATCTACTAAGGCATGGTCACTTATTTTGATTTTTTGATATTTTTCTCCGTTTTTTACACTTTTATATGCATATGCAGCACCACTGCGATATCCTTCCGGTATTATATAATCATCATATATATAAGGATATGACAGGTGATGACTTTCATTTAAAATGATTTCTTTATGTACAAGTTTCATGGTTTTTTTATCAATGGTTAAACGAGCTATTTTGCCTTTGTCTTCGTAAAAAATTAATTCCTCAACTAAAATATAATAATTTTTTTCGTCCTGACCACAAAGAAAGGGATCAGCAAAATATCGATCCCGGTATTTATGCTGAAGCCAGCGAATTTTCATGTTACGGGGATTATTAAATATATCTTCAAAGCCGGATTCAACTATTCCAACATTCCAGGCACCCAGTAAAAACTTATCTCTAAACCTCATTTGATACCTCACCTATCTCCTGCTAACACGTTCGAATAAATCGAAGTATAATGCTGCAATTCTCTCTGGATCATATTCCTGAGCCATGGCTTTTTTTATAAGCTCAAGTTCGCTTTTTGGCGGTTTATTATCCAAAAGATTCATTATTTGTGCGGCTAATGCGCAGGAATCTTCAGCTGGCTCATAATAATTTACCATATTTCTTGTAACTTCCGGTATGCTGGTCTCGCGCGTAGTTAAAACCGGTATTTCGAACAATGCTGCTTCCACAGGTGTCATACCGAAGCCTTCATGTAGCGATGGGGAGATGAAAAGGTCTGCATTCTGATATAAATAATTTCTATGTTCATCTGTTACATAATCAGTCATAATCAATTTTTTTATATGATTCTTAGCAGCATATTGTTCGAGGTTTATGTGAGTATCCCCTTGAGCTCCGGTCAGGACCAGATAATGCTCCACTTTATCCTGAATAAGTTGGAAAGCTTTTAATAATGTAATGAGGTTTTTATGGTTACTTATGGAATTAACACATAAAAGATAGGGCTTTATAACTGCAAATTCACTGGTTTTTTCGCAAGTTACCGATACAGGATTATTAATAACTGTAATCCTATCTAATTCTGCATCAGGGTAATATTTCATAATATCCTGTTTAACAAATTGTGAAGGAACAACAATATGATTGGTCTTATAAATTAAGTCTTTATATCTGTACTTCATATATTTTAAATTTAAATTGTTGATTTCCTCGGGATAGTTCTTGAAGAACAAATCGTGGATAGTAATAAGTGTGGGGACTTCATTACTAATATAATCATTAACTCCGTTAAAAGGATGATATAAGAGATTATAGCGGGCTTTTTTCAGGAAGTAAGGAACCAGATACCGATCTATATAAAGTGATTTTAAAAAACGATGGTATTTGTTCAAATTATAAAAATCATCCATAGCAGCGATAGGGAGAATTTCCGCTTCAGGAAATAAACAAACTCCTTTTTCATAGAAACTTTCGGCGACAAATAAATGAAAATTATCCAGCTTACCAATAGCTTGCATGCCTTTAAAAAGATTTAAAGCAAATTGGTCGATACCTACAGGTTGTTTCCCATCCGTTAAATAAGTGAGATTTACAGCAATCTTCATCTCATCATTCCTTCTAATAACTCTGGTTGACTTGAATACAAGCATAGCATAACAGATATTACTCTTTTGTTGCAGTTTTGGCAGTATATGTTCAATATATGTTTTTTTATTTATGTTAAAATTGATGAAAGAGTTGAAACCTAAAAAATAAAAAAAGAGGGTTTAACCCTCTGCTTTTTCTTATATGGTGCCAGAGGAGGGACTCGAACCCTCACGCCTAGGGCACACGATTTTGAGTCGCGCTCGTCTGCCAATTCCGACACTCTGGCTTAAACTTACTTAAACTACCTTGAGTAAGCAAACATAATTATAAATATCAGCGCGGCAATTGTCAAGATGGGCAGTATAGTTGGTAACTACACTAAAATATTGCAACAGTGCTATAAAAAGGCGGGGAGCAAACTAAAGGATTTTGACTTGATAATAGCGAATTATTTTTTGATTAACTATTAAAAATTATATATTAGAGGATGATTTCTCACTTAACAGCAAGGGAGAAGAGATTATATGCTTGCCGAAGAAATACTTGTAAAGCAAAGTTTGCAGGGAGATACCCTGGCTTTTGAAGAACTTATTAGCCCCTATCAAAGCAAAATATACGCGTTAGCTTTCAGATATATGAATAACGAAGAAGATGCCTATGACATGACACAGGAAGCTTTCATAAAAGCTTTTCGATCTTTACGTTCATTTAAGGGAGATTCCAGTTTTGGTACATGGATTTACCGGGTGACTGCTAATGTATGTCTGGATGAACTCCGAAGGCGAAAGCGAAGGATCTCAACATTATCTCTTGATGAACCATTAGCTACGAAGGATGGGGAGACAGTAGGAAAAGAGATTGCCGACCAGCAACCGACCCAGGATATTATATTTGAACAGCAGGAGTTTTCCCAATACATACAGCACCTGGTAGGACAGATGAAACCTGAACATAAAAATGTGATAATACTGCGGGATATGATGCAGATGTCATACGAAGAAATTGCAGGGGTTCTGGATACTTCTATAGGTACTGTAAAATCGCGTCTGAGCAGAGCGCGAAATATTTTACGAAAAAAATTAGCTAACAGGGAACATTTACCTTAAGCGTCTCGTCTAAGCATACAAGGAGGTATGGTGTTATGAATTGTGAGCAAATAAGCGAATTACTTTCGCCATATATAGACCAAATGACTAACGCAAAAGAGAATAAAGCTATTATTGCTCACTTGGCAGTATGTCAGAATTGCCGGGAAGAACTAAAAGAGCTTGAATCTTTGGCGGCAATGATGCACGAGCTTTATACACCACAACTTCCGGATACTTTTGCCCAAGATTTGCGGCAGCGTCTCAATGATGAAAAAGTATCTATACTTAAGCCCATGGAATTAAAAAGACCCAGCAAGGCTGGTTGGATTGCTGCAGCTGTTGCTATAGTTGCCTTGGGAACAGGCATTTTCTCCAGCAGTTTTGTGCCGATTGATAATATTATAGCTTATCGGCAAAACCAGACAGAAAATAATGAATTTAAAAAACCTTCGATGTCGGTTGAAGAAATTCTTAGCCATATTAAGATTTGGGATAAAGATACTAATAATGATAATACGGCAGATATTGCTCAGACTAATACTGGTAACGAAGAACCTATCAAAGAACCAGTAGAACCTACCGATAATATACCTGTTGCCAATGAACCGGTTATTGAAACAGATCCTGATCCCGGCATCAGGATTGCAGATATTTTTTCCGCACAAATAAAGGTGGATAATACAGAGGAAGCAGTTGACCAAATAATTCAGATAGCGCAAGCCAACAACGCTGAGTATGATTTGAATGCTACCAGCAGCATAGTGCAAGCTTTTTCAGCAGGCAGCACCCAGATGGTAGAGTTAAAAGTTTCTCATGATCGTGTTGACAGCTTGATAAAAGAAATTGACTCAATGGGAATGATTGCAGCACCTATGCATGATGAAACAGTACTGACTGATGATTATGCAGATGCCCAGGAACAAATAAAAGTAATAAATGAAAAAATAGCAGAAGCCAAGAAAATTGATGATCAGTTGCAGCTAAAACA
>CAZLVY010000039.1:0-5431 GCA_964563125.1 uncultured Syntrophomonas sp. | reverse complement strand
AAATATAGGGTGGTTAATTATGTTTAATTCAAACCAGAAATTAATGCTGGTAGATGGTAACAGTTTATTGTTCAGGGCTTTCTACGCTTTACCACTGCTGCATACCAGAGATGGTGTATATACCAATGGTGTCTATGGTTTTCATACTATGTTAACCAGGGCTTTGGAAAATGAAAAGCCGACACATCTAATTGTTGCTTTTGATATGGATAAAAAAACCTTCCGTACCGACCTTTATACTGAATATAAGGCAAATCGCTCCGCTCCCCCCGATGAATTAATGGGACAGTTTAGTCTGGTGCGCGAGTTGTTGCAGGCGCAAAATATTGATTACCTGGAATCTCCCGGCTATGAAGCAGATGATATTATCGGTACTCTCAGTCTAATGGCGGAAAAGGAAGCTATACCTACAATCATTGTCACAGGTGATGGGGATGCCTTGCAATTGGTATCTGAAACTACCAAAGTGTTGATGACTAAAAAAGGTATTTCCGAAGTTGAAATTTTTGACACAGATAAGGTGAGAGAAAAATGGGAAGTAGACCCTGAGCAGATGATTGAAATAAAAGCCTTAATGGGGGACGCTTCTGATAATATTCCAGGAGTTCCGGGAGTAGGACCTAAAACAGCTATAAAACTTGTTAAACAGTTTTCCGATATCGATAACCTCTATACTAATCTCGAACAGGTAGAGAATATAAAACTGAGGGAAAAGCTAAGGGAAAATCGGGAGAAAGCTTTCTTGAGCAGACAACTTGCCACCATTGAACGTCATATGGATATTGCCTGCCAATTAAGTGATTTCAGCTTAAAAGAACCGCAACGTGAGCAACTGCTCGATTTATATCGATTTTTGGAGTTTAATAATTTTTGGCAGGCATTGCAGGACAAAGGACCAACTGCGGCCGCAACCGGAATATTGGAGGCAGAGATATTAATTAATCAGTTAACCACTGAAGAGGAAATCGCATCATTTATAACCGATTTGAATCCGGAGGAGAAAGTGGCAGTCTATTTAGATGCAGATTACCGCCATCCCATGTGGGCAAAACTAAAAGGCATCTATCTGGAAGCGCGGGATAAAATCTTCTATTTGCCTATCAGGGATACATCCAGTTTTAAATTGGAATGGATCAGACCGTTCCTGGAAGCCGACTATTATAAAAAGTATCTGCATAATGCTAAGTTTGCGCAAGTAGTTCTTTTCAGGTACGGGATAGAAATGAGGGGAATAGCAGGAGATACTTTGCTGCTGACCTATGTCAATGATCCGTCATTTGAAGGCGAAGAATTAAACAAGCTAATGTTTAAATACTTAAACCTTAATATTAATAGTGATAATCACGCAATGCTTACTCTTAACCTGAATAAGCTGTATAACAAACTTTGGCGGCAAACACCGGAGGAACTGCAGCATCTATGTGTGGATGTGGAAATGCCCCTTTCCAATGTATTAGCTCATATGGAATTTTGCGGCATTCAAATTGAAAAGCCGGCACTGGCTGATATATCTAAGGAACTGGCTTATCGCATAGGAAAAGATGAATCAGAAATCTGCCGTTTGGCTGATCAGACTTTTAACATCAATTCTCCCAAACAGCTTGGCAAAGTACTTTTTGAAGATCTGGGTTTGCGTATTATAAAAAAAACCAAGACCGGTTATGCTACCGGCATTGAGATTTTGGAAGAGCTCTATGATGAACATGAAATTATTCCATTGATTATGGATTACCGGCAGCTAACCAAATTAAAATCAACTTATGTAGATGCATTACAGGAATTAATCCATCCCGATACCGGCAGAGTGCATACCATATTTAAGCAGGCGCAGACAGCTACAGGCAGACTTTCCAGTGTTGAACCTAACCTGCAGAATATACCTATAAAAGTGGAGGAAGGCCGCCGAATTCGTAAAGCCTTCACAGCCCGCAATAAAAATTATTATCTGGTTTCTGCTGACTATTCACAGATAGATTTACGATCTCTGGCTCATATTAGTAATGATGCTACTTTGATTGAAACCTTCCTGCAGGGAATTGATATTCATACCAGAACTGCGGCAGAAATATTTAAAGTACCTCTGGAAAAGGTTGACAGTACACTGCGCAGTCGTGCCAAAGCAGTTAATTTTGGCATAATTTACGGTATCAGCGATTTCGGCCTGGCACGCGATACGGGGGTATCCCGCAAAGAGGCGCGTCAGTATATAGATAATTACTTAGACAGTTATCCCGGGGTCCGTCAGTATATGCACGACATAGTCGAATTTGGAAAAGCCACCGGTTATGTGGAGACTATATTAAAGCGGCGCAGGTATTTGCCAGACCTTAATGCTAAAAACAAAATGGTGCAGGCATTTGCGGTGCGCATGGCCTTAAATACTCCGATTCAGGGCACTTCAGCCGATATTATAAAATTGGCCATGCTCAAAGTATTTACACAATTAAAGGATCAGGATTTAAGTGCTAAAATCCTGTTACAGGTCCATGATGATCTGGTTTTGGAAGTACCGGCAGCAGAACTGGAAAAAGTAATCTATTTATTAAAAGATTGCATGGAAAATGCTTATCAGTTGATCGTGCCATTGGAAGTATCAATAAAGTATGGCCGTGACTGGTATGATATGTCCCCCTGGGTTAAACAGACAGAGTTATTTTAGCAATGAGGGAGGAAATTTTTTGCCTGAGTTACCGGAAATTGAAACTATTAAAAATTCCCTTATATCCAATAAAGGGGCAACAATAGAAGCTATAGAAATTAGGCGCAGTGATATTATTCGCAGGCAGGATTTCACCATAGAGATCCTGATGAATAAAACCATCAAAGATTTTGCACGGCGGGGCAAATACCTGATAATTATTTTAGACCGTTACCATCATATTATAGTACATCTAGGTATGAGCGGCAGGTTTTACCAGGTTAACCGGGAAGCAGAAATTACCGCCAAACATGTGCATGCTGTATTCTATCTAAATAACGGTAAAAAATTGCTTTATGAAGATGCACGCCGTTTCGGCGGGATATATCTGGTTAAAAACCGCGCCCAATTTTTTGCCCTGATGGGTACAGAACCGCTTTCAGAAGAGTTTACACCTGAATATTTGGCTAAAATTACGCAAAATCGCAAAATTGCTATAAAGAGTTTGTTACTTAGTCAAAATCAGGTTTGCGGCATTGGAAATATTTATGCTGATGAAGCGTTGTTTGCTGCAGGGATCAGACCAGACCGCCCGGCAGCATCCTTATCTAAAAGTGAGATCGCAGGCTTGTGCCATGCAATCAAGCAAATCTTACAACATAGTATTGACCTGCATGGCACCACCTTTCGCGATTTTCGCGACGGTTATAACCAGACCGGAAGCTTTCAAAACAGTCTTAAAGTCTATGGTAAAGACAAGGAAAAATGTCAGCAGTGCGGGCAAATAATAACTAAGGAAACTATTGGGGGAAGAGGCAGTCACTTTTGTGAAAAGTGCCAAAAGTAAGACCTCCTGACTAAAATAGGCAGGGCACACTTCGCTATTTCTATCCATATAGTAGGAATATACTACTGATAAATTGGATAGGAGTAGTAGCTTGGAAGCATTAGCTATCATTTTCTTTGCCCTGGCTGTAAGTGCAGATGGTTTTATAGCAGGCCTGGCTTACGGCATTAAAAAGATCCGAATTCCCTTCCTTTCACTAATAGTTATTGCAAGTGCTTCGGCGCTGGCAGTAAGCTGTTCTATGGTATTGGGGCAGGGAATTGCTGCTATTTTACTGCCTGAGACCGCAAAGCGGATAGGGGCCTTTTTACTGATATTAATGGGAATATTTTTTCTGACCAAGGCATTATGTGACCGATTGGATAATTTGCCGGTAAGTGAAGACGAACCTTTGGTAACCCTTAACCTGAAGTCACTGGGAATAGTAATTAAAATATTAAAAGAACCTGTTGCAGCGGATATGGACGCATCAGGGGAAATTAGTCAGAAGGAAGCTTTTTTCTTAGGATTGGCGTTAGCAGTAGACGCCATGGGAGTCGGCATAGGAATTGCCATGACCGGATATAACATTTTATTTACAGCACTATCGGTTGGTGTGTTAAAATTTATATTAGTTAATGTAGGCATTGGTTTGGGGAAAATAATGAAAAATGAGAGCATTCGCAGTATAGCATCATTTGTGCCTGGTCTTGTTTTTTTATTAATCGGGATTATGGAATTTTTATAAGTCGGTGATAAATATGAGAATTATTGGCTTGACTGGCGGTATAGCCAGCGGTAAAAGTACAGTTACCAAAACCCTTGAAAATTTGGGGGCAATTATTATTGACTCCGATAAGTTGGCACACGCTATTATGTACCCATATAAACCAGCCTGGAATGATATTGTCAAACGGTTCGGTCAGGAGATATTAAACAGTGATGAAACTATAAACCGGGACCGGCTGGGGCAAATAGTATTTAATGATGCCAAACTGCTGCAGGAACTTAATCAAATTACCCACTGGCGGGTAGCAGAAAGATATAAAGAAGACCTGCGCATTATCAAAAAAGAAAATCCCGATGCGATAATCGTGATGGAAATACCGCTTTTATATGAAACCCATGCGGAAAGAATATGTGATGAAGTATGGGTAGTATGGGTTGACCGCGAAACTCAAATCGAACGTTTGATAAAACGCGACAACATAAGTGAAGAAGATGCCATAAAAAGAATTGAAAGCCAAATGGATTTGGATGAAAAAGCCAGGCGCGCTGATGTAGTTATTGATAATCGCCACAGTATTGAGTCTACTATCGAAGCAGCAACCAAAAATTACATTGCAAGAGTACAAACATAACTCACATATATATTAATTAGCATACTGCTGGGGGTTTTTGCCTTGGTATTAGTCTCAAGAAAAAAGCTGATAAAGATGTCCTGGTTATTCATGCTGGGCTTTCTTCTTATTGTGATTACCTTTCCCAAGTGGATAACCGTATTTTACCCAGAGCCCCATCGAGATCTGGTCATCAATGCTGCCTACCAGAATGATATAGACCCCTATCTGGTTTTTGCTATTATCAGGGCGGAAAGCAAATATCAAACTACTGCCGAGTCCCCGCTGGGTGCCAAAGGACTTATGCAAATTATGCCCGAAACCGGGGCGTGGATTGCTGAACAGCAGGGGATAAAAGAATTTGATTCTGAGCTGCTGCATGACCCGCAGACAAATATTCAATTCGGCTGCTGGTATTTAGCCAGTCTTACCGATGAATATGAAGGACGTCTGCCGCTCATTATCGCTGCTTACAATGCCGGACGCGGTCAGGTGCGGCAATGGGTAATTGATGGAATATGGGATGGAACCCCTGATCAGGTAGAAAAAATACCATTTGACGAAACGAGAATATATACTATAAATGTTATGAAAAATTATGAGGCCTATCAGGCAATTTATAACTAA
>CAZLVY010000038.1:0-21933 GCA_964563125.1 uncultured Syntrophomonas sp. | reverse complement strand
GACGGTTCTTTTGTTTCGTTATGTTTTTGCTTACGTATCGAAGCACTATTGGTAAAACGAAACAAAAGAACCGTCCCCGTGTTTCTCGTTTATTCGCTATGGTTAGGATACTGAAATAGATTACCCTGCCAGGTTTTCATCAATACTTCGCTTTCGTTTATGGAGAGAAGATATTCAGGGTTAACCGGTGTCTTACCATAACCATCCGGTGCGTTAATAATATATGTGGGCACTGCCAGACCTGAAGTGTAACCGCGCAAATTTTTCATTATATCAAGACCGGTTTGCACCGGGGTCATGAAATGGGCTGTACCTTTGACCTGCTTGGCGTGAAATATATAATAAGGTCGAACCCGCAGTTTTAACAGCTCTTGATTAAGTTTCTTCATGGTATGAGCATCATCATTTATATCTTTTAAAAGTACCGCTTGATTGCCCAGGACTACTCCGGCTTCAATCAGGCGATCACACGCCAGTTTTGCTTCCTCGGTTACTTCCATAGGATGGTTGAACTGAGTATTGATATAAATTGGCGGGTGTTTTTTTAATATTGCACACAATTCAGCAGTAATGCGCTGCGGTATGGTAACCGGCGCACGGGTGCCGATTCTCTTTATTTCCACATGCTCCATAGCATCCAACTCGCCTAACAGCCAGTCAAGCATTTTGTTGCTGAGCATCAGTGCATCGCCGCCAGTTATCAGCACATCCCGGATTTCATCATTATCCTTTATGTACTGCAGAGCAGCTTCCAAATCACTTTTTAACGCATGGTGGTCAGTTTCGCCAAAATTTCTGCGGCGCTGGCAATGGCGGCAGTACATACCACACTGATTAGTAACATTAATAATAAGCCGGTCGGGATAGCGGCGGGTAATACAGGGAGCAGGGTTAGTCTGTTCCTCCCCCATCGGGTCCTCTTTACCGTCTTTATCTTTGAGTTCCATTAAACTGGGCACTGATTGCATATAAATTGGCGAATGCCTGAAATCCGCGAAATCAATTAAGCTAAGGTAATATGGGGAAATAGCCCACCTTACCTTTGATGATGCCATTTTGAGTCTATGCATATCCAATTCAGTCAACTTAATAAAAGCTGCTAATGTATCCGGGTCACTGATACGGTTTTTCATCTGCCAGCTAAAACTTTGCCATTCTTCTTCACTGGCACCGAAGTAACTGCGGATTTCAGCCTGATTGGCAGCTGTTCTTTCCCGCTGCTTAAAGCCGGTTTCAATATTAGCTTGATTACAAAGATAGTCCTGGATTTCCATTTTGAGTTCTGCAGCACGCTGTAAAGAAATGTCGCGTTTAGATTGGAGATTGGTCAAATTGAGCACAAGAAAACCCCCTTTGCTTTTAGAATTCTTATAAAACAACATTGAAAGTAAGAGGGCATTTTTTATTATTCAGTCCTATTTTACCCTCCCTATAATGCCTGCGAGGTTAGCTGACGGGTTCGGGCTTAGGGAAGTCCTACCGGTAAAAATACCGGATTCACCCCAAAATTGGTTCCCCCGTTTTCACTAAGTGAAATTCGGCATTGCGCCTGTGAAGGTGCCATTTAATTATACTATAAATTTGCCGATTGCGGCAAAACCTAATTATTTTTTTAGGTGAGCTTACCATTAGTTAATTAACGAATTAATCTGCTATGTAGATTGGTTTTTAATAAAGTATATGCAAAGAGATTAGAAATGTGAACAATGAAGTGAAGAAGCCTTTTTTCTAATTTTCACCGATAGCGTATCCTACTATATTGCGGCACAAATCGCTGATTCTTTCCAAATTACCCAGCAGGTCCAGGAAAACCGCTCCATTGTTTCCATTACACACTCTTTCGTTTAAGCGCCTTATATGGGCACGTCGATATTCATTCTGCATTTCGTCAATCAATTCCTCATTTTCCTCTACCTGTTTAGCCATGGTTCTATCCTTTTTCTCCAGAGTCAGCATGGTCAGCAGTAAGGTTTCTTTGGTTAAATCTATCATTTTGTTGAGCTCGTCCTTAGCCTCGCCGGAAAAAGTTACTTGATGCTTGGCAGCGTAATCTTTTAGCTCCATGATGTTTATGCACAGATCTCCTATGCTCTCGATATCATTTAGGGATTGCAGTAAGGCATAAGACTGATAGGAGTCTTCTTTGGAAAGCCTTCGTTCTGATGCCAGGACGATATAATCAGTGATTTCCCGTTCCAGATTGTCGATAGCGTCTTCTATTTGTTCACCTTTTTGCTGCAGGCTTTGTTGCTGTTTTTCAAAGTACTCCATGGCATTACAGAATGCTTCTCTGGTCATTTCACCCATGCGCAGCGTTTCCCTGGTAGCCTGGGCTAAAGCAACCGACGGGTTGACCAGGAAACGTTTGTCGATATAAATAGCTTTGCTTCGATCTATCATTTTCTCCTTTTTGGAATCAGGGATGATTTTGGTAACTAAAAAGGCTATTAGGCCGACAAACGGCAGTTGAATAAGAGTATTGGACAGATTAAAAACCAAATGTGTTTGTGCAATTTGCAGCTTTACATTCAGCGCATCCCAACCAACATTACCAGGGATTAATATAAACAGATAATTGGTAAAATATACTACCATCTTTTCAAATATACCTGAGATAAAAAGCGGCAGAAATATTATAGTACCAATAACATTAAACATGAAATGAGTTATGGCTGCACGTTTCGCAACAACACCGGTTCCGATTGAAGCTAACAGTACAGTTACAGTGGTGCCGATATTATCACCGAAAAGAATAGGTACTGCCTGATTATAGGTCATTGCTCCCTGATAGGCCAACTCCTGCATGACACCTATAGTAGCACTGCTGGCTTGTACGAGTCCAGTGAAAATTATTCCGATTAAAACACCCACAATTGCATTATCTTCAATACCCAGCATTAAATCTGTAAAGAATTGCAGATCTTTTAAAGGCCTCATCCCATCTCCCATAATGGAAAGGCCGTAAAACAAAATACCAAAGCCCAGTATAGCCTGTCCAACCAACTGGGCTCTTTTATTTTTTGCAAATAAATATGTGAATACACCGATAGCAATAATCGGCAGTACATAGTTCTGAAGATTAAATCCGATAAGATATACCGTAACTGTAGTTCCTATATTGGCCCCCATGATAATCCCGATAGCCTGTCTAAGGGTTAACAACTGCGCATTAACCAAGCCAACCGTTAATACGGTAGTAGCACTGCTGCTCTGAATAAGCCCGGTTACAGCTATACCGGTCAATACTCCCCTGAGCGGGCTTTTGGTCCCCTGCTCCAGAATAGTGCGCATTTTATCGCCGGCCACTTCCTGCAGAGCACCAGACATAAATTTCAGACCGAACAAGAATAAGGCCAGTCCCCCAACAAAGGCGAAAATCATCGCCTGAAAATCAACTCCCACTGATTAACCTCCCTGTGAACTTTGCTGCAACTTAATTTAAACTGCTGCTGATAATAATTTTATTTCCTTTATAACATCCAAACTCTTTATTCGACTTTTCCATGCAAAAAACATCTGCCTCGATATCTTTTCCATGATTTTCTTCCATTTTAAGCATATACTTTTCAGACTAAATCTGCAAACACAAAAAAGACCTGTTCATAGGTCTTTTTTTAGGTATTTTGCACCTTAATAATTATGTAAAAAGTTATATTTTCGTTTCATAAAGAGCTTCGATAATATCGTGATAATTTTTCAAATTAACCCGTTTTATATATTACGGAAGGTAATATTTAGATTTGTATACTCTTTAATAAAAGGTATTTAGCTATTAAACGGGGAATTAATATTTGATTTCATAAAATTCGAGGGGGAGAATTACAATGGAAGATTTATCAGCCTACCTGAAACCTACCTCATTTATTAATTCTGATCATTCGTCCTTGCAAGTGCTGGTAGAAGGCTTGACCGCTCCTGCAGACAACAATGCTCAAAAAATCTCGAAGCTTTTTTATTATGTGCGGGATATGGTTCATTATAATATGTATACCACTTCCAGTGCAGGAGAGGGCTATAAAGCTTCACGGATTATAGAAAAAGGAAAGGGCTTTTGTGCTCAAAAGGCTATCGTTTTTACAGCACTGGCCAGAGCAGCAGGTATTCCCAGCCGTCTTGTCTTAGTGGCGATAAGAAACCATAAAGCGCCTCCGGAAGTAGTCGAAGTGATGAAAACTGATATTTTTTTTCCACATATTTATAATCAATTCTACATTAATTCACAGTGGATAAGCGCGGCGGCAACTTTTGATAAGATAATATGTGACAGAATAAATGTTGCCGCAGTAGAATTTGATGGTCTTTCCGATGCCCTGCTTCCATCTCAGGACTTAAACGGCGACCCCTATATAGATTATGTTGACCAATACGGCATATTCGCAGACTTCCCTTATGACCTTATATTAGAAAATATGCCCAAATATTATGGAGAAGCATATACCATGTGGTTTGAAATGTAACAAGCGGATAGCTAAGCTGCCGGGCTCAAGCAGTAAAATAGTATTTGGAGGCAGATTCTTGTTTTGTCAAGAGTCCGCCTCCCCCATGCATAGCTAATAAGATCCCAATAAGGCCCACATTCCGTCGGAGATTAAACCAAGCCGCCATATTGCGACTCCTTCCAGTTTATACTTTTGAGCTATCTTTAGTTTATTTTCCAGACTCTCATCGTTTTCACTGACTGCGGAAACGCCTAAAAGCAATTTTGCCGGTGGCACTTGAATGCAGGCCTGAGCTACGGCCTCTGTTACCAGATTATCAGGTTCAGGCTTGGGGCCATAATCATAAGCCATTATAATAATATGATCTGCAATCACTCCCAGTGTCCTGTAGTCATAACCCGGGTAGGAAGAGTTGGGGGCATGCAGGGTAAGAGTAAGCTCCAAGCCCTGGGCTTTTAACTCCTGTGATAAAGTAGCAGCAAAAGAACTGAAAGCCTGCTGGGTATTAATAAGCTCATCTCCGCTTTCATTCCATCCCAGACCTTCAAAATCAATATTAACTCCCTGGTAGATTTGAGCTTCCCTGGCAATACTATTTACTGCCGTCTGAACGGCATAATCATCTTGGAGAAATCGAACCAGCTTGCCTCCGCCATCCGTCATATGTACAACCATCTGGGTATTAAGCTTATATTCGTCGGCAGCCTCTAATACATCTTCCCAACCTACCGGGATCTGCCAGCCACTGCTGCTCTGACTCAGCAGCTTTCCGTCCTCTTGCAGGCTATACCAGCCAAGAGCCAGGTCACTTATGATTCCTGTATTACCCGAGGAAGTCTCCGGGTAAGGAGTATTAAACAAATCGACCCAACTGCTGGTTTTTTCGTCTCCCATTGCATAAAATCCGACTATTTTCAGCTGAGTTGGAGCCGTCACAATAGTTATGATCCGCCTTTGTGATTCCCAATCAACCTGGCAGCCGAAAGTTTCGCTGAAAAATCTGGCGGGCAGCAAAGTTCGCCCGTTTAAAATGACTGGCGGAGTATCCATTATTGTATTCCTGTCATTCACTTTGGCTATATTGCTGTCAATGGTCATCTCCAGTCGGGTAGTGCTGTTGCCGGCAATTATTTGGCGCCCGGCTGGTTCCCAGGTTGTTTCAATATCAAGTGCATCTGCTACCGCCCGGAAAGGCAGCAGAGTACGTCCGTTTTGAACCTGGGGGGCAACCTCCAACTGCAGTTGCACCCCATTAATAAATACCTGTATCTCTTCTTCCGGCTGTGCGCTGACCGGACTTGGCCCTGCCGCCAGAATTAACCCCATCAGCAGCAGAGTAAACCGTAATATTCTTTTCATATGTATTTCTACCTCTCTAACGAAACATTTCGGCAACATTTGGGGTCAGGCTTTAACGGCAACATTTCGGCAACATTGAAGCCTGACCCTGATGGAAACATTATTCGGTGCGGATAGCATCCAGGGCACTTAGGTTCATAGCGCGGTGGGCTGGTGAATATCCGGCTATTATGCCTACCATGGTGGAAAAAATCAGGGCGCCTATTGCCAGTACCGGCGGAATATAGGATATCCCGGTTCCTTCAACCATGCCTCCCATCATATTAGGAACAAAGTTATTCAATACCCAGGAAACCGTATAACTGAGCAACAAGCCGATCACCCCCCCAATCAGACCGATCAAGGCGGCTTCTAATAAGAATAGTCTTTTAATATCAGCGATGTTGGCACCTAATACTTTTATAATGCCTATTTCCTTGGTTCTTTCATAAATACTCATAATCATTGTATTGGTTATGCCGATGGCTGCAACCAGCAGGCTGACAGCTCCAATACCGCCTAAAATGGCCTGCATGGTGCGGGAAGTTTTTTTCATGGATTCCAGAATATCTGTAAGGCTGTGAGACATATAGCCCAGAGCTTTTATCTTTTCCTGCACCGCAGCGACTACTTCTATATCTTCACATTTGACCTTAATATTGTCATATTGATTTTGATTATTATCATCAAGAGGACGCTGGCCGCCGTTGCTTTGTTCGCTTTTGCGGTCTTCGGCCAGGATCTTTTCCAGATAGGCCATATTCATATAGGCATTGTAATCTTTTTCGTTATTACTTTGCTTAAGGATTCCCACTCCCTTTATTTCGTGGAGCTTGGGCGGTTTATAATCCGAGTCGGTGCCCCCTTGCTGCCTTTCACCATATGCCATATTAGCTGTCAGAAGAAGCTTGTCACTAACCAAATCCACTTTAGGCGGCGTGCCTCCCATTGGTCCGTAATATTGATTACTAAGACGCGGATTGTAGAAATTATAGGCTATCTGGGAACCGAAGATTATAGCTTCTTTGTCACCCTCTATAAGCAGGCGCCCTTCTTCAATCTCAAAATCAAAGGCCGCCAGGTTTTCCGGTTTTACGCCTATTACTCCCACATGACCTACCATCTTGCCGGAGGCGATTTTATAATAACTGGTTTTTTGCGGCATTACTGCCTTGACGCCTTTTATCTGTTCAAACTGAGAAACTGCACGGTCATCCAGTGCGGCATTTTGCCCTTCCCCGCCTGATCCTTCATAGCTGCCATAGTAAGCAGGATATACCTCAATGATATTCAAGCTCCCC
Organism: uncultured Syntrophomonas sp.; assembly: GCA_964563125.1. Taxonomy (GTDB): domain Bacteria; phylum Bacillota; class Syntrophomonadia; order Syntrophomonadales; family Syntrophomonadaceae; genus UBA1368. The sequence goes on along the minus strand of CAZLVY010000038.1, from coordinate 14,855 downwards.
ATCTGGGATATCTGCTCCTGAAACTGCCGATCCATGGCAATACCCAGAGACAGCATAATCACTATTGAAGCCGTACCTATCATCACCCCAACAATAGTCAATATGCTTCTGGTTTTACGGCGCAGGAGGTTTTGTCCGCTCATGCGGAATAAATCAAATCTATTCATCGAATTCCAATTCCTCACTTAAACGGCGGCGGCGGCGTCTTATAATCACTGCCGCTATTACCGCCAGTAAAACTATCCCTCCGGCAATTATCATCCACTTTTGGGGAAAACTCTGCTCAGGCTGCTGTTCTTCGGGCATCATGCCCGGCATATCCGGCGGCATCTCCTGAATCATGGCATTAATCTGAAAGGCTTTTTCCATAAGAAAAGGCTGGCCAATATTATCTTCATATTGCAGAATAATTTTGCCTTGGGCTGTTCCTTCTTTTTGCGGAATAATAGTAACATCAAAATAATTCTCTTTGCCGGTTTCCAGATTGCCCAAATAAGCACTACCGTCCTGGATTTCGAAATCACCTTCGGCTGTGACTATCAGGTTGCGGATCAGACTGCGGCCGGTATTGTAAAAGTCGATAGATACTGAAGTCGGCATGCCGACAAAAGCTTCGGTGGGAGTTACAACATCAGTAACAAATAGGATGATATCTTGATTGATCGGAATACTGATCAATTCTTTTTCGTTGTATTGGGTGCCGTCACTATCCTGGTACTGCAGGTCAACATTAATATTGTAGTTGCCGTTTTCTGCATCGTGTTTTGGTTTCAGAATCAGGCTTTTTTCGATACGCCCTCCGGCTGGCAGTTGATCAAAATAAAAGGAATTGCTGCTTCCTACCGGTGAAAAAACATCCCCATCAGAATTGATGCTGACTTTAATATTTCCTATGGCAGCAGCTGCATTGGTATTATAAAAAGACAAGCTCAAATCAAACGGCACACCTGGCTGCATATATTCACCGGAATAATAATAATTATCAATTATAAGCCGGGGGGTATATTCATCATCTGCACCGCCTTTACCAGATACCGGCAGATAAACAGTACTCTCCTGGGTATATTCCTGACCATATTCGTCCAGGTATTTAATGCCTAAATCCAGAGGATAAATGCCCTTTTCCAGTTTAGCATCAGTATATAAACGATATTCTATTGCTGCGGCTGCACCTTTGCTTAACTGCCCAATGTGCTGCGTAGCCGGCCATTTATCCAGATTAATGGTGTTAGTATTAAATCCTCCCAATTTAAACTCTAAATTTTTGAGCTTTAAGTCGCTGTCATTTGTTAAATTAATTTTAACTAAACTGCTTTGCCCACTGGGCAGATTTTCTCCCGGCACATCAACCCCCATAAGGGAAATATTGGGCTGCTTGTTAGGGTTTTCAATTTTCACATTGATTGTGTCAGTTTCACTGCCACTGTATCCATAATAAGTCTTATAGTTAACCGTTACTGTGATTGGATATATTTTAGGTTTAGCCGTAGCCGGAACGGTTAATTCGAAGGTTATAATATTGCGCGATTTAGCGGTCAAATGACTGGCATACTCCGTAATAGACATTTCATCTATGGAAAAGGGAAAACTATCGGAACCCCCTGCTGAAATAACAACACTGATGTCTTTGGCATCGGTGTGACTGGTATTTTCAACAGGAATCTTAAGCTTAACTTTTTCCCCGGCATTAAAAACCGGCATCACTGCATTCTTACCAATAACAATACTGGGATTTTCTTCAGGTACTTCCCAGGGATTATCAGTGGCGGCAGCAGTTATACCTGCAAAATTAAGGGTAAATAAAATAGTAAGTAATAATATAAAGCCCCTTCTTCTTTTCATTCTTCTAACTCCTCTTAATCAATTGTGATTGCTCAATATTGCCGTCAAAAATATTTACGATCCGGTCGGCATAACTGGCAATATTAGCATCATGAGTAACCAGAACCAGGTTTTGTCCATTTTCACGGGTAATATTCAGCATCAGGTCCATTACCTCTGCAGTGGTCCGCGAGTCCAGATTACCGGTTGGTTCATCAGCAAATATTATTTTGGGTTTAATAACAAATGCCCGCGCTATTCCGACCCGTTGCTGCTGACCACCGCTTAACTGAGTTGGCCTGTGCCGAACATGCTTTTTTAAGCCAACTGCCTCCAGCATTTTCAGGGCCATCCTTTCCCGTTTCTTCTTTTCTATTCCGCGGAAGATCAAGGGAAGGGCAACATTTTCCAGCGCAGTAAGAGCTGGCAGCAGATTGTAAGATTGAAATACAAATCCCACATAATGTTGCCTAAACCTGGCTAACTGCCTTTCATTAAGTTTAACAATGTCATGGCCAAACAGCTCAATAGTACCCCGAGTCGGCTTTTCCATTCCGGCGATCATATTCAACAGCGTAGTTTTACCAGAGCCCGATGTTCCTAATATACAGGTCACTTCCCCATATTCCATGACCATCGAAATATTATCCAGTGCCACTACCTTTTCCTCGCCTACCCGGTATACCTTGCGCAGATTTTCAATTTTCACCGCTGGCAAATCACAATCCCCTCCCTGCCACATATATCTAATAATAGTTAATTTAGATAAATTTCTTACACTATAATACCACTTGTTGCTTTCGGGGTCAGGCTTCAATGGCAACACAAAAGAAACATATGGTGCCTGACCCTAAAAGCAACTTTTCGGCAATACCCATCCTGGGCACAAGCATTTGAAGCCTGACCCCGAAAGCAACAAATAAGTATTCGCTTAAAAGCGTTTTTGCCTTTAAGCGAATACAACATAGAGGAGAGGTATCTATTGAGAGCTTTACGCTTGCATAGCGTAAGTCGGCTCATCCAGATCAGGTGTATGGGCAACTTTTTTACCTTCAAGTATTTGCAGTGTATCCCATACTTTGATAGCGGTATGCAGTTCCACTCTGGTATCCATTTTGGCCAGGTCTATTTCTAATATTTGCTCGATCTTGTTAATACGGTAATATAGTGTGTTTACATGGATAAAAAGACTGTCGGCAGTAGCTTTGATATTTACACAGGCATCGAGCAGTTTTCTTAAGGTAGGTAATAATTCTCCATCGCTTTTGCAGTCGTGTTCAATCAATTTACCTAATATTTTAGAACTGAATTCGCGAATATTTTTAATATCCTGGGAAAATATCGGTTGGTATACACCCAGTTGTGAAAACTTTTGAACAATATTCCTCTTGCCCATTAAATGGTTTAAGATTATGGCTATTCTAGCTTCATTAAAACTTTTTTCCAGCTCGATTAAGGGATTTAATTGGCCTATACCTATCGAAGAAGCAATTTTATATCTGCTGTCAACGGCCCGTTTAAATGTTGAAATATCCAGGCTATTATCAATTATATTCATTTCCGGGATAGCTTTTCTGCTGTAAACCGGAATAATAAACGCCATTAGATTATCGTTATAGACAGATATCGCTTTTAGTTTTTCCCGTTTCAGATATTCACTGGCGTAAGCGCTTATTACCGATGGTTCAATTTTTGTCCGTTTTTCTTCTCTCTGCACTATTAATACCGTATAAGGCCAGTTAATATCTAATTCGTATTTACTAAGTTGCAAAATATCCCTGAGGTTAGCATGGCTTTGTGTAAAAAGATAATCGGCTAGTTCCTTTTCAAAGCGTTCATTGCTATTATTCAGTTTAGAAAAATAACATTTTATCGGCAGTTTGCATTCACTGAGTACAGAACTAATATCGGCGACCATTTCTGCCGGCAAATTCTTAACGATAATAAAGGCATGGCTGCGATTATACTCAATCCGGTAGAAAAGAGTTCCACTTTCCTCCTCATAATAATATTCGTTATCCATCATTGACGAGATGCTTTGAAGCATTTGGTGATCAATAGTTGCTGAAGAATTACTATCCGGAAAATGTATCATTCCGTTACTATCGGTAATGAATATCGTGCGATGCAGCATTTTTTCTAAATAATCACCCATAAATGCTAAGCCGTGATCTAAAATCCCTTCTATCAATATATCGGTGCTTTTTACTGCTAATATCATATTCCTCACCTCTCAGATACTTTTTCTTACTTTATTAATAAGCAAATTGCGTGCCAGACTTCGTTTTTATAATGAAAGCCCGACTATAGGATGTTAACTGTGCGAGCAGTCAAAGATTATTCTCAAAACGCTACATATTCCCAAGTTAATTTTTTAGTTTTTGTGTTATTATGAGAAAAGCTCGTTCTGTTATAAGCTTCTGTCTGGAAGGAGAATTTTATATGAAATTAGAACATGCACTAAGTCCAATGATTAGAAACCGCAGTATCCTGGCAAACAATCTTAACCCCAGTGACATCGACCTGATCAAAAAAATTAAGGAATTGAAACTGGATGTAATAAATAACCGGATTGATAAAGAAAAGATAAGGCTGCTCAGGCCTGAAATAGTTGATTCCTGGTTTCGGTCGTTTAATTACGGTTTGAATGCTTTTAATTATAATTTTTCGCCAACTTTAGATAATGATGCTCTTAAATTACGCTGTCAGGAAAAAGCCTTACTGCTCAGATCATCGGAACCTTTTATTCGTCAGTTGGAGACTATGCTGGGCGATTCAGAATGTATTATATTGCTTGGTGATGAACTGGGTGCCATGCTCAGAGTAATAGAGGGAAGCAAAAAACTGGAGGATCAAAATAAAAGATTCAAACTGGTCCCCGGCTCCATTTGGAGTGAAGAAACTGTCGGAACTTGTGCCCACGGTATAAGTTTAATTCATGGTATCCCCATGCAAATTTGCGGTCCCGAACATTATTGCGAAAAATATGATAACATTTTTTGCTCAGCTGCTCCTATTTTTGACGGTAACCAGAATTTAGCCGGGACCCTTTCCATAGTAAGTCCCAGTTTTCATCAGCAAAGTGCTCATTCGCTTGCTTTGGTGGTTTCCATGGCCTGGGCTATACAAAAGGAATTTCAGTTATCATTTAACCAGGAATTATTAAGTGTCACAATGGAGTCAGCCGAAGACGGGGTTTTCACCATTAATAAAAGCGGTATTATTACCAACGCTAATATTATTGCCCGTAATTATTTCGATACTCTTCTGGAGCATAATCTGATTGGAATGCCCTATGAAGCGGTTTTGGGCAGGTTATCATTTGTTGAATCAGTTTTAAGGAATGGCAAGCCTGTATTTGACAGCGACATTCATCTGGAGCGCTGGAACCAGCGAATAAATGTGCGTTCAGTTCAGCCAATTCTTGATGCAGCCCAGCAAAATTTAGGTTGTGTTCTAACTTTTAAGAAAATCAGCAAGCCGCGTAATACAACTATTCAGACTGGCAGTAAGCAGACCAGGTACTCTTTTGCTCAGGTATTAGGTCATTCACCAGATTTGCTTAACAGCATTGATTTTGCCCGCAAGTTTTCCCAATTAGAAGCTAATATTTTACTGCAGGGAGAAAGCGGCACCGGTAAAGAAATGTTTGCCCAGGCCATTCACGGGGAAAGTCGGCCAAATGGCCCCTTTGTTGCCGTAAACTGCGCAGCCATTCCCAGTTCTCTAATTGAAAGTGAGCTTTTCGGTTATGAAGGGGGTTCCTTTACTGGGGCTGAAAAACATGGGCGCACCGGTAAAATTGAGTTGGCCAATGGAGGGACGCTCTTCCTTGATGAAATCGGCGACATGCCGCTTGATTTACAACCAGTTTTATTGCGGGTCCTGGATGAAAAAAGAGTCATGCGAATAGGTGCCAGTCAATCTCTGCCGGTTGACTTCCGCCTGATAACTGCTACCAACCGCAATTTATCTGAATTAGTTGATAGTGAGCAGTTTCGCAAAGACTTGTTCTATCGCCTGCAGGTTTTACAAGTAAGTATTCCCCCCTTACGGGAGAGAGGCGAAGATATTGTTTCCCTTGCCAAACATTTTGTGCGGTCTATCGCTAACCAGCAGCATATACCTGTTCCAGTCTTAAGTGATTTAACTATCATTGCTCTGCTAAACTACAATTGGCCTGGCAATGTAAGGCAGCTGGAAAACTCTATGCTCTATGCGGTAAATGTTTGTAACGGCGATGTCATAAAACCCGAACATCTTCCGGCTGAAATGCAGACGGTTGTTAGCAGCTTATCTCAAAACAGTTTAAAAGAATTGTCCCATACAGAAAATTTATCTATAAAGGAAATAGAAAAAATATTTATTGTTGAAGCTTTGCAGCAAAGTGGAGATAATATTTCCGAAGCTGCTCTTCTGCTTAAAATGAGCCGCTCTACTCTTTACCGAAAAATAAAGGACTATAAATTGAGTATAAAATAAAAGACAGGGGAGTTATTTAAATAGCTCCCCTGCTTAATTTAACATTTGTTTAACTGCGTAAGCTAATGCTTATCCAAGCTTGATAATATTTTTCCCAGCCAGGTAGCCAAAGGTGAAAGCGCGGCCATGGCTATTGCCCGGCAGATTTACACAATAATCATTGGCATAGTAGCTTCCGGAAGCATTGCCGGCTGCATAAAGACCAGGAATTACGTTCTGCTCTTCATCCAAAACCTGCAATTGTTCATTTATTTTCAGACCACCCAGAGTAACCAACAGTGCAGTTCCCAGTGGTGCAGCGTAGAAAGTTGCTTTTTCAATAGTAGTCAGACAGTCAGCCCGCTTACCATAATCTTCGTCTACACCTTTTTTAGCCAGTTCGTTGTAACGTTCAACAGTTTTTAATAAAGCTTCCTTGGGAACCTCTATCTTATCAGCCAGTTCTTCCAAAGTGGCGGCGCTTCTGATAAAGCCTTTTTCAATATATTGCTCTACTGCTTCAGGATTATGGAAGTTGGTCCGCATATCTTTACAGGCTACCAACTTAAATGAAGGAGCTTCTTCCGGCCATTTGGCATCCCAGATCGCCCACCTGGCATTGCCGGGTTGTTGGCGCTGTGAGTTGCATAGGTAAGAATAGGGAAGTTCTTCATTTGCATAACGCACACCACGTTCATTGACATTAAGCCAGGGCTGACGCATCAAAGCATCGGCCAGAATTGGTGCACCTGGAACGGCAAAGTCAAAATACATGGGAGCATGGGGGAATTCGTCTATTGCTGCCCCTACCCACATACCCATTTTATGACCGTCACCAGTATTGATAGGTCCATTTACCATTTCAAACATATTGGCGTGTATATATTTAGTGGAAGGAATGTAGTATTCACGCATTTCCTGGTCTGCATTATAGTCTCCGGAACACATTATAACGCCTTTAGTGGCAACATACTTTTTATAGTCTCCCTCGGCACCGGCAATTACAGCCTCTACCCGGCCTTTGTCTTTCCGTACCAATTGAACAGCAGGGGTCTCGTAGCGAATATCTACACCGGCATCTACACAGCCTTGTTTCAGAGTATAACGCATGGAAGCGGTCCAGGGGTCTGTTCCCTGCGGAGCATCACCTTGTGCTGCTTCACTGGGCTCCATTCTGAAACTCAGTGTGGAAAAGCCTTTTATAGTTGTGCCCGGGGTAACAGTTTCATCCAGAGGTACTGATTTGAGCTCACAGCCATAGCCTTCGGCCTTGTCCATAATCCAGTCAGATACCATTCCGCTGTTATCCGCCCATAATGAAACTACCTTCTGGTTGCCCTTATAAGCATTGTAGCGCATGATTTCCTGTACTGCTTCCATCTTATTAACCTTATTGCCAATCTGCTTTTGCAATTTGTTATCAATAGCACCATAATCATTACCGCGGAAATTAACTCTCTCGGTTTTTTCTAAAATAATAACTTTGGCACCTTCCTCAGCTGCTGACATAGCAGCACATAAACCGGACATACCTGCTCCGACTACAATAACATCTGCAGTAATCGTTTCTTTGATATCAGCATCAGCAATGGGGGCCGGGGCTTTTAAGAAACTGGGGGTTGCATCCTGAGCAACAGGGGTGTCTGTAGCTGCAGGATCCTCTTCCTTCGGGCTGCAGCCGATTAACATGCCCACTGAGCCCATAGCTACAGTACTTACTGCTGCTCCTTTAATAAATGTTCTTCTGGATACTCCGTTTACTTTTTCTTCGTTACTCATAATCTCTCCCCTTTCACTTTTCAACAATAAAACTTAATTAATCGCCGATTCAATTTTGAAACGACTAATATTAGATACTTTTTAATATTCATTGGTCAAACAGTTAATGGTAAATGCGACATATAATACAATTTTTTAAGTTAATATTATAATATCATTGTAAATTCAGTATATCATACATAATAAAATTTACATTGGAGCCCTTTACGAAACTTACAGACAAACACTGTAAGAGATTCCAAAAGCTAAATATATATTATCGTGCTCCGGTTTGGTATTTTATCTCCAAAAGCAAACAATAATTACTGTATAATACTCTAAAGACAGATTTGCCTTTTATGTCTAAAATGGAATAAACTCTTGCTTTTTTATATGTTTTTGAAGCATTATAATGAAAATCAGCCGAATTAATAAGCCTAGCGCCAATCACAAAAACTATATATGAATTTTTAGGAGGGATACGATGAATAATAAATCTACTGAGCGCAAAAGTTTTAAGGAAAAATATCTAAACAAGAAAGTAATATCTATAGTGATAGGTGTGGGAATAGTTTTAGGCGGAATAACCGCGGGCGGTTTGCTGAAAGCCAGTGAAAATCCTGCTTTTTGCGGAACCTGTCATATTATAAGGCCTTATTATGAATCCTGGAATGAAGGTGCTCTTTTAGACAATAAACATGCCCAGGAAGAAGTGGAATGTCTGGAATGTCATCACCGTACTATTCCGGAAAAAGCGATGGAAGGTTTAAACTTCATTACCGGCAATTACACCATGCCTTTGGAAGGTCCTCCCGGGGATCGTGCTGTTTGTCTCGATTGCCACTCTGAAGACGGTGAGGGGACCAGCTGGGAAGAGATAAAAGCAGCTACTAATTTTGAAGAATCCAACCCGCATGATTCCCATCATGGTGAGCAGGATTGCAATTTATGCCACAGTATGCATGATAAATCTACTCCCATGTGTGCAGATTGTCATATATTCGATTGGATAGACGAACTGGATGAAAGCTGGGACGTTTAATAGATAAATAAAACTCCGGAGATGTTGAATGCGCTTATATAATTTTATTTCATCTATGACTACCGGTCTGGTGCTATTAGCTTTAATCGGCATAGCATCGGCCATTGGTTCCAGTTTATGGCCGGAAAATTTTTTTCAAACTATACCTTTCCGGCTTTTGTTGTTGTGCCTTTTTGTCAATATGACTTTATGCACAATTAACAGTCTCAACCGATTTTTAAAACGAAGAGTACAAATTAGTAAAAACTGGCATCTGTTGCTTAGAAGTATCGGCCTTCTAATGCTGCATGCCGGTATAGTTTTCATCCTTATTGGCGCCAGTCTTTATTCCTACCTGGGGCATACTGCTCTACTCAGCATTATGGAAGGCGATACGGTAAATATTAATAAAGTTATTCCGACAGATAAACCATTTTCGCTGCAGCTAAATAAATTTACTATTGAGTTTAATGATGATGGCTCCCCTTCACAGTATTATTCAGATCTGGAAGTATCTGAGCCGGGAAAAGCTGCTATAAAACAAACCATTAGTGTTAATTATCCTTTAAGTTACCAAGGAATAAAAGCTTATCAAAACAGTTATGGTTACCTGGTCGATGTACTGATTGAGGATGGAGATGCTGAACAGAAAACCACTCTAGCCAAGGATGGCGATTTTGTTCAGTTCACTGCTACTAAAAGAACTGTAAAGATTTTTAAGTATATTCCCCATTTTGATTCGGGTTTGGGACTGGAATCCAAGTCTGTTGAACCTGTTAATCCCAGAGTTGTTTATTCTGTTTATAATGGTACTGAATTACTGGGAGTAGGTGCAGCGCCTTTTGATGAGCGGATAAATATAGATGAAAATGTCTTTGTTAGTTTTCAAAAGGTACGCCCTTTTACTATCTTAACTATAAAGTCAGACCCCGGTCTGCCGCTGGTAACTGCCGGCGGGCTTTTACTGATGCTGGGAGTTTGTGTAGTTTTATTCGGTCCCAGTCGCAAAAAGGAGGTGTAATAAATATATGACTTCAACTGAACACCTATTAGTTTATTTGGTTTTGTTTTTTTATACCGCTGCTGCTGTTTGTTATTTTATAGGATATCGTAAAGATTTATTTCTTAAAATCGCCTTTTGGTTTTCAGTAGCCGGATTTATTGCCAATCTGCTTGCCTTAATCAGCCGGATATCCCTTAGCGGCAGACTGCCTCTGGCTAATGGCTATGAATTTTTGCTAAGTTTTGCTTGCATAACTGTTTTAATGTATATAATTTATGAAATAAAAAGTGATAAAAAGAATGCCGGTGGCGTAGTAATGCTGATGAATGCTCTGCTTATAGTGACTATATTTCTTTTAATGTCTCAGCAGATTGGAAAATCCATGCCGCTTATGCCGGCCTTGAAAAGTCCGTGGCTAACTGTTCATGTTATTACAGCCACAGCTGCTTATAGTGCTTTTACTTTGGCAGCCGGACTTGCTATAATACAGTTGAGGAATGAAGTTTCGACAAAAGATACTTCAATTTATAAAATAATTGCCATGGGGTTTGCCATGTTGTCTTTATCAATCGTTCTGGGAGCTATCTGGGCTGAACAGGTGTGGGGCAGTTACTGGACATGGGATCCCAAGGAAACCTGGGCATTAGTTACCTGGATTATCTATGCAATATATCTGCATCTTCACCGCCAGAAAGGCTGGCGGGGCAACAATGCCCGTATACTTGTTATAGCTGGCTTTGTACTGGTTCTGTTTACTTTCTTTGGGGTAAACTACCTGCTGCCCGGACTGCACAGCTATGCTTAGACTGGATGGTATTTAAGATTTATATATGCGTTATTCTGGTAAAAGGAGGGAATGCCCGTGTTTGGATTAATTGGTAACTTTGGCCCCTGGGAATTAGGCTTTATTCTTATTATTGTTCTAATTATAATGGGACCTGGCAAACTGCCCAAAGTAGCAGAATCTATGGGAAAAGCTATTAAGAATTTCAGAAGTGCCAAAGCTGATGACGAAGAAGATGATAAATTATCTTAAAAGAAGTTAAACGTTAAACAATGTGATATGCTCCCCTATATAGGGACAGGAATCAAACCCTGTTCCTTATGGGGGAGCATATCTTTTTATACTGCGTACTCTCTTTTTTTACGAATTATCCGGCACTTCACCTGATCTTTCAGTTGCTGCTTGCGCCTTTAGTTTTTTCAATTCTACCAGGACAAATACTGTCGTCAATATAACAGCCAGGCAGTCAGATATAGGCGCCGTTCTCCATACACCCTCAATTCCCCAATAATTAGGCAGGATGAGCAATAAAGGTATGAATAACAGCACCTGGCGGGATAAACTCAAAATGGCTGCTTGAATCGGTTTTCCCACCGCCTGGAAATAGGTCGCACCTATGACCTGAAGGCCTACCACCGGAAATGCTGCAAAGAATATACGCAAGGCATGGGAGGTTAGATTGGTTAATGCTATATCTCCTTCGCTGAATAATGCTGCCATGGGAACTGCCCATAAACGAACAACGATGAATCCAGCCACTGCAATACAGGTTGCTACCAGGACTGCTTTCTTCCAGGTCTCAATCACCCGCTCATATTGGCGGGCCCCATAATTAAAGCCGATGAGGGGCTGGGCCCCTTGATTTATTCCCAATATGGGCATAAAGAGCAGCATTCCCAGGCTCATCATGATACCGATGGCGGAAAGGGCCATATCCCCCCCGTATTCCATCAGGGCTTTATTCAGTATCACCTGCTGCACGCTGCTGGCCAGCTGCATCGCTGACGGGGCAAATCCAATCGCCATAATGCTTAAAACGATAGGAAGCTGAGGCTTTAGGTTTTTCAAATATATTTTGACCAGACTGCGCCCGGAGACAAAATAGCTTAATACCCAGACGGCGGCTACTGTTTGGGCAATCACTGAAGCAATAGCTGAACCTTTTATGCCCCAGCCGAATTGGAATATGAATACATAATTCAATACAACATTGACCAGACCGCCTAAGATTTGCGTATACATGGACATACGCGGATTTCCTTCCGCCCGGATAAAATTGTTGGCCCCCATGCTGAATGAGGTGATAAAGGACCCTGCCATGATGATAGTCAGATAATCACGGGCATAAGGATATACTGCCGGGCTGGAGCCTAAAGCAGTTAAAATCGGTTCGGAAAAAATAAAAAAGATGACTGCTAAAATTGCCGGCAATAGAACCAGTAACACCATAGCATTGCCTGCCACTAATTCAGCCTGGTCTTTCTTTTTTTCTCCTAAACGGATAGAGATCAAAGCGGTGGCACCGACTCCGATCAAAATTGATAAGGCCATGATGATGGTCATAACCGGCAGAGCCACTGCCGTAGCTGCAAGTGCCAGAGAACCAACTCCCCGGCCTACAAATATACGGGCGACTATGTTATATAGGGCATTCACTACCATACCGACGATCGCCGGTAAAGAAAATGTCCACAGGAGGCGGCCTATACTCTGCTTCCCCATGGACTCTGAGCGATCCATAAATAATTTCACCAGATTTCAATAATTACTTAAAAAAATTGACCGGATGGTCAACATTAATAGTATACTACTGTTTTAACAAATAGAACAGAAATTATTTATGGTTGTCTCGAAGCAATTTACGTTGCCTGGCTGTAGTCCCAGGCCCAGGTCCGAACATAAACGCCATTTTCAAAATAGTACTGCTCATCCGGGGTTACCCTTGATTTGAGATGGACATAGTTTAACTTCAGCCCCGGCCTTATATTATACACGAGTTCATTTTGCACCACCCCGGCAGCAGTGCGCTGCTCCTGCCTGTCATGGAGGGCCAGTTCGGTTTGGAAACGGTATCCTCTGCTCATAGCGGTGGTATTCATAATCGTCAATACATTATCAATCTCCGCGGCTTTATATCATTTACATTCCTTGTTGGTTCAATCATACGGAACTTTTCGGCAGAAAACCTGCGAGTATATATAGAAATCTAACGCTAAACCAGACCGTTCCTGGGAGCAGCAGTTTTTAAGACATCCTTACGAGGGGGGTTAATCATATCAAAATCAAATATGGATTTCATAAATCAACTATTGCATAGCATATGTAAGCACAATAGCCTATAATAGTAAAGGAAAGGAAGTGATTTTTATGGTCAAATCATCGAATCTTTATGTGCGAATTGAACCAGATGTAAAAGAAAAGGCGGAAAAGGTGCTTGAAAGTCTGGGTATCTCAATGTCAAATGCTGTGGGACTTTTCTTAAGACAAGTGGTAATTAATCAGGCAATACCTTTTGAAATAAAATTAGCCCCAACTAAAATTAAATCCGTCGATATCATGACGGAGGCAGAGTTTAATACAGAGCTGGAAAAAGGCTATGTTGACTATTTGGCAGGTAATGCTCGTTCTGCAGAAGAAACATTTTCAAACATCAGAAAAAGGCTGAATCCATGAAACAATACGAGATAATTATTACGACTGCCGCGGAAAATGACCTGCTGGAAATTTTTACGTATGTTGCTTCTGAATTATTGGAACCACAAACTGCAATCAATCTGTGCGATAGTATTGAACAGGAAATCTTAAAGTTGAATACCATGTCACACAGGCATGCGCCATATAAAAAAGAACCTTGGTTTTCCAGAGGACTTAGATTTTTCCCGGTCGGAAATTTTGTTGTTTTTTACATTGCCAGAGAGTCCGATTGTACGGTGCATGTTCTTCGTGTTATGCATGGCAGCAGGAACATGGAGGAACAATTATAAAATGCGAAGGGCATACGCTCAAACAGGAAACAGATGGGGGGAAACGGTCTGACGTTCTTTTTGTTTGTTAGTACATGGAGGTGTAATTATGCAGAGTAAGATTATTAAAATTGCGGATATGCTTAGCATTTCGCAAAAGACGGTAGTAGTAACCGGTGCCGGTATCAGTACCGAAGCAGGTATTCCTGACTTTCGCGGAGAAAATGGCATTTATCGCCAGCTGGGTGAAGACCGGGTAATGGAGATCATTCATATTGATTCTTTCAGGCGCGATCCGGAACGTTTCTATGAATTTTACCGTAAGCATTTCGTCTATTCTCAGGTGGAGCCGAGTAAAGCCCACAATATCCTGGCCAAACTGGAGGCCAAGGGTTATGTGCATAGTATTGTTACCCAGAATATAGATAATCTGCACCAGAAAGCCGGCAGTAAAAATGTGATCCCTGTTCATGGCAATGCCGACAACTTTATTTGCATGAAGCCGCAATGCCGCTCCGTCTATGCTTCCGAAACAGTTCTGAAAAGTGATGAACTGGTTCCCCGCTGCCCCCATTGCGGCAGTGTTTTGAAACCTGATGTAGTGCTTTTCGGGGAAAACATTTATAACTACATGGATGCTCAGGAAAACATCTTAAGTGCCAAGCTGTTAATAGTTATTGGTTCATCATTGACCGTATATCCGCTGGCCGGATTCGTGCGGGCTTTCGACTCTTTTACCCAGGACCTGGTTATAATAAACAAAGGTCCAACCTACATGGATCATGCGGCAAAGATTAAAATTGATACCGGTACAACCGGTGATGTTTTGGAACAAATCGTTATGCAGTTAAAATAACTTGAGTTTGCATCCGCTGTAGTCTTGTAGTATATGTAATACAAGCAGAATCCCTCTTAGATTAATGAAGTTATTGTGCCGGCATCCTCTAAATCCACTCTATTTAAATTAATACATATGATTTATTACTAACTAAGTCCAGCGGTTAAATGTCAAGAATCAATTGGAAAAAAGTTTTAAAAAAATAG
>CAZLVY010000037.1:0-22315 GCA_964563125.1 uncultured Syntrophomonas sp. | reverse complement strand
TTTAATTATACTCTTTGCCAAATAGCAGCAGCACCATGACCATGTCCGATACACATTGATTCCATGATGTATTCAACATCAGGATGAGCTTCAAACAGTAAGGTGATGTCAGCAGCGATTCTGGCACCGGTACATCCCAATGGATGGCCGATGGAAATTCCTGAACCCCAGATATTTGATCTGTCTTTAGGCAGGTTGAGGACATTCCGTACATATACTGATTGGGAAGCGAAAGCTTCGTTGATTTCCCACAGACCAATTTGATCCGGAGTCATTCCGGCTCTCTTCAGAACTTTCGGAATAGCCAGTGCAGGACCGATTCCCATTACATCAGGTTCACAACCAATTACAGCCCAGCTGACCAGTTTCATCTTGGGTTTTAAGCCAAGAGCTTTGGCACCTTCAGCAGTTGCTACTACAACACCGGCAGCAGCATCATTTATTTGGCTGGAGTTTCCGGCAGTAACACTGGCTAATTCATCCTGCATAAATACCGGAGCCATTCCAGCTAATGATTCTAAAGTAGTTTCCCGGCGCAGACCCTGGTCAACGGCTACTACTACTTCAACCATATCTTCGCCTTTTTCAATGGCAGCTTTGGCTAAATGGTCAGTAGCGGTATAAAGTGATGCCATCTTATGCGGATTAGGATCATTCTTGGATACACTCTTAGCAGGCACTTTTACGGTTATAGGAATTATAGTTTTTGCAGTTCTGTTAGCATCTTGTGCTGCAGCACATTTCGCATGGGATTCCTCAGCAAACGCATCCTGCATTTCTCTGGTAATTCCATAGCGGCGGGCAACTATTTCTGCAGTGTAGCCCATGTTGATAGCCATCATATTCATGTAATTGCCAAGGTCAGGATGGACATCAGCACCAGCTCCCATTGGAATATGGGACATATGCTGAACACCGCCGGCGATTTGAACATCTCCGCCCATACCAGTCATCATCGTATTCATGGCAAAAACGATGGAGTTTAATCCGGAAGCGCAGAAGCGGTCTACGGTACATCCCGGAACATCATAGGAACCATCGGATAGGATCCAGGAAAGGCGGCCCATGTTAAGACCCTGTTCCATAAAAGCATTAGCTGTTGTTGCCCAGACCACATCATCAATTAGTTCTGCTTGTCTGGCTTTGTCTTCGCAACCAATTCTTTTACGGAGTTCTTTGAAAACGATTGCTGATAATTCGTCAGCACGAACATTGGTGAACCAGGATTGTTTACCTGCACGAGCAACAGCAGTTCTCGCGGCTTCTACTACGAATACGTCCTTCATACTGTTAATTCCCCCTTATTATTTTGTTATCGTCCTACACTACGGCTTAAAAAAGCCTAACCACTCACTATACTTATTCTATACGATTGGAAATATTCCTTCTTACATTTTACAAAATAGCAAAGATTAAAGATTCAATTAATAATTAATAGATTATTACTCCCAACTCCAAGATTATAGATATTTTATTTTAAAGTTTCTCATATGTTATAATCTATTTGTTCATATTACCATGAGGAGGTTTTTAAATGGAGGAATTAATAAAACAGGTCAAAGGTGAAACACTGAGGACGCTAATATGGCTCATTATTGCTATTGGTGTCGCTTTTGCGGTTTATTATTTAGTCTGGTAGGTAAAGGATAAAAATTGCATATTAATTTGACAAAAATTAAAAGCCGCTTTATAATTTAAATAAAGATACCCGAGGGGGGTATAAAAATGGAAACATCCCAGAAGGAACCACGTCAAGCTGTTATAACACGCTTACGCAGGATTGAGGGGCAAGTAAGAGGGATTCAAAAAATGATTGAAGAGGAAAAAGATTGCCGTGAGATTTTGACGCAGATTGCGGCAGTAAAATCTGCCATCAGTCAAGTAGGGATAATAGTTTTTGAAAATCATGCCTATCAATGTATTGCTAAAGCAATTGATGAAAACGCTGATGATAATTTTCATGAAATAGTGGACATGATGGGAAAATTAATTAAATAAGGCAGGAGGAATTAAAATGTCAGTAAAAAGTGTAAATAATGATAATTTTGATAAGGAAGTTATTCAAGCGGGTCTCCCCGTACTGGTGGATTTTTGGGCACCCTGGTGTGGACCATGTAAAATGGTAGGTCCGGTGGTAGAAAGTCTGGCTGCAGAAAACGATGGTAAACTGGCAGTAGCCAAAATTAATGTGGATGAAAATAAGGAACTAGCAGTTAAATACGGCATCAGAGGTATACCTACCTTAGTTTTCTTTAAAGAAGGGGCAGAAGTAAAAAGAATCGTAGGTGCTCAAAACAAGAATCAGCTGCAGAATGCTATAAATGAAGTTTTATAATTTCCAAGCTTAAAATTTAAAATAACAATTTTTTAACCATCCCCTTTTAAAAAGAGGATGGTTTTTTATTTTTTGTGATTATTTCAAGTTGTTCAGAAACGCTTTTATCATTTTTTCATAACCTTTTTCTCCAGGTTCATAAAAGCGGATTTCTTTTAAATGATCAGGGAGATACTGCTGCTCAACATAACCTCCAAAATTAGGAGGATACTTATAACCGCTTCCTTTACCTAACCTTTTTATACCAGAATGAGAACTGTCAGCTAAATGAGGCGGAACACTGATTTTGCTGCTTTGCCTTACTGCAGCAATAGCATTATCAATCGAAACTTTACTGGTATTGCTTTTTGGAGCAGTTGCCAGATAGATAGTGGCCTCGGCCAAAGGGATACGCCCTTCGGGTAAACCTACGAATTGAATCGCAGCAGCGGCAGCGTTAGCTATTAACAGAGCGTTGGGATCTGCCAGACCAATATCTTCCGCGGCATGAATTACTAAACGTCGGGCTATAAATTTTGGGTCTTCACCGCCTTCCAGCATTGTGGCCAGCCAGAAAAGGGCTGCCTGCGGGTCGGAACCGCGAATGCTTTTGATAAAGGCTGATACAGTATCATAATGATAATCACCGGTTCGGTCGTATTTAACCATAGGTTGCCCAATGATTTTTTTCAATAACTCTTTGGTCACCAATAAAGGAAGATCACCATCCCGAAACGAATTGACAATAGTATCGATAATGTTTAAGGCCATGCGGGCATCGCCTTTTACCGCCAGTATAATTTCTTTTAACCCTTCCGGGGTAATTTTTATATCGAGCAGTCCTAAGCCCTGTTCCTTATCTTGCAGAGCTCTGGTTACTACTTCTGTAATATTTTCATCATTTAGACTTTCCAGCACATAAAGTTTTAGCCTTGACAAAAGTGCATTATTTAATTCGTATAAAGGATTTTCCGTGGTAGCACCTACTAAAATAAGGGTGCCATCCTCAACAAAGGGAAGCAGAACATCTTGCTGAGATTTATTAAAACGGTGGATTTCATCAACGAATAAGATAGTCCGCTGGCGGTAAAATTTCAAACGGTTACCCGCATCCTGAGCAATTTTACGCATATCACTTACACCGGCAGTAACAGCTGCCAGCGGCTCGAATTGAGAGTTAGTCATCGAGGCTATTATACGAGCAATACTTGTTTTACCGGTCCCGGGTGGACCATAAAGTATAAAGGAATGCAGTTGGTCTCTTTCCAGAGCCTTTCTGAGTAATGTATCGGGGCCTACTATATGTTGCTGACCAATAATATCGTCCAGATTTTTGGGTCTCATTCTGTATGCCAGTGGGGCATATAGATTTTTATCAGCAGTTTGGCCTATATCAAATAGATCCAATTTATAAACCTCCTTACTAAAGGGTACGATGTTATCAGGATTAAGAGTAATTAGAATACTTGCACTTGTCAAATTTAGATGCTATATATATAAAATCAGATTTTAGGAGATGTGGCAATGAAAGTTGCGGTTTTATTAAGTGGCGGTGTTGACAGCACCATCGCTGCCCTGTTGCTGAAAGAGCAAGGTTATGAAGTTACTGGGCTTACTATGATTAATTACGATGAAGAAGTAGGCGAAAAAGCTAAAGCAGCGGCAAGCAGTATTGGTATTGCACATACCGTAGTAGATTTGAGAAGAGAATTTAATAATAAAGTAATCAATTATTTCTGCAATCTTTATGAAAAAGGCAAAACACCTAACCCTTGTGTAGAATGCAATCGCTATATTAAATTTGGTGCGCTATTATCAGCAGCAGAAAATCTGGGGGCGGAGATGATAGCTACCGGACATTATGCCAGAATAGAGTACGATTCTTTGCGGGGTCGGTATTTACTGCGTAAAGGGACTGATGAGCAGAAGGACCAGAGTTATTTTTTATATACTTTAACCCAGGACCAGTTAGGTAAAACTATTTTTCCCTTGGGGGAGCTGACCAAAAATCGAGTGCGCGAAATAGCAGTGCAGTTTGGTTTAAAGGTAGCTGAGCAAAGTGACAGTCAGGAAATATGTTTTACGCAAAATTATCAGGATTTTATACAGGGCAAAGTAGCATTTAGCCCTGGTAATGTAGTTGATATTGAGGGTAACATTATTGGTCATCATAAAGGGTTGCCATTTTATACGGTTGGACAAAGAAAAGGGTTAGGTATCAGCGGAGGGCGGCCTATTTATATAATAGGAATTGATGAAGCCAATAACCGACTAGTAGCGGATGAAGAAAAGTATCTGTTTAGCCGGTCTTTGCTGGCGGAGCAGAACAATTTTATCATGGAGGATAAACTGCCGGGGACCATACGGGTGAAGGCTAAGATTCGCTATAGAGCTAAACCTGCTGAGGCTACTATTTATGAAGCGGGCAATCTGGTGAAAGTAGACTTCGACCATCCTCAGCGGGCTATCACTTCAGGACAGTCGGTTGTCTACTATCAGGATGACTATGTTATCGGTGGGGGAATTATTGGATCACCATCACCTTGATACAGTTGTCCTCTTTATTGGCAAACATGTGATAAGCATCAATAATATTCTCCAACTTGACGGTATGGGTAATCAGGGAACTGACATCCAGCTTTTTAGCTTCGATCAAGTTGAGTAAACGTTTCATATGCTTTAGCGGCACTAATCCGCCACTGAGGGTAAGATTCTTGAGTAAAAATTTATTAATGGGAAAATCTAAATTAACAGCCCCAATTCCTACCGCTGATATAGTTCCGCCGGGGGTAGTGCAAGTTATACAATTGTTCATGATTTGCGGTAACCCTACGGCATCTATAGAAAAGTCAACACCATAACCGTTAGTAATGGTTTTTATCTCCTTTATTACATTGTCCCGGTTAGGGTTCAGCAGGTGAGTTGCACCCAGTTGGCGGCCTTTTTCCAGACGATAATCTTCAAGGTCGATCAGGAATAGCTGAGATGGACTAAAAAGCTGGGCACAAGCCACCGCACATAAGCCTACCGGGCCGGCACCAAAAATAGCCATACTATCACCAGGTTGGGGATTGCAGTTTTCCACTGCAAAATAGCCGGTTGACAGGACATCGCCTACTAAAAGGGCTTCCAGGTCAGAAACTGAGTTCGGAATCTTAACAATACAAGCGTCCGCACAAGGAACTCGTACATATTCAGCTTGAGCTCCAGGCAGATTGCCCATATAAACTCCTGCACCGAACATGCCTGGTACTGTCAGACAGTCACCTTTGCCGGACTTGCAGTTGGAGCAGATCCCGCAAAAAGGTCCAGCCGGAACAGCTACCCGATCACCAATTTTAAAGGCGTTAACATCTTTGCCGGTTTCGGAAATTACCCCCACAAATTCGTGGCCGATAATAAAGTTAGGTACACTCTGAAAATGACCTTTCCAAAAGTGAATGTCACTCCCGCATATGGACGAGGCTGTAACCTTGACGATCACATCGTTATCTAAGATCAGTTCAGGTTTTGGGGTATTTTCAAGTGATAGTTTCCCTTGTTCTCTCAAAAACAAAGCCCTCATAATTATCTCCCCCCATTTCGTTAGTTACCCAGGTTCAAATGATTTACTAAAGCTCACATTTTTTAAATTAAATTAGACATCTCGTCTGGTTAATCCTTTTTTGCATTTTTTTTTCCTTAGTGGAGAGAATAATTGTTAAAAGGAGCTATTAATAATTGAAATTGCGTAACATGAAAAATCTGCCGGTATTTAGTGAGGGTAAGGCAGAGATAATCGGTCAGGTCGATAAAGCTGTCATCGATGATGATTTTAGCTTAGCCTATATAGTCATAAATACTGATAATGGTCCGGCACTAATAAAAGCTGGGGATTTGGTTATTGGTGAAGAAGCCATAATTATTACCAATCCTGATAAGATTAAATCTTATGCGCATGGGGAAGAATTATCAATATATGATAAAAAGCTAAGTGACACTATATTTGATGAAGAAGGCAGAGAATTGGGATATGTAAGTGATTTTATCTTATCCCGCCCCAATAAACAGGTATGGGGTATTGAACTATGTTCGGGTTCGATAAGAGACCTTTTAGAAGGTCGCCAGGAAATAGCTCTGGATAAGGTCTATTTCAAAAGTGATTTGACAGGAATGTTAAGAAATGGAGGGAGCAACGAGGATGACATTTAAATGTCCTGTCTGCCGAGGACTACAGGTAGGCAAAGTTGGTACTGATCAATACTACTGCTGGAACTGTTTTTTGGAATTTAATTTTAATAGAGGTCATACTAATATTTTTGAAGTTGGAGAAGATGGTACTTTAGTCTCAGTTGAAGATATTTCAGCAGCGCGATTTATATAATGGAGGTGAATAATTTTGAATAACTACTGGAGTGCAATGATAACAGGAGCACTTGTCGGTGCAGCAGCCACCTATTTTTATTTGAATAATGATGACAAATTAAGCAGTGCTACCCGCAGAATAAGAGCTAAATCAAAAGGAGCGATAAATAGTTTTAAGGATATGGGAGAAGAAATTGAAGAAATGCTTTAAGGTGAGGTAATTTAGATGAAAACGGCGGTTAATAAAATAGTTCGCTATATTCTATTTATGGTGGTCTTAGTAACCACCATTTATTTTTTATATGTAGTTCGGGAGGTGCTTTTCAGTTTTATCATTGCAGCTATTTTAGCTTACTTATTTTTCCGGCCGGTTTTGTTTATCGAGTCCAAAGGGGTAAAACGGTCCATTGCTATTATTATTTTATATTTATTGTTGTTTGGAACTACTGCAGTGCTTTTATCATTTGCGGTTCCCGGAATAGTAAAAGAACTAGGCCTGCTAACTGAGTTAATACCGGAATATGCCCATGAAGCCAAGGATATGACTGAAAAAGTCAATGACCTTAAAATTCCGGTAGAAGTCAAAAACATAATTGATGAGAACATGAAAAAAATAAATAGTTATGTTTACCAGGGCCTCAGTGCTTTTGTTGCCAGTCTTTATTCTTTACTGGGTAAAGTTCTGGCAATTATTTTTTCTCCTATTCTGGCTTTTTATATAATAAATGACTGGGAAAAAATTCGAAATGGTTTTTTACAGCTGTTATCACCTAAAGCGCGGCGGGAGTTCATGACGGTCTTTAGCCAAATTGACAATGTATTAATTGAATTTTTGAAAGGACATCTTTTAGTAGCTCTTTTAGTAGGCATAGCAGTAGGAGCGGCAGCAGCAATTCTTGGGGTGAAATTACCGCTGCTACTGGGAATTATAGCTGCTGTTACCAACCTGATCCCTTATTTTGGAGCATTCCTAAGTGGAGTGCCGGCTTTGATGTTAGCCTTATCGCAATCAGTTACCATAGCTATATACATGCTTATTGCCCTAATCGCAATTCAACAAATCGAAAGCAGTATAATTACCCCCAAAATCATCGGTGACAAGTTAGGTATGCATCCCCTACTTATTGTTTTTAGCATTTTAGCCGGGGGCAAACTCTTTGGTCTATGGGGACTATTATTTGCTGTCCCGTTAACGGCAGTGTTAAAAGTAATAATCAGTTGGTGTTATCTTAAATTAGTTGAATAATGACCTGCTAAATAAAAATCTTCGTTACGACTCATCTTTAACTGCCATTGCAGGGTCGTGCTCCAGGCCGTTTTTAACCAAAGCCATTCTGATCATAAAATAATCAATCTCTTTGGGTAAGGATTCTTTCAGGGGCTTAAGTCTTTGGGTACCTGCTTTATGAGCTGCTTTTATTATTTGTTCCTCCTGCCTGGGGTTAATAAAATGATCCCATTCTACCTGATAACCATTGCGAACAGCCTGAATTATATGGCTTTGTATAGTTATCAGTGTCAAATTCCGTGCATAGGCAATATCCTGAAGACTTTTGCCTTCACTATACATTTGCCAGCTTAACATATAGGTTGGTATTTTATTGTTCTGCGGGGAATTCTGATAGGAGTTCACAGAACTGCTGTCAGAGGATTTTTCTTGTTGCTTTAATTGAACGCTCCCGGATTCTAGTTTGTCCATATACAATTTAATTTCTTCCATAAACTGTCCACCATATTTCTCCAGTTTGATCTCACCGACTCCAGTGATATCCAGCATGGTTTCCCGGGTTTGTGGTAAACGGATCGCCATTTCTTTCAGAGTAGTATCGGAAAATACTATATAAGGCGGTACGTTTTCCTGGCGGGCTATTTTTTGACGCAGAAGGCGTAATGCTTCATAAACTTCATTATCGACAGTTACAGGGGCTGAAGATGGCGGCATTCTGATCATTAGCTTTTCCTGCCCGCGCAGGATAGGAGAAGCTGATGAAGTCAGGCTGACTATCGGATACTTCCCTCCACTGCTGCTCAGGTATCCCTCAGCCGTCAGAAGGTTAATGAATTCTACAAGCTGCGCGGATTTCCAACTACTCATAATGCCATAAGTTGACAATTGGTCAAAACCTAATTGAATTACCCGCTTTTGTTTTGAACCGCTCAAAACTGCTGCTACCAATGAACTGCCATATTGCTGCTGCATGCGGTAGATGCAGGAGAAAACCTTTTGTGCTTCTACGGTAACATCCTGCAGTTCATATTCTATACAATTTGAACAGTTTTCACAGTTATTAACAGTTGAAAATTCACCGAAATAGTCAAGAATATAAGATCTTAGACAACTGGAAGTGTGGCAATAGTCGATCATAATTTGAAGTTTGGCGTATTCCATCTCTTTGCGTTCAAGGGACAGCAAGCTTTGCTCAATTAAATATTTCTGCACCTGAATATCACCAGCCTGATATAGAAGTATACAATCAGCAGAGTCACCATCACGGCCGGCACGGCCGGCCTCCTGATAATATGCCTCCAGATGGCGGGGCATATTATGATGAATGACAAAACGGGCATTGGATTTATCAATTCCCAGACCAAAAGCGTTAGTAGCTACGATTGCTTGAACATGATCATAAATGAAATCTTCCTGGGCGGTATTCCTATCTCCGCTGCTCATACCGGCGTGGTACTTGGCAACTTGCAAGCCTTGCTGGTTAAGTTCTTTATGAAGGCTGTCAACTTCTTTGCGGGTAGCGGCATAAATGATGCCTGCTTGTCCCTGGTGTTCCTGAAGATAATGCTTGATAAAGCGTTTGCGGTCACCGGTCTTTTCTACTACCAAACGCAGATTGGGGCGATCGAAACTGTTGATATATACCTGGGTTTTTTGCAAACCCAGGCCAACAATGATATCTTCCCGCACTCGCGCGGTAGCTGTTGCGGTAAATGCCGCAATTAATGGCCGCTGCGGCAGGGAGGAGATCCAGGCACCGATTCCCATATAGCTAGGTCTGAAATCATGTCCCCATTGAGAGATACAATGAGCCTCATCAATTGCTGCCAGAGATATAGGCAGTTTCTGGAGCAGTTCACTAAATTGCTCGGATTGCAGACGTTCCGGAGCCACGTATATCAAACGGTATTTATTCTGAGAAGCCTGATAGAGACGCTGGTTTACTTCGTTCCCGCTTAGGGAACTATTTATTAAAGTTGCTGATATTCCTTGAATATTTAAAGCATCTACCTGGTCTTTCATCAAGGCTATAAGCGGAGAAATTACCAGAGTAATACCTGGCAAGATTAGCGCCGGGAGTTGATAGCATAGTGACTTTCCGCCACCGGTGGGCAAGATTGCTACTGTATCATGATTTTGCAGGATACTGTCAACTATATCCTTTTGTCCCGGCTTAAAATCGGTGAAACCGAAATATTTTTTCATTATTTGGTTAACTGATGATTGCATTTACTGCCTCCTGTTATGCTTGGAACTTACCTTTATGCGATATTGTAGTTAAAGAGTTATTGTACATAGTATATCATCCGTTTATTATAGCCGGGAGAAAAAGATGATTAGAGAAAAATAAAACGTCTATAGCAGGAAAACGAAAAAGCAAGTATATGAGAAAATATGGTACGTAAGTATAAAGACCTCCGAAAGGGTAATGTTGACATAAAGGCATTAATAAAAGAAAATAGATAAGTAAACTTTTCAAGGAAAGAGGAGATTGTCCGTGTGGACCAGCAGTAAAATTAGAAATACCTTTACCGAGTATTTTCGTGAAAAAGGGCACACTGTACTACCCAGCTCATCATTGGTGCCGATAAATGATCCGACTTTGCTTTTTACAAATGCGGGAATGAACCAGTTTAAAGATGTATTTCTAGGTTTAGATAACCGTAGTTATAATCGCGCTACTACGGCACAGAAATGTGTTAGGGCAGGAGGCAAGCATAATGATCTGGATACGGTAGGCAGAACTCCGCGCCATCATACTTTTTTTGAGATGCTGGGCAATTTCTCCTTTGGAGATTATTTTAAAGAACAGGCGATAACTTATGCCTGGGAGTTATTAACCGAAGTTATCCAACTGCCAAAGGAACGATTAATTATAACTATTTATAAAGATGATGAAGAAGCATTTGCTCTGTGGCAAAAAGTTGCCCATCTATCATCTGACCGGATTATTCGACTGGGAGAAAAGGATAACTTCTGGAGTATGGGTGATACGGGACCATGTGGCCCCTGCAGTGAAATAATGTATGACCGGGGCAAAGAGTATGCCTGCAGCGATAATTGTGCTGTAGGGGTATGTGATTGTGACCGTTGGCTGGAAATTTGGAACCTGGTCTTCATGCAGTATAACCGTGATGAAAATGGTGTGATGTCACCTCTTCCCAGGCCAAGTATTGATACCGGCATGGGGTTGGAGAGAGTGACCTCAATATTACAAAACAAAGCCAGCAATTATGACACCGATTTATTTGTTCCTATTATTAAGCAAATTGAGAAACTTACCGGTAAAGATTATGACCGGTTAGAAGGAGGATTCCCTTTCCGGGTCATCGCTGACCATAGCCGGGCATGTCTTTTTCTGATTGCTGATGGAGTACTGCCCAGCAATGACGGGCGCGGATATGTCCTGCGCCGCATCTTAAGGCGGGCAGTACGTTTTGGCAAACTATTGGGCATTGAAGAACCATTTATCTATAAAAATGTCGATGTGGTTGTAGATATAATGAAGGAAGCTTATCCGGAGTTAGTGGAAAAACAGGAATTTGTTAAAAAAGTTATCCTTCTTGAGGAAGAAAGATTTTTTGTCACCTTAAGCGAAGGGATAAAAAAATTAGAGGAAATCATTGTTCAAAACAAGGAAAAGGATGAAAACAACATTAAAGGGGAAGAAGCCTTTATGCTTTATGATACTTACGGTTTCCCCCTGGATTTAACGGAAGATATAGCGGAAGAAAACGGCCTGGAAGTTGATACCGAAGGTTTTAATTTAATGATGGAACAACAACGTCAACGGGCGCGCCAGGCCAATAAAACCGGCAGCGCTTTTGCGGGAGAACGTATTTTTCATGAGATATTAAACGAAGTTAAAGATTCAGTCTTTGTTGGTTATGAAAACAATTATACCGATGCTAAAGTTTTAGCGATACTTAAAGATAACTGTTTAGTAGAAAACGCTGCTGATGAAGATATTATGGTTATTACAGATCGTACACCGTTTTATGCAGAGTCTGGTGGTCAAGTTGCTGACTCCGGAATTATTAAGGGAATTAACGGACAGTTAATAGTTGAAGATGTACAAAAAGTGGGCAAATGGATTATTCATTTCGGCCATTTAACCGGCAGCATTGCACGGGGAGAAACGGTCAGGCTGGAAAATGATCGGGAAAAGAGGCTTAATATAGCCAGAAATCATACAGCCACTCATTTGCTGCATAAAGCTCTGCGGGAAGTTTTAGGTGAACATGCCCAACAAAAAGGCTCATTAGTTGAGCCTAACCGGTTGCGGTTTGATTTTGCCCAATTAACACCCCTGACGATTGAGCAATTGGAGGAAATTGAAAATCGGGTTAACGAGGCTATCTGGAACTTATATGATTTAAACACGACTCTGACGGGAGTAGAACAGGCCAAGGAAATGGGAGCAACGGCTTTGTTTGGTGAAAAATACGGCGAAGAAGTAAGGGTAGTTAAAATAGGTGATTACAGTATGGAATTATGCGGTGGTACTCATGTACAAAATACCGGTCAAATAGGTCTGCTTAAAATTATAAGTGAGGCCAGCATAGGTTCCGGATTAAGGAGAATTGAAGCTGTAACTGGCTCTTATGCCTTCAGTTATTTACGTCAGGCGGAAACAAGTTTAAGAAAAGTGGCAGTACAGCTTAGAACTACCACAAATGATGTAAATGATAGACTAGAGTCTTTGAATAAAACCTTAAAAGAACGGGAAAAAGAAATCGATAACCTGAAAGCGAAAATTTCCAATGCCAGCAGTGGTGATATTTTAAGTAAGGCCATTTCATTTAATGGCGCCAATTTATTATTTGAGACAGTTGTACAGGAGGATGTTAATTTACTTAGACAAAATGCCGAAATGTTAAAGGATAAACTAGGTAGTTCAGTGGTCATGTTAGGTGCAGTAATCGACGATAAAGTATCGCTGGTTTGTTTCATCAGTAAAGATTTAGTGGAAAAAGGACTGCATGCTGGTAAACTGATCGGACTTGCTGCAAAAATAGCCGGCGGCGGCGGCGGTGGTCGTCCCGATATGGCTCAGGCAGGCGGCAAAGATACAGCCAAGTTAGCTGAAGCTCTTGATACAGCGCGGCAAATGGCAGAAAAAACCTTGTTTTAAATAAAGGGATTGCATATATTTATGTAGAAATAACCACATAGAGGAGGTGCTTATTATGCCTCAAAAAACTTCAGGCGAAACTGTGAATTTTGAATTGGAACGCGAAGGCGATCATAAAGTACGTATTATTTTGCAATCTGTTTGTGAAGCATTGAAAGAAAAAGGCTATAACCCAATCAATCAACTGGTTGGCTACATGATTTCAGGAGAACCTGCTTATATTACCAGCCATAAAGAAGCGCGCAAACTGATAACCAAAGTTGAAAGAGACGAGATAATGGAAGTACTTTTAAAGAACTACTTGAATCTATAATTTAGCACCGCAACCCTGTGCAAAGAGCATAGGGTTTTTTTCTTACTTTTCTTCAAATGTTGGAATAGGGAGTATCGTTTATGAGAATAATGGGTTTAGATGTAGGTGAAAAAAGGATAGGGATTGCTTTAAGTGATCCAATGGGATGGACCGCCCAGGGGCATTCGGTTCTGCAGCGTAAAAATGCTGCCTATGATTTTGGAGAACTTCTTAAAATTTGCCGGGAATTTGCGGTTGATAAAATAGTAGTGGGTTATCCAATCAACATGAATGGAACTATTGGTCCTAAAGCTATAGAAATCCAGAAGTTTGCCGAATTAATTAAGGATAAAAGCAAGCTCCCGGTTGAACTGTGGGATGAAAGGTTATCAACCCGAAGTGCAGAAAGAACACTCCTGGAAGCAGATGTTTCCCGGAAGAAGAGAAAACTGGTAATAGATAAAGTGGCAGCAGTTAACATTTTACAGGCTTATTTGAATTCTTTAGGATAGGATCAATAGTCTTGTTTGACAAAGATATTAAGGCATATTAGAATAGCTTTAGCTTTTAGAAAGAGGTGAATTTATGAGCGACGAAGAATTATTCGACGAAGAATTTCCCATACTTATACTTATTGATGAAGAAGGAGTAGAACACGAATTCGAATTGCTGGCAGAGCTGGAAATTGACGATGAGAAATACCGTGTTTTAGTACCTTTTGATGAAGAGGAAGACGATGATTCAGATGAAGAAGAAGTGGAAGTAGTAATTTTAAAAGTTGTTGTAGATGAAGAGGGCAATGAATTACTAAGTGATATAGAAGATGACGAAGAATGGGAAAAAGTTGCTGATGCCTGGCAAGAGCTGGCTGAAAGCGAAGATTTTTAAGTAAAAGATAACCTTAATATAAAAATATAGATAGCTTCAAATGAGGCTATCTTTTTTTGCTCTGCAGTGAATAATACTGCAAGCAGGATGTTTCTTTGGAGTATTAGTTATTATGAAAATATTATATAATAGACCAAGATGAGAACAAAACTATTTGGGGGTTGGAGTCTTGAAGTATAAGAAACAGCTAATATACGCAGGAATAATTGCCATAGTAATCGCCGCAGTATCCACATATTATTATCAAGCCTTTTACCTGTTTGACAAATTTTTACCGGGGGTAAAGATAGCCTCTGTAACTGTCAGCGGTCATGATGCCCGTGAAGCGACTGAACTAGTTGATGAATGGCTGGAGATATCACATAATACCCCTATAATTTTTTACAGCAATGATTACTCATATGAATCAAATCTTGAAGAACTATGTCCTAAACCTGATGTCGCTCAAATTGTGGAAAACGCATGGAAAATGGAGCAGCGGCGTGGACTTAAAAGCAAAATTATGACAATGCATGGTAACAAGGCTACTGTTTATCCAATGAAATTGATGTATGATCCAAATGTTATTCAGACAATAGTTGAGGAACTCAGCGCTAATTTAAACAAAGATTTTCAAAACGCCCGTTTAGAAATTAGCAAGGCTGAGGGATTGAAAATTGTTCCCGGTGTGAATGGACAAAAAGTTGATATTGATGCGACTTTTGCTGGAATGCCAGTAAAATGGAGCGACTTTTCTGTGTTGCGAATTCCTATCGTTCTTAAAAGTACGGAACCGGTGGTCAATGAAGAACAGCTTAACTTAATGGGTGAGCTGGCCACTTTTGCGACCTGGTATAATGTCAATGAAGTGGACAGGTCGCATAATCTGCGTTTGGCTGCCAATACTATAAACTCCAGTGCGATTCCACCGGGAGAAGTGTTTTCCTTTAACCAGATCGTAGGAGAGAGAACCTATGCAAATGGTTACAGGGATGCTCTAATTATTAATAATGGCATCTTTGAACCAGGTCTGGGGGGAGGCATTTGTCAAGTTTCATCGACTATTTATAATGCAGTATTACTGGCAGGAATGGAAATAGCCGAAAGGCACAATCATGCCCTGGCCGTTAGTTATGTACCACTTGGTCATGATGCAACTGTTGCTTATGGCTTACAGGATTTCAAGTTTAGAAATAATACTAACTACCCCATATATATTAGAGCCGTAGCGGAATCAGGAGGTTTAACGGTTAATATATACGGGCATCTTAAATATAAAAAGAAAATTAGTGTAACAAATATAGTTGACCGGGTAATAGAATTTGAAGAAATTATTGAAGTAAAGGATGATATGGAACCAGGGACGGAAAAGATTGAGCAAAAAGGAGTTACCGGTTATGTAGCGAGATCTTTCAGGCATTTTTATGATAATACCGATCAGGTTATTAAAACTGAGCTGTTGGCTACTGATTATTACAGACCGGCCAACAAAATAATTTTTAAAGGTCCATCTGTCGAGATGCCCGCTAATGGACAACCAGAAGGAGAAAATGAACTGGATGATGTTTTACCAAATGATAGTGAAACTGAATCACAATCGTCTATAGAAGAAGATAATGTGCCGCCTGCGGAAGAGGACGATTAAATTTCTCGGTAAAGGTTAAAAAAGGTGAAAGAATGTTGGAAACAAAAGTGATAAATAAAAGAAGCAAAACTTTTTGGCCGCTAGCTTTTTTAATAATTATTGTGCTGCTTTTGTGGGGATGGCAAATATATTCGCTGCAGCATGGTGCAATTGATATTAATGACAATACTTATCAGGCAGTTACTATCCCAGCTGATGCCACCGCTCGCCAAGTTGCCCAAATCTTGCTAAGTGATGATTTAATCCACAGCGAAAGGATTTTTTTATCTTATTGCCGCCGTACCAATCTTGATAATCAGTTAAAGGCCGGTAATTATATGTTCAGCCGCAGCCAGACATTGGAAGAAATAGTTAATATTTTAGTGGAGGGTAAAGAAAACAATTTAACCTTTACCATACCCGAAGGATACACTTTAAAAGAAATGGGACTGCTACTGGAAAAGCAGGGAATGGTTAGTGAACAAGAGTGGTCGGAGGCTATTAAAGAGCCTTACGAGTTCAGCTTCCTTAAGGAGATTCCACTCGACCGGACTAATCGTTTAGAAGGTTTTCTATTCCCGGATACTTATAATATAACGGAAACCATGAATGCTGAAAACATTGTAACTATGATGTTGAATCAGTTTGCCGAGCTCTGGGAGAATAACTTTGCCGAACTGGCTGAAGAACAAAACTTGAGTGTATTAGAGGTAGTTACTATTGCTTCGTTGATAGAAAGGGAAGCAGCAGTTCCCGATGAAAGAAAAACCATATCCGGAGTAATAGATAATCGTCTCCAGATTGATATGCCTCTACAAATAGATGCTACGATTTTATATAGTCTGCAGGAGCATAAAGAACTAGTAACTAATGCAGATTTAGAAATTGATTCACCATATAACACCTATAAACATACTGGATTACCACCTGGACCTATTGCGGCACCAGGACAAGAGTCCCTTAAAGCTGCTTTGAATCCGGAAAAGCATTCCTACTTCTATTATGTTTCACGGGGTGATGGTACTCATGAGTTTACCAGAACCTTTGATGAGCATCTGCAAGCTATCAGCAAATATAACAATTAAGCGGAGGGAAATAATGCCCCAGCCAGAGTTACTATTACCTGCCGGTAACGGTGAAAAATTAAAAACCGCGCTTTCTTTCGGAGCTGACTCTGTTTACTTGGGAGGAAAGGATTTAAGCCTGCGAGCCTACGCGGGTAACTTTACCCTGGAGGAAATAAAGGAGAGTTTAAATTTTGCCCATTTATTAGGCAAAAAAATTATTATTGCGGTAAATGTTATAGCTCGTAATAGAGATTTAGCAGCTATACCATCATATTTAGAACAATTAGCTGACCTGGGAGCAGACGGTTTTATTATATCTGATTTAGGGGTTATGCATCTGGCCAAAAAGCATGCCCCTGACATACCTATTACCATAAGCACTCAGGCTAATGTTACCAACTATGAAGCAGCAGCTTTTTATAAAGATCTGGGTGCCAGCAGAATAGTATTAGCCCGGGAATTGGATATTGACGAAATAGCTGCCATTAAGCAGAAGACTGGTATTGAGATTGAAGTATTTGTACATGGTGCTATGTGTGTAAGTTATTCAGGCCGCTGTCTTCTTTCCCACTATATGACTGGAAGAAGCGCCAACCTTGGTGCCTGTGCTCACCCATGCCGTTATCGTTATGCTCTGGTAGAAGAAAGAAGGCCGGGCGAATATTATCCCATTGATGAAGATGAACGGGGAAGCTATATTTTGAATTCCCGCGACTTATGCTTGGTGGAATATCTACCCCAACTTATAGAAGCTGGTGTTGATGCCTTCAAGGTAGAAGGAAGAATGAAGAGCCCTTTATACATAGCAAGTGTGGCCCTGGTTTACCGTGAGGCTATCGATACTTACCTTAAGAATAGTCAGGCCTTTACGGCAGAGCAATTAAAGATTTGGATGCGAGAATTATCACAAAGCGCTTCCAGACCGTTTACTAATGGATTTATTGAGGGAGATTCAGATCTTATTCAGGATATTAACGGAGAAAAAATGCCGGATCGTGACCATTATTGCGGAATAGTAAAAGGCTACAGACAAGACTGCCATATGGCAGAAATCGAGCAGCGAGCTAATTTCGGACCAGGCGAGCCGTTGGAATTATTACTACCTGACGGTAATACCGTTGAAATCAAACTTGAGCACCTCTATGATTGTGAATTGAATGAAATAGACAGAGCCCGTCACCCGCTGCAAAAAGTATTAATACCGCTTAAGCAAGAAATCCCGTTATATTCAATACTAAGAAGGAAGGGAAACGCCAATTAAAGCAGATATTAAGGGGAAAGTAGCTCCAGAAAACATAGATTTGCTGACCAAAATAATAGAAGCTTATGACCATATAGGTATTGTTTCTACTGTAGACAGTCAAAACGGCTTAGTTATTATTAGGGGAACTGCTGATACAGTACAGGAATTAACAATAATATTAGATAATCTCCCTTTTCCGCTGGAAATAATAGCTTAAAAGAATAAAGACCCCCCGATTCGTAAATCCTATCAAAAGACGATCGGGGGGTTTATTGTGCAAGTACGTAGAAGAATTATTTTGCTTATGTTCAGTTTTCTGGCCTTATTTATAGTATTAGCTGCTGCATTAGGCTACCACCAGATATTTAAAGGGCAACAACTGGCTAAACAGGCAGTTGCTATGCGCTCCAAACAAGTGGAACTTAAAGAATATCCCCGCGGTGAAATATTGGACCGTAATCTTATCCCCCTTACCAGTTATCAGAACTCCCATGCCGTATATTTTTTATTTACCCGTGAAACATCACAACCGCAAAATATGCAAAGAGTCGCAGCATCTTTAGCTGGTGCTCTGGGTAATGTCAGTAGTCAGCAGTTGCTGGTAATGCTGGAGGAGGGTAAGAAAACCGGTAATCCTTTTGTTAGAATAGCGCTCGATTTAACTGCCGGGCAGATAGCCAGGATAAATCTTTCCGGACAAACAGGAATTGTCGTAGCCCCAATCAGTAAACGTTATACTAATGAAGGATTCGCCGCTCATATATTAGGTTATGTAAGCAAGGAAAATTTTCAGGGGCAGGCAGGGTTGGAAAAAATATTTGATGATATTTTACAAAAAGACCATTTCGAGCAGGAGCTGGTTACAGTTTTAGATGCACGGGGAATGGCCATCCAGGGTTTAATGTTTAAAATTCGCCAGCAACAGGAAAGTGAGCAGGGAACAGTGGTTTTAACGGTTGACCGCCGCATCCAAAAAATAGCCGAAGATGCTGTAAATTCCTGCATGACCAAAAAAGCAGTAGTAGTTATGGATATCGTCAGCCGCGAAATATTAGCTATGGTAAGCCGTCCGACCTTCAATCAATATGAAATAGATAAAGTTCTCCTGCAAAGCAGAGAAGACAGTCCCCTTATTAACCGTGCCTTAAACAGTTATCACCCCGGGTCGCTTTTTAAAATATTGGTAGCCGCCGCTGCTCTGGCAGAAAAGAAGGTTACACTTGATGATCAGTTTTTCTGCAGCGGTACGATGGTTATTAATGATGAGGTATCTATCAACTGTTGGAAAGAGGAAGGACATGGCAGCTTAAACTTTGCGGAAGCTTTTGCCAATTCCTGTAATTCGGCATTTATCGAAACTGGATTAAGGCTGGGCAGAGATGATTTATTAGAATATGCCAATAAGTTGAAAATAATAGATGAGACTATTATCGGGTATGCCAGTCACCAGGGGAATAGTTTCATAAAAGTAAATCCTGGTAAAGCAGCCATGGGCAATGCCAGTATTGGGCAGCAAGGAGTAATGTTGACCCCGCTGCAGATAACGTCATTAATTGCTACCATTGCAGATGATGGCTGGTATAAACCTCCTTCACTAGTGAGGTATTACGTTAATCGTGATGGTAAACGCCAGGATTATACAGCGGGAAAAGGGGAAAGAGTTTTAGATGCGGAAGTAGCCCGAACAGTCCGAAAACTGATGGAAAAGTGTATAAATGATGGTACCGGAAAAAGCGCTGCCTTAACCGAAGTTATGGTAGCCGGCAAAACTGCTACCAGTCAAACGGGAATCATTAAAGAAGAGAATGAAGTTTTGAATGCCTGGTTTGGAGGGTATCTGCCCGCACAAAAACCCCGCTGGGCAATTGTTGTCCTGGTAGAAGAAGGAGAGTCTGGTGCCGGTGAAGCAGCACCAATTTTTAAAGAAATCTCTCAAAAGCTTTTGCCGCTATATACAGCCTCAAATAAATCTGGCAGCTGATAAAAAAAATTTTTACAGCTGCCATTATCATATTTCATAAGTTGGCAAAAACGAGACCGCTAATTAAACTTTATTTATTTCGTCAATAGTATTAGCGACGATTTTTAAACCTTCTATCATATCCGGCTGTAAACCACCTAAGTTTTCGCACAACTGCTGGTTAAATGCAGCACCACTGGACAAAACTTCTACAGCAAGTTTACGACCGGCATCTGTAAGAAATAGTCGGATAACACGGCGATCCTGTGGGAAGAGGTTCCTTTCTACCAAACCTTCCTTTTCCAGCTTATCAACCATAGTTGTTAATGATGAATTTTCAATATGCGCCAAAGTCCCAATTTCCGAAAGCGTAGATCCATCATTTTCTAAAAGTGAAAAAAGTACAAAAGATTGTGCCATGCTAACGCCGAATTTCTCAAGCTCCTGAGCTATATGCTTTTCTACCTTTTTCATGGTCGCCTTAAGCGAATAGCAAATAAATGTAGTGAAATCTTGCATTTATAATCCCTCTTTTTTAAAAAATAATTATTGCTCTACTTATATTCTCTAACTATTGAAATATTGTCAAGAGTAACTAAGTAAAGGCACTTGTTTAATTCGTTTAATTAAAAGTCTTATTTATTAGGATGTTATTAATCAAATTGATTTATACAGTAGAAATTATTAGAAATTTTTAATAAGAGAAATTTAGCTGTTAAACAATGAGATTTTGTATTGTGAAAAACATAACAAATTATATAATGAGTAATAGTAACATAGCAGACAAAATTTAAGATAATATTTTACACGAGGAGCGATAATATGTCAGACATAATCAAATGGCAGTACGAACAAAAGAAGATAACTGCCGAAGAGGCAGCGGCAATGGTTAAATCAGGGGATAAAGTCGTTTATGGAGAATTTACCATGTTTCCGCATATGCTCGATGCGGCATTGGCCAAAAGAGTAGAAGAACTGCGTGATGTTGAGATTGCCGGAGTTTGCTATACTTCTCCGCCTCAAGTAGTATTAGCTGATATGAAAAGAGAACATTTTGTATTGAACGATTTGCATTTCGGCTTAGTTTCACGAAAACTACATGATCTGAATTTATGTAACTATATTCCCAATACTTATCATCAGGGTTCAAGAATAATAAAAAAATATTTCGATCTCGATATAGGCTTTTTTAGTGTGGGAGCTATGGATTCCAGGGGTTACTTTAATTTAGGACCTTCCAACTCAGTTACTCCGGCTGCTATGGAAAAAACAAAAATTAAAATTGTTGAAGTCAATAGCACCGTACCTACCTGTTTGGGAGGCAACCAGGAATCAGTTCATATAACACAGATTGATTATGTGGTAGAGGGAAATAATATACCTTTACGGCAGCTTCCTCCCGCTGTTCCAACAGAGACCGAAAAGAAGATAGCTGATTTATTAATAAATGAGATAGAAGATGGTGCTTGTTTGCAGTTAGGAATCGGCGGACTCCCTAATGCAGTCGGAGCCTTGATAGCTGAAAGTGACTTAAAAGACCTGGGCATACACAGTGAAATGATGATGGATTCCTGTGTTGATCTTTATGAAAAAGGTTTAATTACCGGAGCTAAAAAAACTATCGATAAAAATAAGATGGTCTATACTTTTGCTCTCGGAACGCAAAGATTGTACGACTTTTTAGATAATAATCCGGTTTGTGCCATTTATCCGGTTAACTACACTAATGATCCCCGAGTTATTGCCTTAAATGATAAAGTTATTGCTATAAATAATGCTCTATCAGTAGACTTGTTTACCCAGGTGTCATCTGAGAGCATTGGAACCAGACATGTTTCGGGAACCGGCGGTCAATTAGATTTTGTCATGGGGGCATTTAATTCCCATGGCGGGAAAGGCTTTATCTGCTTAGATTCAACTTATACTGATAAAGAAGGTAAATTACACTCCAGAATTACCCCAACATTGATTCCGGGAACCATAGTATCCTTACCTCGTTCTTTGGTACAGTATATAGCTACAGAATATGGAATAGCCCAGTTTAAAGGTAAATCAACTTATGAACGGGCAGAAGCTTTGATAGGTCTGGCACACCCTCAATTTAGAGATGATTTAATTAAAGCCGCCAATGAAATGAAGATTTGGCGGAGAACTAATAGAATCGAATAGAAAAGGCTGAAAATAGTAAAAGGGGCTGTGCTGAAACTTTAGTTTCGGACACAGCCCCATATAGTTTAAGCAG
>CAZLVY010000036.1:3235-22529 GCA_964563125.1 uncultured Syntrophomonas sp. | reverse complement strand
ATTGCCATAAGCTTACAATTTATTTAACACCTGTCACACCGTGATGTATTAGTGTAAATCAGTAAATTCGAGCGTATAAAGCCAATTTAATAGTTCATGCTTCACTGCAACCATCTATTTCAGGCGGAGTCATCTTTTCGACATGTTTCTAGAAGCGAGCTTCAAGCTGGATGATAAGAATAATGAAGTTATTTAGGGGACATGATAATGATGATTGGTTGTTTCCCGATTTTAACACAAATAATACTCTTCCTAAAGGAACGTGTGTAACAATGAGAATTGAAAGGAATTCTACAAGGACTATGAAAGAAGTATTTAATCGATTTACTCCGGGGATCGATTCAGAAGATTATGGATTTCAAAGAACCACTGTTCCATTAAAGCTATTACAATATGAAAGTGAATCTTTGGTCTCCAGATCACAAGCTAAGAGATTAATAAAAAGATTTGAGCAATTTAAAGAGGTGATATTAGATTTCGCAGGCATAAAGATTATCGGACAACCATTCGCCGACGAAGTGTTTAGAGTATTTAAAGATCAATTTCCTGATACTCATCTTTATCCTGTTAATACTAATGAAGACATAGAAAGAATGATAAAACATGTCAAGAGTAAAGAGTAAAAACTAGTAGATAATAAGAGCCCGGGAATAAAATAAGACCCAGGCTTTTTAAATGATTTAAGCCATCACGAAAATTACGTTGTGATGGCTTGTTTGTTTCTATCCATTTGATTTGCGGATTTGCCGATAATCAGTTTCAAATCTGACCGCTTAATCAGTTTCTTAAAAGAACAATGGCTCCTTCGATAATAAAAGTTTTAAACTTCATCCGCCAGGATAGAGTCCTAAACATCTCGGCATAAAATCAGCTTCCAGTTGTTTATATATTATTGTTATACTGGCTTTTTAAAAATGCCCTGAGTTACCAATTTACAGCAGGATATATAATATCAAATAAAGAAATCAATTCATAAAGACAGTGATTTTGTGATGCAGCGGACCCGAAGGAAACCGACAGTGAACAGTTTATTATTGAGGATTATCAGCATTATATACATTGGTTTGATCCTCAGGCGGTTAGTTCAGTAATCATAGACTTGATAACAGAAAATAGTTTATAAATGCTTTATTTAATCGAATTAAAGGCATAATCTTAATAAGTCAGCATGAAGAAGTTAAGGGCAAATTTTAGAAATTTATAGAATTCAGCAGGAGGTAATAAAATTGAAAAAATATACTGTAGAAAAGAACCTGGATGATACCAAAAAAGAAATTGAGGCATTACTCAAATCAATATTTGTAAGGACAAAATATGAGAAGCAAGGAAAGGACAGTTATTGTTTTTACCCTGCGTATAACTATGCAGAATTAGAGGACTATTACAAGTGTGTTACAGTAATGCTTAGAAAATTAACCAACAATAAAACTGTGGTGACAGTAAACTATAATAATGAGGGCATAACATCTATAGACTGGAAGCATAGACCATTAACGCTTGTGTATGAAAAAACAGTAGAATGTATACCACAAGCTTTAAACATTTTAGAAGCCTAATATTGATTTAAGGGGACGTATTGTTACCGGTTGACACTATTAAGCTTTGGGGGGAGTTAAGCTGTCGACATTAAA
This sequence comes from uncultured Syntrophomonas sp., assembly GCA_964563125.1. Taxonomy (GTDB): domain Bacteria; phylum Bacillota; class Syntrophomonadia; order Syntrophomonadales; family Syntrophomonadaceae; genus UBA1368. Next base: position 20,898 of record CAZLVY010000036.1, on the reverse strand, counting down.
CAGGAATGCCTGGAGGAAGATTATCGGAAGTGTGCTGGGTATAGGCGGCGGACTGATGGTAGCTGTGCAGTCACCACCTGATAGTCTTTCGCTTCAATCCATGTGGGGGCTTGGCATAATTACCTGGGCTATTTTAAACTGGATATTCGATGTTTTGCCGGAATATGTGGTGGCTATGCTGATGTGTTCTGCCTGGGTTGTATTTGATGTTGTACCATTTAATATAGCTTTTGAACAATTTTCCAATACCAATTGGTGGCTCTTGCTCAGTGCCTTAGGAATTGGTGTTGCAGTCAGCGGTTCCGGTCTCTTAAAAAGAGTGACACTTTATGTAATGCGTTTTTTCCCGGCTACCTATAAAGGACAGGTATTGGGGCTGCTTATAACGGGTATTGGGATTGCCCCGACAATACCCAGTGTAACTGCAAAAGCTGCCATCATGGCTCCTATTAGCCTGGCAATTAGTGATACCATGGGATACCAGCGTAAAAGCGCTGGAGCAGCCGGGTTGTTTTCGGCTATGTATGCCGGATTCGTCAGTTCATGTCCAATTTTTATAAGTGCTTCATTTATGTGTTATATGATAAGAGGCTTTTTGCCGGCTGAATTTCAGGCGCAATTTACCTGGACACATTGGCTGCTATGTTCAATTCCCTGGGCTGTAGTATTTGTGATTGGTAGTTATTTTGCATTAGTATTGCTGTACAGACCGGAAGATAAAGAAATGGAACCGGGATTCTTTGCTAAACAGCTGGCTTCTTTCGGCCCTATGAGCCGTAATGAAAAAGTAACCTTAATCGTACTTCTAGTTACGCTGCTCTTCTGGATGACCGAACTGATTCACGGCATATCGTCGACTTTGGTTGCCATAATTTCTTTGTGTGTTTTGCTGGGATTTAACGTCTATGACCGACAGGATTTTCGCAGGCAAATCCCCTGGGATTCAATTATATTTATTGGCGGAATTATTAATTTAGGTTCAGTTTTGCCCTATCTTAATATTGATAAATGGATTGGAGAAGCAGTTGGACCTTCTATAATACCATTAATGTCAAATCCATATCTTTTTATCATCGCCCTTACTATTGCTGTTTACCTGGTACGTTTTGTTTTTGTATCGATGATTGCAACCCTCACCATTTTTTCCACACTGCTGATTCCATTCGCTGCCCAGGCCGGAATAAATCCCTGGATAGCAGGGTTTGTTATACTGGCATCTGTTAATGTCTGGGTAGTTAACTACCAAAATTCCTCATACCTGACTTCTTACTACGCTACTGGCGGAGATATGGTTAAACATAGCCAGGTAGCAAAGATGTCACTGGCGTATATGTTCATTTCACTCTTGGGCTTTTTAATACCCATCCCTTTCTGGAAGTTAATTGGTTTGATTGATTAAGAATTGAGAAAAACATTTTAAAATTGCTACATATCTTTGTGCCCCTTTGATTTTCTAAAAGCGGCTAAACGAGATTGTGTCTTTTTTGCGGCCGTATCCAATGTAGCAGCAGTCTTTTTATAATCATAGGGCAGTTTTATATTCTCAATGGCTGAACTGAGGGCTTTTAATGTAGGAAAAGGTTTTTTTGGCATAATAACAACCTTCTTTCATAAGATAGTCTTATTAAATAAGATTGCCAAAAAAATAGCAATGATATTCTAACAACCACAATAAAAACCAGTATCGTAAATGGCTCCAGTAAAGGAATCCGTTTGTTTTTAGTTTCTAAAAAGGCCTCATCTCAGGTATAATGAACAAAAATATTATTGGAGTGGATTATGTGGTTCTCATCGCAAATTTAGAAAGCGGTCCTTACTGGAAGCATATGAATATGTCAACTGAAACCGGGCCGGACGGAGAAATTCAGGCAGTCATGGAAATCAGCGGAGAGCTGCTGCAGTTTTACGGAAATGTTCACGGCGGGGCGATTGCCGGTTTAATGGATACTTGTATTGCGGTAGCGTTAAATCAGCAACTGGACCCTGAAAAAGGAGCTTCCACGGTGGAAATGAAAATCAATTATCTGCGCCCGGTCAACAAAGGCAAACTTATAGGTAAGGGCAAAGTCATCAAAAAAGGCAAAAGCATTATCGTGGGGCAAGGTGAAATCTTTGATGAAGAAGGAAAAATGGCAGCCTTTGGTACTGCAACATTTATCATCACTGATCTGCAGGCATAATGGGATTTGACAATTTTCAGCAATAACTCTAGGATAAGAGGCAGGACTTCCGTAAACGCAGCAGTTGAATGGAGTAAAACACGTAACAATAGACGTATTAGGAGGAAAAACAATGGATCAAGAACAAATTTTGGGCAGTTGGAAACTGGTATCTTTTATCTATAAAGCTGAAGATGGGACCAGCTTTTATCCGTATGGCAAAGAGGCCAACGGAATTATAATCTATGACAAGAGCGGGTATATGTCAGCAGTAATTACTCGGACTGACCGTCCCCGTTTATCTACCGAGGACTTCGGGAAGCTCCCTGATGAGGAGAAAATGGGATTAGCCAGGGGATTCATGACTTATACCGGTCAATACGAGATCCAAAGTGACCGCATCTTACATAAGATCGAAATCGGTTATATTCCCAATTGGGCTGGTACAACCTTTGTGCGCTTTCCATCTTTCGAGGATGGCAACCTGGTTCTGGCTACACTTCCTGCTACACTGAGGGGAAAGACCTTTACCGGGTATCTGATCTGGAAAAAGGCTCAATAGACAAGGCATTCTCTTCCTCAGCAGATTAAAAATTTTAAGCCAGCTCTAAAAGAAAACGCAGGCTAGAAAAATTATATCTTCATACATCAGCGAGGGGCCAAAACCCCCAGTGTGCTTAACATATGGAAGCAAGACCCCTTCGCTTTAGGAAGGGGTCTTTTGTTTTTTGGCTGCTGCATAGTATGTTATTGAAAGGTAGTTGCTTTTTTTGGTATAATTAGTGAAGCAACATTCATAATTAATATAATAACTGTCCTGATTAAGGAGAATAGCTGGAGAAACAGAAAATCTTAAGGGGGAAATAGCAAATGCGTTCATGGGGAAAAATATTTTTAGTCGCTTTGTTTTTAATTATGCCTTTATTCATCGGTCTGCAGACAGCCGCAGCAGACAGCGAAGCTATTTACAGTAATGGCAGTATTCTGGAGAAGTATAATACCGTTTTCGATATTCCCGCCGGTGCCAGTGTCTACACCAAGGGTGAGATCGAACGCTTCAACAGTGAAAGGATCAAAGCACCTGAGCGCAGCTTTGTGACTGGTTTTATCTATAGATTCAGCAAGACTTTTCCCAATGACTTTTTAAAACCAATCACTGTCACCCTGCCCTATAAAAGTTTGGACTTCGACCCGGAAAAATACGTGATATCAATTTACTGGTATGACGATAATCTGAAACTGTGGATCGAACTGGATAACGTGAAGATCGATGAAGAAAAGCTGACCGTAAGCGGTCAAACCGTAAAAACCGGTTATTTCGCCAAAATAGCTACTGAAAAAGGTGCCGAAAAGCCGCAAAAACCAGTAGTTGAGCCGGAACCGGAAATTCCGGAGCCTGAAGTGACGGAACCGGTGCAGACATCATTTGCTGATATCGAGATTCATTGGGCCAAAGAATCTATTGTGCACCTGCTTGAAATAGAGGCTATGAAAGGTTACCCCGACAATACTTTCCGGCCTGCACAGCCGATCACCCGGGCTGAATTTACTTATGCCATCGTCAAAGCTTTTAACTTGAAGGCAGAATCCAGCTATGTTTTCGGCGACACCTTAGGTCATTGGGCCCAAAATGAAATATCCATTGCGGTAGCCAAAAAAATCGTTGCCGGATACAGCGACCGCCAGTTTGGCCCTGACGATACAATTACCCGGGAACAGATGGCAGCCATTCTGGTCAAGGCAGCCAGACTAAATCCAGCCACCGGGGATCTGGCCTTTAGTGATAAAGACGAAATTTCTCCCTGGGCAAAAGGCATGATAGTGACAGCCATTAATAAGAATATAATGAGCGGATATCCTGACAATACCTTCAATCCTCAGGGGACTGCCAGCAGATCCGAAGCAGCAACAGTAATTTATAAAGTGTCCCAAAATACCATCATCCGCTTGAACTAAATGGTTTTTCGGATATGAAATAAGCATACAGCTGTAGCTTAAGACCAACAGGTTACCGATAAATAATCCATCTTCTTTTAATAATTTAAAGGAGGATGGATTTTTGATTTTACTAAACTACACATAGTACTTAACAAAAGCAGCCGTTTCAATGAGTGTCAGGCGGTAAAATCATAAGATATTATTTCAAAAAATGTGGGTAAGATATCAATAAGCAAGGAGGTATTTAGAATAAAGACAAAGACATTATTGCTGATTCAATTATTAATTATTGTGCTGTTAGCAGGCTGCACCCAAAAAGTTTATGTCCCGGAAGGGTTTATTTATATAGATCAGCTTATTCCCACCGTACAATACGACATAAGGTACTACAACGGAAACAACTTTGTGGGATCAAGGATTGATGGTTATGATGCACCGGCTGCAATCTTAACCAGTGAAGCTGCAGAAGCCTTGAAGGATGTAAGTGAAGAGCTTGAATCTCAGGGTTATTATTTAAAGGTTTTTGACGCTTACAGACCGCAAAAAGCCGTCAATCACTTCATCAACTGGGCAAAAGATGCAGATGATACGAAAATGAAGCCCTGGTATTATCCGAACATTGATAAAAAAGATCTGTTTTGGAAGGGATACATTGCTGAAAAATCCAGCCATAGCAGAGGCAGTACAGTTGATTTAACCCTGGTTTATAAGGAAACAGGTGAGGAACTGGATATGGGCAGCAGTTATGACTTTTTGGACAGTATTTCTGCTCATGATACAACCCTTATCACTACAGACCAGGCAGCTAATCGTAAGATACTGAAAGATTCAATGCAAAAGCATGGTTTTAATGCTTATTACAAAGAATGGTGGCATTACACGCTTATAAATGAACCATATCCCAACACTTATTATGATTTCAATATTAAATAAATTGCGTAAAGCAGTTCATCTCCATATCGTATACAATACTGTATCAATATTTCGTGAACAAAACGGCCTTGCTCGGGTTTGGCAATTTATTAATTTCCTTTAAAAGAGGGGGGCCTTTTTTCTTTGAAAGCAGCCACAGCTTCCTTCATGTCATCGGTCGAAGCACAGGTTACCTGAGCAAATGATTCGAAAGTCAGCACTTCATCCAAATTCTTATTCAATCCCTGATAAATGGCCTTTTTAGTTAAGCGTGCAGCTACAGGTGGGTTATTAGCAATGCGGCCGGCAAGATTTAAAGAGAAATCCATAAGTTGTGCAGGGTCAACTACGTGATTTATTAAACCTATTCGCAGCGCTTCTTGAGCGTCAATAGCTTCGCCAAGCAGACACATTTCCATGGCTTTGGCAGTACCAATCAAACGTGGTAATAAGTAAGTGCCTCCCATGCCAGGATTTATACCAACTTTGATAAATGACATGGATAATTTAGTATCAGTACTGGCAATTATCATATCGCAAGCCATAGCCAAACAAAGACCGGCACCGATAGTATGTCCTTTGATTACCGCAATAGTTGGGATATCCAGGCTTCGTATAGAAAGAAAGCTTTTGTAAAAATTATAGGCATTTTGCTGAGACTGAGCCGGGGGATCATTGTACATATCAAAGGTTGATTTCAGGTCTCCTCCCGAACAAAATGAACGGCCCTGGCCAGCAATTATTAAAACTCTGGTTTCCTGGTCATATTTAAGCTGGTCAACAACTTCGGTAAATTCGTCTCCCATTTTAAAAGTCAAAGCATTTAAGGTTTCTGATTTGTTCAAGGTCAGAATCGCAATTCCGTCTTGTTTTTCAAAAGAAAGGGTTTCCAATTGCATTTTTTAAAACTCCTTTATTCAGTATTAACTTAAATCACCGGTTGGCTGAGGATGATTGGTTTTGCAGCAATGAATGGTAAGAAAAAAGCAGGATACAACTGCCGGGATAGAGTATTTCGAGATAAATTCCGGCAGTTTTAGATGATTGCGATTATATCTCTAATTCGTACTATTGTAAATTATAATTTAACGAATAGAAATAGTCTCGCCGTCACGGTTTTTAGCCAGGTTATAAATACTTGTTACCCGGCCCTGATATTTTTTGTCGGAATCAGCTACCGGCACTATAATTACTTCCGCATTAAGCTTGATATCTCCGATAAACTCCTCAGGTATTTCAGCTTCAATATACATGCTCTGCATATCCATAATACTTAACAAACTCCGGGGAGTACTTATAGAGTCTCCTTCATAGCAGTTAACTTCAGACACCAGACTTTTTCGAATGGGGAAATGATGTTATTGCCGCTCAGATAGTTTTTGCTGTTAAGTTGATTCTTTATTAGGGACTTTTCAGCTTCTGCTTTGGCAATAGAAATCTCCAGACTTTTCATATCACTGGAAATCTGAATTAATGCCAGCTCATATTCTTCATACTCGGTTTGGGTCAAAGCACCGGCATCCAGCAATGCTTTTCTGCGTTCCAGATCCTTTTGGCTCTTATCATATAACAACTGCTGAGTTTGCAGTTCATTTTGCAGTTTCTGCACTTCGAACTCCTGCTGCCTGATACTGTTATTAATGCTGCTCATATCAAGGACAATAAGCACCTGTCCTGCAGTTAACAGCTCTCCGTCCTGGACATTAACTTGTTTTACAGCAGTCGGGAAATCAACAGTGAGACCAGAGATGGTTTTTACTTCTACTGTGCCGAAGGCTTCGACGACCTGGTTGTCTGTTTCTGCCGGTTCTGCCACTGGTGGTGTTTCAGTCTTATTACAGCCCGCAGCCGTCAGCAGAAGTATCAACAGCAAAATCATAATTGATTTCATATTTCTTTTCATTCTTCCCACACCTTTCCGTCTCTAAGTCTAATGATACGGTTGCCGTATCCTGCCATCTCCAGTGAGTGAGTTACCTGTAAAATGGTTTTTCCCTGTTCGGTATTTATACTTTTAAACAGCTCCATAATCTCGGTTCCGGTTTTACTGTCCAGGTTGCCCACCGGTTCATCGGCCAGTATAATGTCAGGATCATTCATGAGCGCCCGGGCTATAGCTACCCGCTGCTGTTCACCGCCGGAAAGCTCGCGGGGAGTATGTTTCTTCCTGTGCAAAAGACCAACGGTATTTAAAATATCATCCATCTTACTCCGGTATCTGCCGATGCTTTTACCATCCAGCAGTACCGGCAGCAGAATATTGTCTTCTATATTAAGATTAGGGACCAGGTTATAAAACTGGAAGATAAAGCCCATCTCCTGGCGGCGAAAGCGGCTGGCTTCCTTGTCATCCATGTCAGATAATTGCTGACCTTTAACCTTTATAGTTCCGGAACTGGGCTTGTCCAGTCCTCCTAAAAGATACAGCAGAGTGCTTTTACCTGAGCCGGAGGGCCCCATCAAACTGACAAATTCGCCCAGATTAATGGATAAATTAATGTTTTCTAAAATCTCAATTTCCAGATCTCCCAGCTGGAACTTCTTATATATGTCAATAGCTTGAATGATAGGTTCCAAATTAGGCCCTCCTTCTTTATTCATATTTCAGTTCTTTGACGATGTCCAGCCTGGCAGTCTGCCGGGATGGAAGGAGTGTTGCAAATACAGCAATGGCTGCTCCAGCGATTATAGCAGCAATAAAAAATTTGGGTGGGTAATGCACCTTAATAGGGAGATTAAGTGAAAACATTATATACCCGGTTTGCAGAAGGTAAATCAGTCCCACCAGGCTGCCGGTAAATCCGGCAATGAGTCCTCCGGCCAGGGCTTCAGTCAGCAGCACTTTAACCATCTGCTTCTGGCTCATGCCAATAGAACGAAAAACCGCCAGAGATCTTTTGCGGGTCAAAAGACTGACTACAAAGTTATTAAAAACTCCAAATATTCCTATTACCATGGTCACCATTGAAAAACCCTGCAGGAGTATAAACATCTGAGAATTGGCCTTTTCATTGTTGGTCTCCATTTCATCCATAGTAATACTAAACATATTCTGGCGCATGAATTTGTCCTGCAAGGACTGGTTAACGACTTCCGGATCACCTGATACATTGATCCACAATACGGAATAGTATTTTAAGCCCCAGTCACTTTTAAGATATTTATCAGGTATTAATGCGGTGTTGCCATTATTCATTATGGTATTGGAAAAGCCTATTATTTTATAGTTCTTTTCTCCCTTTTCAGTTTTCAAAGTAATATAATCACCTGTTTTAAGGTCCAGTTTCTTTTTTAGAAAGGTGCTGGGGATTATATTCCTGCCGGTGGAGAATTCTGCCATTAATTTATTTTCATTTCCCTGCAGACGAAAATCCATAAAGTCAGATATCCGCTTGCCGTCAATTCCGTACAGAGTACCAATCTTATCGGGCAGGCCGGCTATTTCCACCTGACTCTCCTCGTAGATACCCAGTATCGAATCCACTCCTTTTACAGATCTCATTTCATATTCCGAATTGCGGTCAGCATTGGAAATGTATGCCATGATATCGGTTTTAAAGTCCTTATAAGCGTACATCACTTCCTGAGTGACACTATAACTAATGGTGTTGATAAGCAGAAGGCTGGCCAGTCCGATAGTGAGCAGGGTAATATTATTCAACATCTCCTTATTGCCATGGATGTTTTTTAAGGCCAGTATTCCTTCATTGCCAAAAATACGAGGGAAAAACTGCTCATAAAGCAGGATGAAATATTCGGTAATGCGTGGAATCAGCCATATCATAGCTATAGTAGCGATGATGATGCCGACAGTACTCAGAGTACCGGCTAAATTTTCCGGTACCAGGCGAGGAATAAGCAGAGTTAATATCAGCAGAATGAAAGCCAGCAAAGCACGGTTGGATTTTTTGTTGTCATGCTTGGTGTAAGTATTCAGTATTATATCCCTCAGGGGGACTTTTGCTATGTTTATGACCGGGATGAGAGAACTGAAAAAGGACAGAACCACTGCCGAAGCAAAGGAAATACCTATATATAAATAATTATAAGTCAGCTCCACCTCAGGGGGATTAAGATCCCAGGGGCTGCTGGCCATGGAAAAGGTCATACCGTAAAGGAGGCCAATTCCCAGCAGACAGCCCAGAACGCCGCCAATGACCCCGTAACTGATACTCTCACTGAGCAGCAGGAAATTGATTCTTTTTTGGGTGGCGCCGACACTTCTGAAGGTTCCCATAATAGGCATACGTTCAAAGGCAATTACTTTAAAGGCAGTGTAAATTACAAAAATACTGATCAATACTACCAGCATCAGCATCAGCATAAAGGGCATGCGTATAACGTCGGTATATTGCTTCAATTCACTGTCGGTGATGGTCTGGCTTACCTCATAACGGTTATATTGTTCAGTCAGATCAGCTTTTACCTGCTCAATAAAGATGGAATCCCGGGTTTTGATGAATATCTGAGATACTTTGCCTTTCTCACCTATAATAGAGGTCAGAGTTTCCCGCGGTACTACAGAGCTGAAGCTGTCGGTGCCCGGAGTCAGAATCCCTTCCGGTGCTGCAATGGCGGCAATGGTAAAGCGATAAAGGTTGTTATTTATTTTAACATCCAGATTATCTCCGGCTTTTAGCTTATACTCATCGGCAGTTATGCGGCCTATTATAATTTTATTGCCTTTAAAAGGGTAAAGGCCGTACTCTTCCTGAAAAGTAAGGGGATTCATTTTCTGCAGGTCTTCCAGTTTGTAACCTTGCAGGTTAACCCGGACCTGATCCCGGGGAGAGACTTTATACAGGCCGGTCTCAGTTGCCGTACCGATGACATATTCCAGATGTTCCCGATATATTTCAGCCCGGTTGGGACTGAAGTATCTGGCAGGTGAATCTTTGCCGGCATAAATGGTGAGTTCAGCGCTGCCGATTTGGCCGCGAATCTGCTTGAGATATACCTGAGCGACATTATCAGATATGCCCAGGGAAGAAAACAATAGTGCGGTAGAAAGGCAGATGGAAAAAAGCACTAGCAGAGTCCGGAGTTTTTTCTCCCAAATATTTTTGAAGATGAATTTTATAATGATCCCCATAAACCGGAATACACCTGCTTTAACCAAAATTTAATCTAATTATATCATCACTTTGCTGGTCTCATATTTAATTTTTCTGCTAGCGGGCATGTTCCACAAATGGGAAAATTGAAATGGCTATAGCACCCATCTTGTTGGTACTTAACCACAAATAAATAAATGTTTAGCAGAACTTAATAATGTTTAGAAATAAAATCGGCAGTCATTCTGTAATTCAGAACACTGCCAACTTTTGCTTATATCTGCCAACAATTGTTTACAATATTTGTAAAAAGCTCTGCCACCTTATTTAGTTTCCAGATACTCATCATAACTGGTTAAACGGTCATAAATAGTGCCATCCGGTGAGATTTCGATGATGCGGTTGGCAACCGTCTGTACCAGTTGGTGGTCGCGGGAAATCAGAATCACGACACCGGTAAAACCTATTAAACCTTTATTAAGGGCGGTAATTGCTTCCAGATCCAGATGATTGGTTGGTTCATCAAATAGCAGTACATTGGCACCGGAGAGCATCATGCGGGAGAACATGCAGCGGACTTGTTCTCCTCCTGATAACACATTGGCCTGCTTCTGTGAATCTTCGCCGGAGAACAGCATACGGCCCAGAAATCCCCGCACAAAAGTTTCATCCGGGTTGGTTGAATACTGCCGTAACCAGTCGACCAGATTCAGTTTGGAATCAAAGTATTCCGAGTAATCTTTGGGGAAATAGGCCGTCGAAGCAGATTGACCCCAGGAGACCTCACCGCTGTCAGCAATCATTTCGCCGGCTAAAATTTGCAGTAAGGCTGATTTAGTCTGTTCATAAGGACCGACCAGAGCGATTTTATCGCCGGGATTTACCAACAGGTTAAAATCGGTTATAAGGGGTTCGCCGTTATTACTTTTGTTCAGGTTTTCTATTGTCAGTACATTGCCGCCCAGCTCCCGCTCTGCTTTGAAGTTGATCCAGGGCAAGCGGCGGGAAGAGGGTTGAATGTCCTCTACAGTCAGTTTATCCAGCTGCCGTTTACGGGAAGTGGCCTGCTTGGATTTGGAAGCATTGGCGCTGAAGCGCTGAATGAATTCCTGTAATTCTTTAATCTTGGCTTCGGTCTTTTTGTTGGCGTCTTTAGCCTGCTGCAGGGCAAGCTGGCTGGATTCCATCCAAAAATCGTAATTGCCGGCATAAAGCTTGATTTTACCGTAATCGATATCAGCAATATGCGTGCAGACGCAGTTTAAGAAATGACGATCATGGGATACCACAATAACAGTGCTGTCCAAATCAGCCAGAAAATCTTCCAGCCATGCAATCGAGGCTATGTCCAGATGGTTGGTAGGTTCGTCCATCAGCAGGATATCGGGGTGACCGAATAAAGCCTGAGCAATCAGGACCTTAACTTTATCGCTGCCGTCTAATTCCTGCATTTTTTTATAATGAAGTTCCTCCGCTACGCCTAAACCATTGAGCAGCATGGCGGCTTCCGCTTCGGCTTCCCAGCCGTTTAGTTCGGAAAATTCGCCTTCCAATTCTGCCACCAGCAGCCCGTCGGCTTCGGAAAAGTCCGGCTTGGCATAAAGGATTTCTTTTTGTTCCATAATTTCGTACAGACGGGCATGACCCTTCAGCACGGTTTGCATGACTTCGAATTCATCGAATTCGGAATGATCCTGTTTAAGTACCGAGAGGCGCAAACCATTGGGAATTAGGACCGAGCCGGAAGTTGAGTCAATTTCTTCCGAAAGTATTTTTAAGAATGTCGATTTACCCGCGCCGTTAGCACCGATCAGGCCATAACAGTTGCCGGGGGTAAATTTAATATTCACGTCTTCAAATAAGGGGCGCACTCCATAGCGCAGAGTTAATCCAGTGGTTGTTATCATTTATATACCATTCCGTTCTTTCTATAATAAGTAACATGCAACTTCGATATTGTACCATACTGTAATAATCAGTCAAGGAGCGGTTGGGATGGCGGAGAGCATTTAGGGCCGGAAAGGTCTGATCAGCCAACAAGTTACCAGCTAATTTGACAAGCGGCTAAAATTCCTGCAACATGAGAAAAGAATGGAACAAGATGCTAAAAAACACCCTAATAAATATAGAGTTTAGACCAGGAGGTTAATATGACGAGCTATAGCAATAAAAAAACGGGTAAAGCAAAAGGTGGTGAGAGGGAGACGCGGCTGCAGGCAGAACAGCCGGCAGAATTAATGACATTTTTAATAGAAGCACTGCCAGGCCAGGCCCGAAATAATATTAAATCCTTACTGACCCACCGGCAGGTAATGGTGGATGGTAAAGTTGTTACCCAGTATAATCATCTGCTGGAGGCGGGGCAGGAAGTTGTGGTTAACTGGGCACTGGTAAGAGATAAAGAGGCACATAAAAGTATAAATATTATTTATGAAGATGCGGAAATCATAGTTATTGATAAGCCGGCCGGACTTTTGACCATAGCTACTGATGTGGAAAAAGTCTATACCGCCTATCACCAGCTGACCGATTATGTGCGTATCAGCAATCCCGAACACCGCATATTTATTGTGCACCGGCTGGACAGAGATACTTCCGGGGTCATGCTGTTTGCCAAAAATGAAGAAGTGAAAAAACTATTCCAGGATAATTGGAAAGAGCTGATGGTGGAGCGGGCCTATATTGCAGTAGTTGAAGGCCGGGTGGGACAAAAAGAAGGCACCATAAAGTCCTGGCTGTTAGAGACCAAAACCAAACTGATGTATTCAGCTGCCAAACCCGGTGAGGGACTGGAAGCCATAACCCATTATAAAGTACTGATGGATAATGCCAGGTACTCCCTGCTGGAAATGCATCTGGAAACCGGCCGCAAAAATCAGATACGTGTGCATATGAAAGATATAGGCCACAGTATAATAGGTGATAAAAAATACGGAGCAACTACCAATCCCATCGGGAGATTGGCTTTACATGCCAACGTTTTGGCTTTTCGCCATCCGGTAACTAATGAAGAGATGCGTTTTGAAACCGAAGTACCCAAAAAGTTCTCACGCTTGTTCAAATAAAATAGCAGGAAGATAAGTGGTCCGATGGGGAATTACCTGCTTAAACATTGTCATAATTTCAATTAAATTGTGAAGAAATAAGAGAGTATAACATATACTATTTATCGTCGTAGTGTTCATTGATTACTGTCGAGTTGCTTTTGCCGCTGTTCAGCGATTAATAGATCTACCATACGGCCATAACTATAAATGCCTTCTGACTGGGAATTAGCTTTCAGGTAGGTATCATTTACTTTGGAAGTTACCCGGGCTAAACGCCCATTATAACGGAGGGAAAATTGCTGCATATCGATTAAATCACGCTTTACACCTTGATCCAGATTATCTGCAATCAGCTGTGCCCTTTCAAGGTCATGAGCAGCCAGAGCCTGCAGGGAACTCTTCAGGGCCATAACCGTGCCTGAGTACTGAAAGTCAGCATCCGGGTGCAGGGAGCATGTCAGCCAGGCAATGTAATTAGCCTCATCTTCACGGGCAAAGCCCCTTTGATGTGCCATTTCATGGCAGGTGGTATAAGGCAGTGCCACATGGGGAAGGATGGTATTCACATTGGCTTCCGCTGTAAAGGGGCTGTATATTCCCCACACACCGGTCCAGGCCATTACTTCGGAGAATCCGACTCCCTTAGGGATGCCGAAGTTTCCGCCCAGCTCCGGATACAGTCCTGCGGCTTGATTATATCCTTTAGAAGCCCGCTGGAATATATCCCAGGCTCCGCTAATTATCATTACCCCAGCTTCATCTTCTTCTATATGGCCTCTGAGTGTACCGGCCCGGTCAGCCAGGTTTTCGCATAAATCCGTAAGTTCTTCCACTGCAGCAGCAGAGGTATCCAGGTCTGCTATCACAGCAAAAGACTGGCGGTGGTAATTAATACCCCACATAACCATAAAAAGGCAATATACCACACTGACTACCAGCAGGAGTTTAATTATAAACTGCTTCAATGCCGGGGCGCGGCCGGTTCGTTTCCAGGCAAAGAGCCTGCTGACCAGCATATAAAGCACGATAACCAGTACTTCAATGAATAGAAATTCAGCAAATGAAAAGGGAATATAAGCAGAGATGAGACTTACGGCACTGGCCAGGCTAGGATAAAAACCTGTGGAATAATATTGTTCCACCAGATGAGGATAATAAGACAGTCCATAGACCGCCAGAATAATAGCCAATGTAAGAATAAATATCGGTAACTTAATATATTTTAGTTTCATCTTTTATTAATGCCATCCTTTATTTTGTGTGTAGATAGCATACCGAGTATTTATGAATATGTAAAGTTATTAACTACTGGCAGTGCTGGCGTAGATGCAGCATTTAATGGTGAGACTTTATAAAAAATGCAATCCGGGCTAATAAGTGCATCGACATATCCTTTTTTGTTAATTGAAGGAAAAAGAATAAATATGTAGAAACATTTAAAAAAATTATAATTGAAATATTAATTGCATCTTAAAAGCACTTATATTTTTAATGCAAACCATAAAGAAAGGATGAGCATTATGAATAATAAGAAAAGTGTAATCAAGAGCCAAGTAACCGAAAACAGTGAATGCAAACATATAGCAAATAACAATCAGCAGCTTGAGAATCTGGCAGCGGAAAAAACCCGGGAACGGGAGGAAGCCAATCAGACATTAATCCAGGTCATGGATAGTATGAACGAGATATTTTTCATGGTGGACAAGCAATGGCTAGTGACTTATTACAATAGAAAGGCAGAGGAAGTCTTTCTGAAAAACCGTCATGAGGTTCTGGGAAAAAATATTTGGCAAGTTTCTCCTGAGTCGGTTGAAACAGAGTTCTATCATCAGCTGCACCAGGCTATGCAGGAAAACAGACCTGTTTTTATAGAAGTTAAAAGTAAAAACTACGCTATATGGGTAGAATCTCGTGTTTATCCTTCCCCAAACGGTCTGGCCGTATTTATGAATGATATCAGCCAACGCAAGCAAATCGAACATCAATTAAGACTTTCCAATGAACAATTTCAAAAGGCATTTGACACTAACCCTTTACCGATGGCTATTTTGGCAGTCGAAGATGAAAGATTTCTGAAAACCAATAAAGCATTAAAACAAAAGCATGAGTTAAAAAGGCTGGAACCTGGAGCAACTGACGAGACATTATGGGAAGATGTAAGTGAACGGCAGAAATTTTACGCAAGAATAAAGTCAGAACAAACTGTTAGAAATTTTGCAGCCAGCATGAAGACTATTTCCGGTGAAAACAGAGTTGTGTTATTCTCAACGGCCAGGATTACCTGGCAGGGAAAAGAAGCTATACTGGTGGTGTCCAATGATGTTACTGATATTAAACGCTATGAAGATAAAATAGCACATCTGGACCGTTTAAAGCTCATAGGAGTAACTGCCGCAGGTATTGCTCATGAGATCAGAAATCCTCTCACTACTGTCAAAGGATTCCTGCAGCTCTTTCAGGAAAAGGAAAGGTACGCCTCAGACCGGCAGCATATAGACTTAATGATAGAAGAACTGGACCGGGCTAATATAATCATTACAGAGTTTCTTTCCCTGTCTAAAAATAAGCCGGTTAATTTGAAATGCCAAAACTTAAACGACCTTATCAGAAAATTTTTGCCTTTGCTGGAAGCTGATGCTATAAAACACGATGCATATATTCAACTGGAGCTGGAGGAAATCCCCGACTTAATGCTTAATGAAGACGAAATGCGGCAGCTGATTCTTAACCTGGTGCAAAATGGTATTGAAGCTATGCCCGCAGGAGGATTGATAACTATTAAGACTTATCAGGAAAGCAATAAGGTTATCCTGGCAGTAACAGATCAGGGCAGCGGGATAAGTCCGGAAGTTATAGATAAAATTGGTATACCTTTTTTCACTACCAAGAATCACGGTACCGGCCTGGGAGTAGCTACATGTTATAACATTGCTTACAAAAATAATGCCAGAATGAAGTTTGAGACCAGTTCGGCAGGTACCGTTTTCAGGGTGATTTTTCGAATCAGTGAGGAAAACAACGCTTAAGAAAGCAGGGATAGAATATTTTGCAAATATATGAGGCAGAATAAGGCAAAGAAAATAGTACCGGGGCCTGAAAACTTATGCCTAATATCCGGGATAGCGCTCTGACCACTCCGGGCTGTCCTCATACTTGTTAAGCAAATCATCAGCTACCTGTATTACAACCTCACTCAATTCAAGCTGCTCTATCCAGTCGGCAGGAATATGCTGCAAACCTAAATAAGCACCGAGGATATTTCCAGTGATGGCACCGGTGCTGTCACTGTCGCCGTTATGATTAACAGCCGCTATTAAGGCCTGCTTAAAATTATCCTGATATTTCAAGGCACAATAGGCTGAAATCCCCAAAGCCTCTTCACCTACCCAGCCTTCACCGAGTTCAGTAATGGCATGGAAATCAGTCAGATTAGAACCTGACAGGGCCAGAGCCTGGGTTAATTTTTGCGTACATTCTTCATTATGCTTATATCCCTTAAGCTTTATCAAGGATTCCCTGACCGCGGTTTCGATATCCTGACCTTCTATAACCGAAGCGATTATAAATGCCAGCGCTCCGGCTGACAAATAACCGGACGGATGTCCGTGAGTAAGTGCAGCAAAGTCAGCTGCCATTTTGAAAGCATTTTCTTTACCGTAAAACAGACCGGCCGGAGCTGTCCGCATAATTCCACCGCAGCCTTTACTGCCGTTAGCAGGGGTTTCCATAGTCCCCTGTCTCCTTCTGGACAGCGCTGATAAACAGGTTTTCCCCGGAGCTCTTACGGCATGAAGACCTTCAACGCTAAGCAGCCAACCGTCATAGACCCAGTCGTAATCTTCAACCTTCGGGTATCCCTGGGTATAGAGCCAGCGTTGATAAGCATGAAAAACCACTGACGGGGGATGACTTAGTCCTTTGCTTATATACCTGGCTTCAGCCCGCAAAATTCCTTCCGCAGTAAAAAGCGTCATTTGCGTATCATCAGTTATTTCAGCCTTACCAGATGATGCTATTTGCAAGTCCTGAATACCGCCCTTACCAAAGCGGTTGACTATTTTATCATAGCTGGTAAATTCTACAGGCCAGCCTAATGCGTCACCGATTGCTCCCCCCACCAGACAACCCCTGAAAAAATCCGGCGTTCTTTTCATAAGACCCTCCCTTTTATAACTGCTTAGTTAAAATAAGGATAGCATTTTTAAGCCGCATACAGGAAAAAATTTGAATTAATTACCCCTAAATAATGGTTAAATTATATTGTTTTTAACAAACAGCAAAAATCTATATTTTATTAAAATATCTGTTTTATGGCATGTCCTTCTACAAGAGAATAAGAAATTTGTTTCATAATTATCAGATACTTCAAGATATTGGTATAGAATTCCTGCAAAATTGTTATAGTTACAAAGTATTTATTATAATTTTGTTAGTGAAATTTCACTATTTCTTCGGTAATTCTCTTACAAATAAGAATCATTTCATTCATTTCTGACCGGTTTATAAAAATATTTTTGTGTAATTAATTAACACTACCGAATTTTATCAGGAGT
>CAZLVY010000036.1:0-3135 GCA_964563125.1 uncultured Syntrophomonas sp. | reverse complement strand
GTTTATAAAAATATTTTTGTGTAATTAATTAACACTACCGAATTTTATCAGGAGTAATTTTGATAATGAGTAATAAATAGTCCTTCACATAATATCGGACTTTATTTATATTTATTTAATTTGCTTATGGAAAGTTTATTTCAAATAGTAACTGGCGAAATCCTCGGGTTTTTGACTATCTCGCATTTCCTTAAAATACTCCAGTATATCCTGTCTGATTTTAAACCAATAATAAGGCTTGTTAGAATCCTTTATAGGATTATGCAGATCATAATACTCATAAATACTTTCAGCATACATAGATATTTCTTCCTCATCAGCTGTTGTTTGGCCACCGATTAAATCAATTCTTCTGCCATTTTTATTAAACTCTATAACCGACATAGCTAATATGATACTTAAAGACTGCTCAAAATTAATTTCGTTATCGTGTTGGGATATACGTTTCAGATTTGCATAATATGGCACCGATAAAGGAATATCGCCTATTGTATCAAGAAAATCCAATAATACCTGAAAATTTAATTGTACCGCCAAATCACCGTTCTCTAATTTCTTGTAATTCAAAATACCGTTTGCATGCATGGTTTTAAATTCCGATAGAATTCTTCCTGCTTCTATATTGTAGATATTATCCTTTTTCTTTCTATTCGCTTTATTTTTTTTATTCTTTTTGTTTTTCACTAAAACACCCCCATTATTTACTGATTTTCCCTTATACTATGAGCTCGGTTATGTAAACAAGTAAATAATCCGACAGATTATTTTATAAGACCAATTTAATTAAGTCCTCCTTTCCTGTAGTCTTCGCCTTCTACTTTTACTCCTTCGGTCATCTCAAAGATCCGGGAAACGATGCGCTCGCCCAGTGCTGCCTCCAGTTCTTTTAAGGTGCAGTTGCTGGTAAAGAGCGTAGCCCGCTGCATACGATAGCGCAGATCTATGAGGGAGAAAAGCTGTTCTTCTCCCCAAACGCTGGGCTTTTCAGCGCCAATATCATCAAGGATAATGATCTCGGAACTTTTCGCCTGGTGCAGCAGGTGGTCGGCAATCTTCTTCAGATTTTTGGCTGAGATGGACTGGCGCTGGATACCCAGAAATTCCACCACCGGAATCATGGTACAGGTATAACCCTGGTACTCCTTTACCCCATAAATGGGGAGATCGCTGCTCTGGCAGCCAAATTCATCGATATTGGCTTCCACCACTGCCCTTAAAGTAGCTACCGACAGGTGGGTTTTACCGGTGCCCACCGGGCCTTGCAGAAACAAACCTTTGCCTTTCCTGAAGATGGTTTTCGTATTGCCGGCATAATCAATACAAATCTGCCGGGCTGCTTTTTGTTCAGGACAGGCAGGATAATAATTATCGAACCTGGCCACAGTATATCGGGCAGGTATGTTATAAGTACCCCAAATATGATCAATTTTTTCTTTGGAAGAAGAAATCATACTCATCTTTATCAGCAACCTCCTTTTTATAACGCGCTCTATCTTTCTCTCGTTTTAGTCTCTGTACATCCAATCGTTCAAAATGCTTACGCAAGGTTTTGGCACATAATATATTTTGCAGCCAGAAGTCATCTTCCTCAGCAAAGATAATTACTTTCTTCACCGTTTCAGGATCTCTCTTGTCATATTTGATCATTCGATCTACATAAAGAGCCCATTGCTGAAGATCAGGCTCCTTGCTTTCAGGATAATTCATGCGAATTTTATCCAATAGGAATTTTGCCAGAGAATAAGAAACAGAGTTTTCACTATAAATAGTGCTTTTTTTCTTTTTATTTCTATTTGTATTTATATTTGTATTTAATACTTTATTTAAGGGCGTCTGTAACTGCGAATCCTCTAATGACAAAGCCGGCTGAGGTGGTGGTGTATTGACCCCTACCCCTAGTGGTGTATTGACCCCTACCCCTAGTGGTGTATTGACCCCTACCCCTGGTGGTGAATTGACCACTACCCCTGGTGGTGAATTGACCACTACCTCTGGTGAATTATTTTCCACTGCCGCTGATGTTTGGTTGTAAGCATCCATATCTACATCAGGATCAGAAGAAGCATTCCACAAGCTTTGCTGACGAAAGTTTTCGCTGGCATTCGTTTTCTTCATCGATCTAAGCTGATCTAGATTCAAAATGCTATTATCCCATTCGAATATATTGATGTTGATTTTCCACACTGATTTATTGTCTTCCAGGCAGCAGGTTTTGATGATGATCCTTTTACGGATCAAATCCATTAACTGTCTTAAGATCCATTTGCGGTCCACATTAAAGGCAATCGCAAATTCATTGATAGAAATGGGGGCTTCTTCCTGTTTCCAGCCGTAAGTCAGCCTGATGATGTAGCTGCAGATATCCTTCTGGGTTGCGTTCAGCCTGGCAACCATCAAAGCTTCGTATAATAGATTGGGTATCTGAATAAAACCTCCGCCAAAATCGGCAACAAGTTCTTCCGGTATTACCTGAGTCATGATTTCACCTCCCGATTATTATTGGATTCCTGACAAAGCAATGAAGAAGTCATTAAGTCAAAACTTCGCTGATAAATATTACCGGCTTGGCCTACTTTCCCAAAGCTGATCACCTCCTGTTCACTGGCGCCATAATAACTGTGAATTTGTTCACTATAGTGAACAAAAAAAATCTCCTCGATCTTGCGATTGAGGAGACTGGCTATTTTCTTCATCGTTATGACGCTGATATTTCGTCGACCGTTCTCGATTTGTGAGAGATAAGACCTCGACATTGGACATTCCCGTGCAAATTCGTCCTGTGTCAGTCCCATCACCTCTCTAAATTCTTTTACTCTGTTCTTCATGCCATCACCCCCTTACCATAAAGATAGATAAAGAACATAAAAGAAAGTAGAAACAATATTCTAAATTATATAACAATATATCGAAACAGTCAATAATATTGGAAGAAAAAATAATATATGTATGAAATGGTCGAAAATAACAAATAAATCTTAAAGCTTGTCGAAAGTTAAAATGGCTCTTTTGATGCATAAAGCCCGTTCAAATGGCATTCTTATGTTATAATAAGAACAGATGTTTCGTAATCGAATACTGCTGGGGGTGGTCAGAAATTTACCGACGCATTGAAGATTTAAAAGAACAGATTATTTT
>CAZLVY010000035.1:19203-22648 GCA_964563125.1 uncultured Syntrophomonas sp. | reverse complement strand
AATGAAGATCACTAAGTTTTTTAAGAAAGCTTCACGCTCTGCTACATCCGTTGGGTACTGTAAAGAAAAAAACATTGATTACCACATTAAAGATAGGACAATAACAGAGTAATTATTTAAATGCAACTAAATGATTAGCTAATCATTTAAGGTCCTTAACTTAGTAAGGAAATAGTAAAAACATTCGTTTAAAAATTCCTCTACCTATGGTAACATGGGTCATCGAAGAGACAGTTTTATATTCGAGTATAATAACATTGGATTGACAATTAAAGAATTTATAGTAAAGGGGATTATAATACATTGAATCAAATTAGTATGTTTAAATTAGACCAACTTGAAGAGCTGGATATGAAAAGAAATATAGAACTTATTGATGTTCATCAAAAATTGAAACAAGATAAAATATTCAAAGTAATTTCATTGTTTAGTGGCTGTGGTGGGATGGATTTAGGTTTTCGTGGGGACTTTAACATTTTCGGAAATATTTATGATAAAAACCCATTTGAACTAGTCTTTGCTAATGATATAATTGCAAGCGCATGTAAAACATATGAGCATAAAATAGATTAATTGATAAGCTATTTTACATCTATCCTATCTCCACACCCCTATTATTTTATCTAGCCTATCAACTCAACCCTATCACACTTTCAAACGATTGCTATGTTCCTTTTAACAATAAAAACAAGGGTTTCCCTACATTGACATTCCGGCAACAAGGCCTAAATAAAATCCCAATGTAGGGAAACCCTTTATATATCATTGTTTCGAGTGCTTCTTATTCCTCAACCCTAGACATCAAGACAACACACTCCACGTGGCTGGTCCAGGGGAACATGTCTATCGGTTGCACCGATTCTACATTGTATGAGGATTCGCAGAGGATTTTTATATCTCTGGCGAGTGTGGCAGGATTGCAGGAAACATATATTATTTGCGCGACTTTCTTATCATCTAACACCTGCAGTAAATCTCTATGGCATCCAGCGCGGGGCGGATCCAGAATTACGGTGTCAAAATCTTGTTTAAGTCCAGGAATGATTTTTTCGCAGGCACCGGCAAAAAATTCACAGTTGGTTTGGTCATTAAGCCGGGCATTATTTTGGGCATCTTTAATGCTGGGAGCAAATTCATCTACCCCGGTTACTGAATCATGCTGATCAGCTAAATATATGGCAATACTTCCTGTACCGCAATAGGCATCGAGTATTTGTTTTTTTCCTTCAATGCCGGCAGCTTTTTTCACTTCATCATAAAGGCGCCTGGTCTGCTGGTTATTCACTTGAAAGAATGCCAAAGGTGATACCTGATAAGGGTGATCATCTATATTAAAATTAAGTCGGTCACTGCCAAAGATATGCTCTAGTTTATTATTCTCATATATAAAAAGAGATTCGAGTCCCGGATAACCTTTAACCAGACTCTCCAGTCCTTCTCTATCAACCGGCCCTTCGACGATAAGAAATAATTTGCCATGATCTGAATCCTGGCGAATCACTACCTGTTGGCCTTTATTTATTCCGGTGACCCCCAGATAACAGTCTAGAAACTGACTGAATTTCTTGATTTCCGGTGATAGCAACAAACAATCACTAATAGGTAAATGTATGTGACTGTCAAGCTGGTAATAGCCTAGCCTTTTCTCTCCTTTCGTCTCCCCTGTCTGCCAGGTAACTTTATTGCGATAGTACCAGGGATTATCCATGCCAATTACATCCTGCACCGCGATTTTTTGCTGTCCTATCCTATGAAGCGCGTCAGCAACTACTTGCTTTTTCAACTTTAATTGCCTTTCATAATTTACATGCTGATAAGCACAGCCTCCGCATCGGTAGTAATGTTGACAAGGCGGGTCCACTCTATCTAGGGAGGGTGCAATAATGTTTGTTATCTTCCCCCGCGAAAAACGGGAACGGTCCAAAGTTATTTCTATATCAATTTCCTCACCGGGAATGGCAAAAGGTATAAAGGCAGCTTTACCGTTTATGCGGGCTACGCCTTCGCCGCGGTGGGTAATTCCATCAACTAAACAACGCATATTTTCCCCCTGTGTTACTTATATATTATAGTTCTGCTTTTACCGTATCATTCAATAGCGTTTTTCCGTTCTCAGCAACTGGAAAACATAAAGATTCTCTCTTTAATGTCGCTTTGTGTTCATACATAGCTATATCAGCTTGTTCAAATGCAGAATATATACTTTCACTTTCATTTTCATTATAAAAAGCATATCCATAGGCAAGTATAATTTTAATATTGCGTTCTTCATTGTTCTTAGTTATTAATTCATCTAAATCAGATAGTGCGCTTTCCATTAATTGAATTGGAGTTTCTTCGCAAATAACACAGAATTCATCTCCACCAATTCTAAATACTTTGCCAAAACCCATAAAGCTCTCACTTATGATTTTTGCAGTATGGAAAATTGCTTCATCGCCAACTTTATGTCCATATTCATCATTAATTCTTTTTAAGTTATTAATATCCAAAATAATAATTGCTGCATTTTTGTCACTTTTGAAATATTGCTCTATTTCTTTTTGAAATGCTACGCGATTCTTAATTCCGGTTAGGACATCATATTTGAATTGTAACTCCCGCAAAAAAATATAAAATAGTACCAAGAATAAAGCGATACTTCCCCATATTATTAGCAAATCTTTATATATTATTTGCAGTATGGTTCCTAGGACGGGGATAAAAAGGGCCAGGACTATAACTTTTTTATCATCAATTTCGTATGCAACAGTATTTTTTAATACGGTTATTATAATCAGCACAAAATAAAACAGACTAATTATCTCCGGCAGTAAAAAATAATCTCCTCGCACATATTGATTTTGCGCATTAATGAAAAAAATCCATCCTGTTTTATAGCTTAAAATACATATAAAAGCATTTAAATATAAAGGTATGGCTAAATAATTGTTACGAAATATTACTTTTTTTCTGGTGTTATTAAAGAATAAAAATATGAAAGGAACTACGGGGCTTAAAGAAAATCCTATGATGTTAGCAATGCGGTGAGGTATCACAAAATGACTGTTGCTTGAAAGTTCCATTAAAACAGTCGCCATTTCTAACACGATCAAAAAAATAGTAATAATCGACAATGATATGTAAATATTATTTTTGTAATTATTTACAACAACGTTCCGTTTTGCCAAATATATAGTGAAACAAAGTGCTACAATTGCAAGTATGTCAGTGCTTATTGATGGTGTCATATTTTGTCTCGCTCTCATTAAATTAAATTCATAGATAATTCTATAATTATAGCATAGAAGAAAATTTATATGATGCGAACAAATACAGGAACGTTATATCTCCATAATAATAGGCATTACCATCGGTCTACGACCAGTTTCTTCATATAAATATTTTCCCAGCTTATCTTTGATCTGCATTTTAATAATAGACCATTCCCGAATCTGATTGCGAG
>CAZLVY010000035.1:0-19103 GCA_964563125.1 uncultured Syntrophomonas sp. | reverse complement strand
AGCTTATCTTTGATCTGCATTTTAATAATAGACCATTCCCGAATCTGATTGCGAGAACAGTGTTCCAGGGCTTCATTAATTTTAGTTTTGGAATTTTCCATTAGCTGCTCAGATTCACGCACATAGACAAAACCCCGGCTGACAATGTCGGGACCTGATACCACCTCGCCGTTGCTAAGGGTTACCACTACTATTATAATACCGTCTTCAGATAGTTGTCTGCGATCTCTAATTACAATTTTGCCAATATCACCTACACCCAGTCCATCTATTAAGACTCTGCCGGATGCTACCTTACCATTTACCTGAATCTTATTCTCGGTAACTTCAATTATATTGCCGTTTTCAGCTACACAAATCCTTTCCCGATTTATTCCTATGCTTTCTGCCAATTGAGAGTGTTTCACCAGATGACGGTATTCCCCATGTACAGGTATAAAATACTTGGGCTTGATAATACCTAGCAGGAGCTTCAGTTCATCCTGGGAAGCGTGCCCTGAAACGTGTACCCCGGCATCTCGTTCATAAATGACTTCGGCACCCAGTTTAAAAAGTAAATCAATGGTCTTGCCCACCAGTCTTTCATTACCAGGAATGGGGGTAGCCGATATTATTACCGTATCTCCTGGCTTGATCCCTACCCAGCGGTGACCGGCAGAGGCCATTCTAGTCAAGGCAGACATCGGTTCTCCCTGGGAACCGGTAGTTGCAATAACCATCTTTTCAGGCGGATATTTATTAATATCTTCCATTTCAACCAGAATATTTTCCGGTATCTTAAGATAACCCAGTTCACCGGATATCTTAACATTGTTAACCATACTGCGGCCAACGATGGATACTTTGCGTCCATATTTCTCAGCGGTGTTTATTACCTGTTGAATCCGGTGCACATTTGAAGCAAAGGTAGTAACAATGATACGCCCTTCACATTTGTTAAACAGCTCATCAAAGGTATTTCCGACCAGCCTTTCTGACTTAGTATATCCCGGTCTTTCAGCATTGGTACTGTCACTTAACATAACTAGTACACCTTTTTCACCCAGTTCCACCATCCTGGCAAAATCAACCCTCTGGTCATCAACTGGAGTCTGATCAAGTTTGATATCTCCCGTGTGCAGAATAGTTCCCAAAGGGGTATGAATAGCTATACCCATACAATCCGGAATACTATGACATACATGAAAGAACTCGACTTCAAACGGCCCAATTTTAACCTTATCCCGGGGACTTACAATATTCAATTCTATATTTTTAAGACTGTGCTCTTTGAGTTTTCCCTCCACAATCCCCAGAGTTAGTTTACTGCCGTAGATCGGCGGGGTAATTTCTCTAAGTACATAGGGCAGCGCACCCACATGGTCTTCATGTCCATGGGTTAAAAGAATGGCTTTTACTTTTTCCCGATTTTCAATTAGATATGAGATATCTGGAATAACCAAATCAATCCCTAATAGTTCATCATCGGGGAACGCCAGACCAGAGTCAATGACTACAATAGCATCTTCATACTTGATTGCCGTCATATTCTTGCCAATTTCTCCCAATCCGCCTAAGGGAATAATTTGTAGTTTTCTTTCTATTGACATTGGAACACCTCTTTATTTTTCTATTAAATCTGATCAATTTACTATTAAATCCGATCAGTTATCAGCAAACTATCGCTTTTAGTATAACCCATTTATTATTTTTCATTGAAGGAATAAGGATAACCTATTAAATAAAAAGAAACAAGCTGCAAGCATCCTAATCTACAATTTCTATACCGACCATTTTCATCAGATACTTAGCGTTGGCAGTTTCACATCTACCCGGCCTTAATTTGTAGTCAAAACTAATCTCACCCTCGTGATAGGTTTCAGTAAAATGAGCATTTTTAATCCTGTCACTTTCATCATTTTCAAAATTACATAGTTCATAATCATGTGTAGATATAAGTCCTAAAATCCAGCTCTTATTCAAGTTCATCAGCACATTCCTGGCTCCGACTACTCTGTCCTGGGAGTTAGTTCCTCTAAATACTTCATCAATCAAAAACAGCATCGGCTGTTCTTTCTTGGCATACTCAATTATCATTTTTATGCGTAAAAGTTCTGCGTAAAAGGTTGATATTCCACTGTTCAAGTCGTCTGCTACCCTCATTGACGTAAATACATCCAGGATTGAACACCTGAAATTCCTGGCACAAACCGGTGCACCTGCATAAGCTAACACCAAATTTACTCCAATAGTACGCAAAAAGGTGGTTTTTCCTGACATATTTGAGCCGGTGATAATGCATATCTGGTTATTAATTGCAAAATCATTTACTACTCTGGTTTTATCATTAATCAGTGGATGACCCATATCTGCTGCTTGAATAATTAATTGATTCAGTTCGAAACTTGGATAATTCCACTGTGGGTTAAGCTGGGCAATTAAAGCCAGGCTGGATAGAGCTTCAAAAGTACCTAACGTATGAATCCAATTTCTTAGCGAAAGGCCTGATGCTTCCTTCCATCTCTCGAGTGCCAATACACAGTGAAAGTCCCAAAAAAAGATATTGTTGATAATGATATGAACAATGGGATTATAACGAAGGCCAAGTGCCCCTACAATCTTGTCCAAATTTTTTATTTGTTGGGAGGCAGATTTTTTGTTATTAAACAAAACTGCATGCAATTCTAATAAATAGTTATCAACAAATTGTTCTTTCTCCACTACTTCCAACATGCTTTGGTAAACTTCAATTTTAATTTTATGGGAATAAATGTTTGCCATAATAAGGTTTACTTTTGAAAACCCTATGACATTCACAATTACCTGAATGATTAAGCTGGTAAGAGGGATATAAATAGAATAACCATAAAAATAATACATTAAGAAAGATAGCACGGTTATTCCCGGTAAGATATAAAGCAGGTAATGCAACCCCTTTACCGGGAACAATCTGGTTTTGGCTTCTGCATATAGAAATAGCTTTTCCGGATCATTAGAGATATCCTTGCCGGCCATTCCTCTGCATTCCAAATCCTGACAAAAATCCAATTTTGCAGCCAATTCTTTAATGGCATTTTGCTGTTTTTTAATAGTGTCAACATCCTTGGCAGAGTTTTTAAGTTTTTCGCTGAGAATTTTTCTCCCATGGTATGAATTGGCAGTATTAATCCAATGAAACAGAGAGGCATGACCAAAAATATCTAGATCATTAATATATGGATGATTGGGATCCATATATTCCCTACCCTCATCTTTAAAATATGTCCAATCACTTTCAATTCTTTGCTGGCATCTTTTGTTGATTTCTGCTAAATTGCCACAAATACTGGCTTGTTTAATTATTTTATCATGCCGCACAACTAGAGTAATAAACAACATGAGGGAAATACCTAACAAAACATAACCCCATAAATTGCCGATATAGACAAAAGCAAGTACAGTCAAGATAACTCCAGACAGAAGTGCTGCCAAGCGCAAGTTACTTATTTTATTCGATGACTTATCAAGTTGGTTTTTGCGAGCTAAAAACTGTTCATAGCGTTCTATGTACATATCCACCGGATCGTTCATGTATTATACATCCTTTTACTATATAATTAACAACCGTAAGGTACGTTAAACTATCAATTAGCTTTCCTGAAAGTCTTATAATTAACTATTTTTTGTTCTTGTAGTCTGTAACCTGAGAACTCGCTGCTTTGCTACACGTTACTAACCCATTTTAACAGTAATTTGCTGCTGGTTTCGTCCATTCCCCTGACCTTAATAATGGCCGCGGTGATATTGGAGGCCACAGCTATAGACATATTTGTCAAGCTTATGCGTTTCTGAAATAAGTTTTGCGATATATCCAAAGATTGAATTTTTTGGCGGAGAACAATGGTTGTAACCCTGCCGATAATTCTGTACCTTAACAATAGTTTATTGCCATTAAGCTGCCATCCAGCTCCAATGTACTGTGTATTGCCCAACCAGGCTGCCAATGGAATTATGAGTAAGGCCAAGAAGCCCCAAGGAATAAATACTGTAAGCAGGATAGCAATTATTAAAGCAGGTATGATATTCATGGCCAGGTAACGGTTTCTGGATCTTGCAGGTAACTTGTTGGTTTCCATGGTCATTGCATATTCAGGTATGATATCCTCAACGAAACGATCTAGTTGAGATAGTGATAATAGCGGAAAAAGCACATTACCTTCACCTTTAGTACCCATATTGCTTATACTGATTACTTGTATACTCATCATTCCGAAAGGCTGTCTCAGAATGCCTTCCACCAGCTTAATTGCTTGAATTCTTTTAATTGGAAGAGTTATTTGGTGCCTTTCTAATAAACCCCGACTAATCTTTATGTTTTCCCCTTCTCTAACCACCCGGAAATTACCAAAGCGAATAATGCTGCCAATCAGCGATAGTATCCAGGCAAAGAACAGCAGGATGAAAACAGCTAGAATTATTATGCTGATTTTTCCTGCGGCAAGATTTTCGGCATAACGTCCAATTTTTATCCAGATATCCATTTTGGAAAAATAGTCATTTAGTTGAGAAATAACCACCAACAATGCACTTATGGCCACGCCTATCCCATTGGATGTACTGGCTAAAAGCAAAAGCGAACGATTAGACAGTTGGTATTCCAAATTATTAGGCTCTGCTTCCATGGGTTCTGATTTATTTTCGCCAACTTTAAGAATATCACGCAAAGTTTCTGCTTTTTGCCTGGATAGTGCGGACAGTAAAAACTCAGCCTCGTTGCCTCCACCGGCGGTTTCAACCTGAACCTTAACCAAGCCAAAAATGCGTTGAAGAATCCCGGCTGATATCTGAAAGGTCTGAATCCTTTCGAATGGAATGTATCGTTTTTTTCTAATAAAGACACCGTATTCCAGTCTTAATTCCTGTTCATTTATATAGAAAACATAGCGATGCCAATAAATAATCGCATAGGAGACAAAGATTATACATAGTACGGGTATTGCTACCAAAAGCCATATACGAATACCCTCCCTTGCAAATGCCAGTATAATTATGGGGAGCAGCCCCTGCAGCAAGGAGTAAATATTGCGTACCAGAAAATCTATAATGCTTACGGGGTGAAGTCGCTGTTGCTCATACATCTTCATCTACCACCCGTGCTAATTCAGAAATACGATCTCTTAATAAAGCGGCTGTTTCGTCTGCTAATGCAGGTATTTCGTGAGTTCCAGCAGCGGTAGAAATATTTATGGTTGATAGTCCGTATTTTTTAAGCAGTGGACCCTGTTCAGTATCGACATGCTGCACACGCACCATGGGAATAAGGGTGCGCTTTTTAATAAACACCCCACGAAGCAAATCAATTTCCTGCTCAGATATATTGTAACGCCAGGTTTGCCAGGTTATCTGAGGCTTAAATAAAACAGAAAATATCGTTATTGATAACGTAATGATTAATAGTATTATTGTGATCCAGTTAGGCAAGTTCCAGAAACGAACTGCTGCATAATATCCTGCCGGTACTAAAAAAAGAAACAGGCAATTAATAGCTGCTGCCCAGCGCCAGTATAAAACTGCTTTGGAATCTATTCTATGTTCAGGAAGCTCTCTCATAATTTCTACCTCAAATATCCCTTTGTTATCTTACTTACAACGCCAAAACCTCATAGCCGTCTTCTGTTATCAAAACCATAATTTCACATTGAGCAGATGGTTGTCCGTCTGCTGTATACATAGTCCAGCCATTCTCCTTATCCATAAAGATTTCGTCAGTGCCCATATTAATCATCGGCTCTATTGTAAATATCATACCCGGCACCATCAGCATCTCTGTTTTTGCCTTCGACACATAGCTTACCCAGGGTTCTTCATGGAAATCCAAACCAATACCATGTCCGCCCATTTCTTTTACCACTGAGTATCCGTTCTTTATGGCATGATCATATACTGCCTGCCCCATATCTCCAATAAAAGCCCAAGGTTTAACTTTTTCTAAACCTAACTTGACACATTCTCTCACAACACGATCCAGTTTTTCTTTATCTTCTCCTACATTACCAATACAGAACATTCTGGAGGAATCTGAAAAGTATCCCCTGTAGATGGTTGAAACGTCAACATTTATAATATCTCCGCTATGTAGCACAGCATTTTGTGAGGGTATTCCATGACAGACTTGTTCGTTAACAGAAGTGCATACGCTTTTAGGGAAGCCTTCAAATCCTAGTGGTGCAGGTACACCGCCTAACTCTATCGTTTTTTCAAAAACAAGCTGGTTAATATCCTCTGTTGTTATGCCCGCTTGAATATGCTCCGTAATATAATCTAAAACTGCTGTATTGATTTTTCCGCTTTCACGTATTCCCTCTATCTGTTCGGGTGTTTTTATAATTTCTCTAGGTGGAACAATATGTCCCTGCATTCTATAAAACTCAATTTTATCATCAAATACTGCATGACACTTTTTGTACTTTTTCTGACTGCCACACCAACATAAATCATTTCTACTCAATTTATAAAACATCTTACTTCCCTTTCGAAACACGATAATCAATGAAACATTTTTCAGCAATCCTTCTCTGGAGCAAATATGATTTTTTGTACTAGATAAGCTTTCTTATATTGCTTATTATACATTATGTTTTTTTCGTGATATACATTTTGTAAATTTATATATACTACTTTGCATTTTTATAAATGCCCGACTAAACCGCTTTATGGTTGCAGTTTAATCGGGCATTCCAATTTTCATTCACACCGTGCAGTTATGGTGACTGATTAGATATGTTTAAACTATTTCAGTCCCATCTCTTTTCTTTTCTTTAGAATGTGGACTTCTATATCTTTAGCAGCTTGAATGGGATCATCGCCTAATGCTACTTTTCCTCCTGTTAAGCCTTCTACATCTTCTGTGAGAAGCTTAACCAAATTTGGCGCTCCGGTGATGAATGGTGTAGGAGAAAGGTGCGTATAGGCTCCATAGGCTACCGCAAATATACCATCAATTGTAGCTTTTTGTTCCATCCACTCCGGGGCAGTTACCGCAATTGGAAGGTCCGATATGTCTACATCCAGATGATCTGCCAAAGCAGTTACCAGCATGGATATTCTTCCCGTATCAGTACAAGTACCGAAACTTAATACCGGCGGTATGCCTAAAGCTTTACAAACTCCTTTTAGGCCGTCTCCTGCCAACTCAATAGCATCAAGGTTACACATGCCCGCTACTTCTAATCCGTGATTGCCGCATCCGGCAGATACTACCAGTATATCTCTCTTAATTAATTCTTTGGTAATATTTACGGTATTCCAATCGTGAGGACCATTTCTCAAAGTTGCGCAGTTCACTAAAGCAACGATTCCTTTGATTTGTCCTTTGGCAATAACATCGACTAAAACATTCAAATCATTTCCAATTGCTTTTAGCACTGCTTCGGTAGAAAATCCTGCCATTGCCTTTTGCTTGTATTGAGGAATCATAGGTTTAATTTTACCATGTCTTTTTTTGAAGTTTTCTATGGCAATATCGATACAGTTTTCTGCCATTTCATCGGCCTTTGCGGGATAGTACGGCATTTCATGTTCTGTTCCCGGTACACCGATAATTGTGCTGACACTGACGAGAGCAAATTGATATTTTTCAGCATATTGATCAATGGCTGGCGGAGAACAGTTTTCTTCCATAACAAAAGCATCTACGGTACCTGTTGCAAGGAATGGTTCAATTGCTAACCAATTTCCCATAAGGCCGACAAAAACATCATCTACTTCGAATCTTTGCAGCAGTTCTTGTCCGGTTTCAATTGAACCTACAATCCTAATTCCTTCAGCCCCCACTTTTTTAGCCTTCTCCTGATATTCCGGCTTTTTGGCTTTTTGCAGTGTTGCTACTCCTATCCATGGTTGATGACCATTGAAGGCAATATTCACATAATCAGGATCCATGATTCCCATATCTACATCAACTTCGTGGGGCATTGGGGTTCCAAATAGAATATCCTGGGTCATTTCCAGTCCGATCTGAGCCGTGTAAATAGTAGCCAGACCTAAACGAAGGGCTTTTTTTGCCAAAGATACATAGTCACCATCAACATTTGTTAAACAGCTGGCGATAGAGTTTTCAACTTCATGCTGTACACCTGAAGGATAAAGATTTAATTCTTTCCATAAAGGTTTTCGTTTTTTAGGAGCAAAAGTTTCTATCATGATACTTTGCTGGTCAGGATTGATTTTTAGTTCCCTGTCAAACAGCTCAGCTAATTGCACAGCCATTTGATTAGTATCCTGATTAGAATTTATTCCTACTTTTCCACACATCCATTTCAACTTTTCAATATCAGTAATTTTGAAAGGTGTTTTTCCTTCTCCTGTAGCTTTTAATGTTCTAAAAGCTTCAAATGCATGATGACCATAGGTAGCTGCACCCATAATATTTCTCATTAGTAGGTTTCTCATTGCCATTGCATCGGCACCTATACCACAAACGCCTTTATCAGTACCAGCAGGTTTATCACTAATTCGGCAAGGTCCATGAGTACATAACTGACAGCTTAATCCCTGCAGACAAAATTTACATCTAATCTTTTCCTGGGCTTCCCATCTGGAGAATACGCTTGAAAGGCCGTCATCTCTTATCCTTTTAAGCATCTCTTCTACAGAATCATGATAGCTTACCCGACCTTCCGTTCTTTCTAAAATAGTTTCAGACATAAACATTCTCCTTATTAATTTTTCATAAATGTTACCCTAATTAGTATTTCCCAATTCATAAATAACATTAATGGTTAAGGAGACTGTCTAAGTTATTAGATAGGATATCTGCATACGAATAGCAAAGGACTTTATTAATAAATCAGCAGATTAGCAAATTACCTGATGCAAAGAAAGATACATTTCCGCGTATAAATATTTCTGTATTCCCTGAAATTTGTGCAGTCCAACCTTGCATAATGCTTGGCCTGTTAATAAATTCACCTTGGTGTATGTTAATTATTTCACTACTTTTTTTAAGTCCATGTTTAACGATATAAGCACATAATGGACCTGCAGCACTGCCAGTTGCGATATCTTCAACATTTCCATTATTATCCCAAGTTCTGCATTCGAGAGTAGTGGGATTACCTTCGGCAATTACTTGGCCTCCATCGATTCCACCTTCTGGTCCAAGATCTGCTATCCAGTCGGAAGCATTTATAACATATTTATTAAGCCGGGCTCTCCTGTTTTAAATAAAGAACCCGGCTGAATTATTGGCTTAAACTTTTTAATTCCGCACTTGAACTTCTACTACGCTGCCTCCTGCATATATTTCCCGCAGTTTTGGCTTTTCAATTTTTCCCGTTGGATTGCGCGGGACCTCAGCGAATATTATTTTTCGCGGCCGTTTGTAACGGGGCAGATCTGAACAGAAACTCATAATATCCTCTTCCGTACATTGGTATTGAGGTTTTAACTCGATGATAGCCGCTGCGATTTCGCCCAGGCGATGATCTGGCAGACCAATAACAGCTACGTCTTTAATTGAATTATGTCCCCGGAGAAAATCTTCGATCTGAACCGGATATAAATTCTCCCCGCCGCTTATGATCACATCTTTTTTGCGGTCCACCAGAAAAATAAAACCATCCTCATCCATACGGGCCATATCGCCGGTAAACAGCCAACCATTTCTTAGTACCGCAGCAGTTGCTTCGGGATCATTAAAATAACACTGCATTAAACCAGGTCCACTTACAGATAACTCGCCCACTTGGCCAACTGGTAACTGGTTGCCAAATTGATCAACAATCCTGGCCTCCCAGTTGTAACCAGGTTTACCGATTGCCCCAACTTTATGGATGTTCTCTACACCCAGATGGACACATCCGGGGCCAATGGATTCGCTCAAGCCATAATTCGTATCATAAAGATGGTTGGGGAAATATTGTTTCCAGCGTTTAATTAAACTGGGGGGAACCGGCTGCGCGCCGATGTGCATCAGCCGCCACTGGCCAAGCTCATAATCATTAAGCTTCACTTCTCCACTTTCAATAGCGTCCAGAATGTCCTGTGCCCAAGGGACAAGCAACCATACAATGGTAACCTTTTCAGCGGAAACAGCCTCCAGAATCCATTGGGGCTTAACACCACGCAACAGAACCGCTTTGCTGCCGGATAACAGACTTCCAAACCAGTGCATCTTGGCGCCAGTGTGATAAAGTGGCGGTATGCACAGGAAATTATCCTCCCGGGATTGGCTGTGATGGTTTTGCTCAGTTTCACATGCCGATACCAGACTGCGGTGATTATGCAAAATTGCCTTAGGGAAACCAGTGGTCCCAGAGGAAAAATAGATGGCGGCATGATCTTCATTGGTCAATTCCACTTGCGGATCTTGGGAAGAGCATTTCGTAACCAAGCGGCCAAAACTTTCTGCAAAGGTAGGGCAATCCTCGCCAACAAAAAAACGAAATTTGACCTTGGCAATCTGATCGAAAATCGCTTCTACCCGGCCAATGAATTCAGGCCCGAAGACTAATGCATCAGCTTCCGATAGTTCCAAACAGTATTTGATTTCTTGGGCTGTATAGCGAAAGTTCAGCGGCACGGCTATAGCACCTGCCTTAAGAATTCCGAAATAAACAGGCAGCCATTCCAGGCAATTCATCATCAAAATAGCCACCTGGTCGCCTTTTTTTATACCTTTTATCATGAGAAGATTAGCAAATTGGTTAGCTCTGCAATTAAACTCGCGCCAGGTCATCTCACGCCGGAACTGAGCCATCGGATTTGACTCAATCAGTTCGTAATCACGCCAGGTAACTGCACGTTTTCCTTCCAACTCTGGATTCATTTCCACCAGACATATTTCATCACCATACAAAAGGGCATTGCGATCAAGAAACTCTGTAATTGGCATTTTTTTATTATTCATTCCTCTCTATTTTTATCTTAGTCTTAAGTTATTTTAGCATTGCTTCATTTTGGGTTGTCGGAGAAATTTGACCATTATTGCTGCTATCACTAATATTACAGCAGCGGCTAGATAAGCATTATTATATGATCCGGTAACATCAACGATCTTCCCCGCTGTCAGCGGTCCTATCAGTCCTGCTGCGCCAAAAGCGGTAAACACCAAACCATAATTTATACCACTGTTCTTCAGTCCAAAATAGTCATAGGTCAGGGCGGGGAAAATACCTAGTAGTGAACCGTAAGCAATACCTGCAATGCAAACCCCCACCGTTAATGAAGCCATACTACTGTAATTACTGAACATAAGCATATTTGCAGCTTGAAGAACAAACATCAGAATCAAAGTCTGATTACGTCCAATGCGGTCCGATAAGAATCCACCAACGATTCTTCCTCCCGAATTAAAAACCGCCAGAATAGCTACCAGCGCAAATCCCCATTTTAGTTGGGCTTGGATATCAGCAATGATGGCTATGTGCCCTATTACCATAAGACCGGCGATAGCACCAAAGCAGTACATAAACCAAATCAGCCAGAATTGCACAGTACCCATCATTTCTGAAGGCGAAAACTCCTTTTTGAAGGAGTTCAATCCTTCAACCAGAGCCGGTGTACCAGAGGGCACATAATCGGCCGGAGGCACATCCAGAAACTGAGCTAATAAAACTACCAAGCCACCAAAAACAATCCCAACAATCAGAAATGTTTGTTTCACACCACCTGCACTAATGAGCAACTGAGCCAGAGGGGCAGCATATGCGGCTGCCAAACCGAGACCGGCTACTACCAAGCCTGATACCAGACCGCGTTTGGCAGGTGGAAACCACTTGACAGCCGTAGGAATAGTAACACCATAGGCGATACCTGCCCCTGCTCCTACAATAATGCCAAAAAAAACTATAAATCCCGGTATTGTAGTTTGCATAGAAGTCATGACCATCCCAATAATCAACAATATTCCGCCCGTAGTACCTATAAGCCTTGGTCCATATTTGTCAAATAACTTGCCGCCCGGGACCATCATAACTGCCAACATCGCTAGAGCCACAGTGTAGGGAACCATGGCCTGGGTTTTGGTAAATCCCAACTCCTGTATAAGGGCGGCTGCATATACGCTCCATGCATATAAGAAGCCACTGGCCAGATTGAGGAGGACTGCTACAATCGTCACTCGCCAACCAATATTTTTTACCACCAACAACACTCCCTCGCAATAATTTTGCCCAATAAAAAAACCCCCGTAGGAGTTAACATGCATGTTCATACATAATGCAAAAACTAGCGCGCATGCGCCTTACTATTTGCCTACCATGCTAACCATCCTACACTTGTTTAAAACTTGTATGACTACTGTTCTGCAAAATTCTACATTAATATAATAACAAATTTCTTGCTTATTAGGAATAGTTTTTTCATCACAGTTCAGTATTTGATGCCGATACCCGCTATCCATTATTTACCTATTAAAGCGTCTGATCAATGAAACCCAGGATAATCCAATAACTAAGCCTCTCGGATACCATTCGAGATTTAATTACCCATATTTACCAAAAGGTAGTAAATAATTGACCTCGAATTACTATTTCGAGGAGACAATGGAAATGTTTTGTAAAGAAAACTTTTATTTTGTTCTATTCATTACTATAAAAAGGAGGAACTTATGCTGACGTTACGTTGTAAAGAATTGTTTATTTGTTTTATTTTAGCCTTTCTCATGCTCGCCATAATACCTTTACCAACTCAGGCAAGTGATTATGGCACACAGGATTTAGCCTTTGGAACCCGAGGTACAGCCGTTAGTCAGCTGCAGAAGGATCTGACCGGGTTAGGCTATTATACATATAGTATTGATGGCCAGTTTGGTCCTAAAACTTATGATGCAGTAATGCTTTTTCAGAAATCAGAGGGACTAAAACAAGACGGTGTTGTCGGCCCCATTTCCAAGGCAGCTCTGAATATGGCCATGGCATCTTTGCCGACTAGTGGCACAAAAGACCTGCGCCTGGGCAGTGAAGGTTCAGCCGTCAGTCAGCTGCAGAAGAACCTTGCTGCATTAGGCTTTTATGCATATGGTATTGACGGTTCGTTCGGTCCAAAAACTTATGATGCAGTAGTAAAGTTTCAAAAATCCCGGGGACTAAAAACTGATGGCGTTGTTGGTCCCATAACTCAGGCAGCCTTAAAGCAGGCATTGACCGGGATATCAGCACCCAAGGTATCAGCACCCAAGGTATCAGCCTCCGCTAAGTTTCCCAGTGCATCCAGTATAAGTCATTACAACACCCACGAAAAACCCGTCGTTGACTCTTTCCGGACGAATTTTGACGGCAGTCTTGCTCAGACATTGGTGGGGCGCGCAATTTGGTATATGGAATATGGTTATATGAAGTATGGACATACCAAGTATAGTACCACTGGTTATATCGACTGCTCTAATTTTGTTTCTTTGGTTTACAAAGATTTCGGATATTCTATTACTTCGGCAGCCAAAAACTACGGCTCTGTTGGAGTCAAGGTACAGGGGGTCTATTCCAAAAAAATCCCGGGTTCATCTAAGTACTCCCTGACAGGCATAGAAAATCTAAAACCCGGTGACATATTCACATTCTGGAACTCTGATGCGCCAGCCAGAACACATATTGGTCATGTAGCTATATACATGGGTGTGATCAATGGCAAACCCAGTATCATAAATACTTGTAAAGGAAACCCCACTGCTATAGGAATAATTAATGATTTTTCCTACTGGTACGGTTCAAGCCTTATTGAAGTGCGCAGAGTTTTGCCGGCCAGCGCCTTTACAGCAGGTAATAATTTTACCGATCAAGGTCCAGTGATTCCGGGAATATATCAAATCAGACCGGACAAGCCAATATTAATGCCTAAAGACCTTCGCGCCGGCTTCTAACACTATAGACCATGTCTCCTTAACAAAAACCTCGCAAAACAATAATTGCGAGGTTTTTGTGTTTGTCTATTCGTTCCTTGTAAGCA
The DNA here is from genome assembly GCA_964563125.1 of uncultured Syntrophomonas sp. Lineage (GTDB taxonomy): Bacteria > Bacillota > Syntrophomonadia > Syntrophomonadales > Syntrophomonadaceae > UBA1368. Next base: position 5,201 of record CAZLVY010000035.1, on the reverse strand, counting down.
AAGTGACCACCTCAACATAACTTGAGGAGATAAAAAGATGCCGCTTAAGCCTTCTGATGCCTGGTGGTTATAAAACCACATTTTTACTTTATCAGTTGGAAAGATGGAAGGTTTGAATGTTGGTTTGTTAACTTAATATCAAAGGAGTATCATCTATTTTTGTAAATCTTATTTTAAAATCCTCTGACTTTGTATTAATTATTTTCTGCATATTAAATATCTCCCGTTTTAAGCTGCTTATTTTTATTACTTGGTTGAATGGATATTTATCTTCTTTAGGGTATATACTGTTTCCATTACTGCTGAATTATTTTTTTATCAAAGCCACCGCCTCAACTTCTATCAGTGCACCTTTAGGCAAGGCAGATACTTCTACACAGGACCTGGCTGGCGGATCATCTTTAAAGAAAGTTCCATAAACTTCATTGATCGCTGCAAAATCCGCCATGTTTTTGATAAAAACAGTGGTCTTGATCACCATGTCAAGATCACTGCCGCCAGCCAGCAAAACATTTTTCAGATTTTCCATGGCTTGCCTGGTCTGCTCCTTTATATCAGCGGATACGATTTCCCCTGTTGCCGGGTCAAGGGAGATCTGCCCGGAGGTAAAAATTAAGTCACCTGCCTGTATGGCTTGTGAATACGGACCTATTGCTTCCGGAGCTTGTTTTGATACGGTTTTGACTTTTTTCATATGATCAAGTCTCCTTATATGTTTTTAATAACAATACTTCAAGACCTCTGTCCTTTTTGCCTTCTTGATAAAAATAAGTATTATAAGCATATTATACATATTTTTTGCTCCGAATAATAAATCGGCCGAAATAATCAACTCCGACCGATTCGTAATTACAACAATTCGCTTAAAAATTGGTTTTAGCTATCCTGCATATTAATGAAATGATCTCCCATTAGCCTTATCATTATTTATTAATAGCTTTAAAAAGTTCAGTCTGTGATTTAATGCCTCTTTCTGCAGCAAAACGTTCAATGCTGGATGCACCGAAGAAACCATCTATTTCTTTGATTTTGCTGATGACATATTGTGCATCATCAGGTTCCGCAATGGGTCCTCCGTGACAGATAACCATAATCTCCGGGTTTACAGCTTTTCCGGCTTTAATAATGGCATTAATTCTGTCTACACAATCATCCAGGGTCAAGGCAGTTCTGGCACCGATGGTCCCCTTGGTAGTCAGGCCCATATGGGCAACTAATACGTCAGCCCCTGCTTCAGCCATCGCTCCTGCTTGTTCGGGATCAAAGACATAAGGGCAGGTCAGCATATCCAGTTCGTGTGCAGCCCGAATCATATCTACTTCCAGACCATAACCCATTCCCGTTTCTTCAAGATTCTGGCGAAAAACACCGTCGATCAGTCCAACTGTGGGGAAATTCTGTACACCATTAAAGCCCATGTCTTTCAATTGTTTCAAATAGACTTCCATAATTCTGAATGGGTCGGTTCCGCAGACACCTGCCAATACAGGAGTGTGTTTCACAACCGGAAGTACTTCTGCTCCCATCTCAATGACGATCTGGTTGGCATCACCATAGGAAAGCAGGCCGGAAAGAGATCCGCGGCCAGCCATACGAAATCTGCCGGAATTATAAATAATGAGCATATCTGCTCCACCTGCTTCACTGCTTTTCGCAGTGATACCGGTTCCTGCACCGACACCCACCAGAATCTTGCCGTTTTTGCGTTCTTCTCTGAATTTTGCCAGGATTTGTTCTCTAGTCATTTTATTCATCGCTTATCCCTCCATATAATCGATCAGCTTCTGAGCAGCAGCTTCTGCGAAAACCTGATCATTTATTAGATTATCCACTTCTACAATTTCAACAACATCTTGATTTACATTTGCCCGGAGTGTCTCAAACAATTTTTTATCTTCTTCAGGACCATAGAAAGGCTGGCCTTCGGCATCAATCATTGAAACACCCTTAAGGGGCAGAAAGAGCGCTGTTTTTCCTGTGGACATGTTCAGTTTCTCCGCCAGTTTTTTACCCAAGGCTTCGTTTTCTTCAACTGTAGTACGCATTAAGGTAACGATAGGATTATGTTTGTACAGATTCCTGCCTGAATAATGGGCGGGAACCGTATCCATCGGGCCGAAATTGACCATATCCAATGCACCAACCGACATAACTGTGGGAACACCTTTTTTTGCTGCAGCTTCACAGCGAAGGGGCCCGGCATTTAATACTCCTCCGAACAATTCATCACACCATTCAGTGGTGGTCAAATCCAGTACTCCCGTAATAAATCCATTCTCGATCAAAGATTCCATAGTTTTGCCGCCGGTTCCGGTGGCATGGAACACCAGGACCTCATAGCCTCTGGCTTCCAGGTATTTTTGAGCAAAGTTTACACAGGGTGTAGTTACACCGAACATGGTGGCTGAAACCAGTGGTTTCTTCTCGATATTTGGTGCAGGCAGTTCTTCCTTCATTTTAACCATACCTACGATTGCCAGAGCTGCATTTTTAAATATGATGGTAGAAATAGAATTTAAGCCAGCTACATCAACAATAGAAGGCATCATGATAATATCACTGGTCCCAACATAGGGTGAAGTATCACCGGAAGCAACTGTAGACACCATTATTTTTGGGACCCCAATGGGCAAAGCCTGCATAGCAGGTGTAACAAGAGACGTGCCGCCGGTACCTCCCAGTGAAATGATCCCATCAAACAAGCCTTTTGCATAAAGCTCCGGTACAAGTTTTTTCATCCCTTGGGAGAGAATTTCTGTAGCAAATGCCCGATCTCTTCTGTCAGCAATTTCTTTTATTGATGCACCAGCAGCTTTTGCTACCTCATCATTGGAAATATCGGGAGTAAAATATGGTTCAAAGACTCCGGTATGAATCATAAAAGTTTTACATCCCAAGCTTTCAATAAGGTTTTTGATATACTGATACTCATCTCCTTTTGTATCAAATGTTCCAGCAATAGCGATTGTCTTCATGAACACACCTCTTTCTAAAAGAAATTTGGATAAAAGCAGCAAATTGTCTGTTCATTCTTTTGCTTTTTTTACCATTACTTATATTTTAGCACTCTTTTTTCTTATCCACTTAACCAAATATCATACTACGGCGTCGATACGCCGCATCAGATGCCTACAATGTATTTAAAAATTTTTTAACGTTCTTGGTCTACTTTTGTTTTTATTAGAAATCTCTGCCGAGTTTTTTGTATTTCATTGTTTTATGTTACAATTATTTCCGCTGTATCCTATGTATGAAGCCATCTCCCATGATATTATTAATAAAATACTTATAACTGCTTTTATGAATTTTATAACACTTGCCATCATCAGTGTATGGGTTTTAGTTCTGAACCCTCCCCATGCCGCGATGATTCCGCCGCCTGCCATCATTCCCAAGGAAAAAGAGATTTCCAGTGCGGAAAGACGCCAGACCTCTTCTTCAAAACTGCGCACTACCTGCAGAGGGGTAAGAAATGAAGCAGGAGCAATCAATATAAAGAATTCTATCTTCTCTTCATGGGATTCATTGGTGTGACAATTCCGTTCTTTAATACGACTTCCATCGTTCTATTGCAGGAAAAGGTTGAAGAGAGCTTCTTAGGCAGAGTATTTGGTGTAACTGTAATGATCTCGACATCCATGATGCCCCTGGGGATGCTAATATTTGGGCCGATTTCTGACACCATCAAAATAGAATGGATGTTGATCGGTACCGGTATTCTTATATTTATTCAAGGATTTTTCCTGATCGGCAGCAAAGTGCTGAGAAAAGCAGGAGAACCTGGAAAGGCGTGAGGCCGCGAGGCGTGGCAAGCCCTGGTTCCATGCGTTGTCGGGGCTGCTATCAGCTGCCCGTTTCCTTATGGACGGCTAGTTGGTCAGTTGGTTAGGGGACGCAACCCGCGGGGGGTATAGAAATTCCGTGCGTAAGCCTTCTATGGGCGACTATCAGTCGCCTGCCTCCCTATGGTCAGTTAGTCGGTTGGTCAGTTGGTCAGTTGGTTAGGGAATACAGACCGCGAGGCGTGTAAAAATCCAGTGCTTAAGCCTTGTAGGGGAAGCTATCAGCTTCCCGTTCCCTTATAATTGGAAGTTGGCCGATTGGACGGCGGAATGGAGAAGAAATGAGCAAAAAAATAATCGGCGTGATTTCAGATACCCACGGTTTATTAAGACCCGAAATAATTTCATTACTGCGTGGGTGCGACGCGATCATTCATGCCGGTGATATAGGAAGCATGGAAGTGATTGATGAATTGATCACAATAGCACCTTTTCATGCTGTCAGGGGAAATGTTGATAAAGCAGTCTGGGCAGACTCCTTTCCCCTTACTGAAGTAGTGGAAATTGAAAATACTTTTATTTATATCCTCCATGACCTTGGCAAACTGGATCTGGTCCCTGAGGCAGCTGGCTTTCAGGTAGTAATCAGCGGTCACTCTCATATTCCAAAAGTTGAAAAGAAAAATGGCGTCATGTATCTTAACCCTGGCAGTGCCGGTCCTAAACGATTTAAACTGCCTGTGGCTGCAGCTAAATTAATCATTGATGGCAAGACCATTGAAGCAGAAATCATGACAGTTGGATAGTTGGTTAGTTAGTTCTACTTGAGCTCACCTATACAGACAGTTCCTGAAGTAGTATTGTAAAAATATATTTTATTTCCTGTTATATAAATATTTTTACTATAGGTCTTATCTGATGTTTTAAAAACCACCTTTGCATTTTCATCAAATACCATGATCCTATATTTTGATTGAGGAGTCTCTTTAAAAGTACAAACCAGATATTCATCATTATCACCGGCTAATTTCATTCCATCAAGCTCTGCACCGGAGTTTAAATTTTCTCCATCCAGGTTATAGAGGTTTTGATTAAGTCCATCCTGCCAGTAGATATGACCATTAAGAACCGAGAATCCGGCGATTCTGTCAGGTGCCTTTACCATCTCTTTTAGTAATTCCTCTTTGCCGTCAGTTAAAGAAAAGCTATACATCCTGCCTTTACTTTGATAATAGATATAATCCCCTTCGATTTGAAAGGCTGTTACTTCCTTTTCACTGATGCGAACTGTTTCATTGGTATCGATATTCACTTTATATATACCGGTGGTGCTGGTATTTTCCGACCTTATATTGAAGCCCAGAATATAAAGGTCATCACCCACCAAATAAACATCCTTTGAAGAGCCGTCGCCGAATT
>CAZLVY010000034.1:0-23096 GCA_964563125.1 uncultured Syntrophomonas sp. | reverse complement strand
ATTTGTTTTAAAAAATAAGGCAAATCTTACATTGATTAAAACGAATAAAGCCGTTAATAAAGACTTAAAATAATCATGAAATCTTATAAAAGGAGGACTGATTATGGCATCAAAAGGAAAACAAACAATTTATTGTAGTGTCGAGAGCTGTAAGTACAATGAAAAAAGCGAGCATTGTTCACTGGAAAATATCGAAGTTGCCCCGTGCAATCATGTTCATAGTGGTAAAGCAGAAGAAGAAAGTTTATGCAGCAGTTACGAAAATAGCGAATTATCTTGATTTAATATTTTTGGCAAGCAGAATGGTTCCATATTGGGGTCATTCTGCTTTTTATTCGTTCACCATTTATTGGAGGAAAATGACAAAATAAAGAGAATGATACATTAAAGGGGTGAAACGGAGATGAACTTTGATAAACGAATCTTGGCCGGATTCGCAATTATCTTAGTAATTGTTTTTGCTGCCGGAGTCAAATATTCAGAAATTAAACAACAGCGTCTAATCGAAGCAAAAAATCTGGAACTGAGTATTAACGAAGAACAAGATAATACTCTTGAGCAGGAAGAACAGGAGGCAGAAGATTTAGAAATCAAGGCCTATATTACTGGTGCAGTGCAAAATCCTGGTGTCTATTCTTTTATTACCGGGGCCAGAATTTATGAAGCGTTGGAGTTGGCTTGCCCGCTGGAAAATGCCGAACTAAAATATGTTGAAATGGCTCGCGTTATTCAGGATGAAGAAACAGTATATATTCCTGCTATGGGAGAAACCGAAATACCCCAAGATTATCAATTTTTAGGAACCTCCGGCAGTGACAGAAGCGGCAAAATCAATATTAATCGGGCTACGGCGGAAGAAATAGCTGCTAATCTAAGCGGAATAGGTCCGGTTTTAGCCCAGCGTATAGTTGACTACCGCGATGCCAACGGTTCTTTTAAAACAGTTGAAGACATAAAAAATGTTTCAGGTATAGGTGATAAAAAATATGCAGATATAATGGATAGTATTGTCATTAAGTAATGTTTTGGCAGGTAAAATAATGGAAAGGTCACTATTTTACATATTTATATCCCTGGCTATGTCATTATTGATTGGGTTTTATCAACTATGGTGGTTGTTCTTTATTGTCCTGGTAGGATTGCTGCTGGCATTCACCTTCACTTCTTATTCACGCTTAGCACTTTTTACTATAGCCATTCTAATTACAGGAGTTCTGCTGTCCAATTTATCATGGCTAGAAATCCCTGCCTCTTTACCTGCAGACGAAAATTTTACTATTGAAGGTAAAGTTATTGATTATCCTGAATATGCAGAAGGTCGGGGCAGATTTGTATTAAAAACTGAACATTCAAACCGGTATCTGCGCAAAATACAAGTTTTCCTGGACTTTGACAGCAGTTTGCAGCGCGGTGATCTAATAGCTCTTAAAGGTTCACTTAAACCTCCTAATCCACCTGGTAATCCGGGACAGTTCAATTATCCTGCTTATCTTCAACATGAAGATATTTTTTATACTCTGACGGCTAAGGATATTAAAGTTTTAAAATCTGCCCGGGGTATCAATCAAGTAATTAATTCTTTCCGCAAAAAGGGAATACAAGTTATTAATAATGCGCTTCCTTCGCAAGAGGCAGCAATTTTATTGGGTATGTTATTAGGAAAGAAAGACGCCATTGATGATATTCAATATAGCGACTTTCAAAAAACGGGAATAGTACATATTTTTGCGGTGTCAGGCCTTCATGTTGGCTTCCTGCTGCTCTTTTGCGGGGTGGTTACTTCTCTGCTAAACATGTCACGTCGCAATAAGCTGCTATTCTGTCTCTTAATAATTGGTTTGTATGGCACTCTGGTCGGTTGGCCTTTATCTGTTATCAGAGCTTCTATAATGGCAACTGTTGGCTTAATTGCTTATTATGTAGGACGAGAGAATCAAATGCTCAACAGTCTGGGTCTTGCAGGTATTATTATTCTCTTAGTTGACCCACAGGCACTTTTTAAAATATCCTTTCAACTATCCTTCCTGGCCACTTTCGGGTTAGTTTTTATTTTTCCAATTTTGCGCCAACCTTTTGAAAACAAGCGGATCCTCTGGGATTTAATACTTATACCTATAAGTGCACAATTAGCGGTGTTACCTTTGGTAGCGTATCACTTCAACTTGTTTACACCTGCTGCTCTCATCAGTAATATCTTTATCACTTATACTGCCGGGGCTAGTGTAATTTTAGGCTTCATGGCTCTAATTTTAGCCCCGGTTCTGCCTGCTTTATCTGCACCAGTTTTATATCCGGCCGGGTTTTTCATTGAAATTATTATAAAGCTAACGGCAATTATTCAAAACATACCTTTTTCCTATTTATGGGTTGCTACTCCTAAAATACCGGAGATTATTATCTATTATTGCGGGTTGATTCTGATGCTGAATTCTATAAAAGGCCTGATAAAAAGGGAATATGTTTTTGCCGGCTTTATTATGGTATTAGCTTTTATAACTGTTTTATGCCTGCCTGCCAGCCTTTATCACCGCGGCACTATGGAAATTGTTTTTATAGATGTTGGACAAGGTGACAGCACCCTTATCAAAACCCCCCAGGGTAAATTTATTCTGATAGATGGCGGGGGCAGTCAGTTTTATGATGTAGCCTCAACCCGTTTAATGCCCTACTTACACCACCGTGGGATTAGAGAAATATATATGGTCATAAATACCCACCCTGATACCGACCATCTGGCAGGTCTGGAAAAAACCGCCGAAGAATTGAAGGTAGTTCATATTGGCCTGCCGCAAACGGTGAGCAGTGTGCAGGAATATAACCTGCTAAAAGAGTTGGGCGCCAGGCAAAACAGCAATATAGTGAAATTGTACCAGGGTCAGAGCATTAATATAGAAAATGGCTTTACAATAAAAGTACTGCATCCGAAAAACGGGGAGGCAAAAGGGTCAGACTATAATCAGGAATCATTGGTTTTAGTGATAGGAAATCAAGAATGGTCAATTTTATTAACTGGCGATTTGCATGCTGAACAGTTAGAAAAATTAGTTGAAGAGAAACTTCTAACCACGGTAAACATTGTAAAAGTGCCTCATCACGGCAGTCGTTTCTCGCTTAGCGAAAATTTTTACCATCAGATAAGTCCGGAGTGGGCTGTTATTTGCGTAGGCAATAACAATTTCGGTCATCCCCACAATGAAGTAATAAAAGCCTTAGAGGCGCAAAACATAAAAATTTTACGAACTGATGTGCAAGGCAATATTTATTTTGACAGCAAGGGAAGTTTGAAAACCTTCAAATAAATGCTTAAAGATACTTTTAATCATAATATTATCCGTCCTTTCCTCATAATTTTAGGAAGGAGGCGATAATATTAATAATAATCAGCTAGCTAAAGATAGTATAACGTGGTTGCTTCTAAAATTGTCCTTCCCGGTCACGGCCGGGATGGTCATTTATTCTCTTTTTAGCCTGGTCGATACTTTTTTTATCGCTAAGCTCGGGGCAGCCTCACTTGCAGCTTTAACCTTTTCCATACCGATTCAAGTCTTCTTAGTTTCGATAGCATCAGCAACGGGAGTAGGTTTAACTTCTTTAATATCAAGAGTTCTTGGCGCCGGAAACACGAAACTGGCAGACAATATTGCCTGGCACGGGATTTTGATATGCATAGTTTACGGTTTGCTGGCGGTTGTTATAGCCCGATATTATCTTAGCGACCTATTGATCTTGGTGGGATGTACATCTGAAATTTTCCTCCTAATACATGAATATCTGCAAATAATTTTGATCGGTTCAATTTTTATTTTTTTACCAATTATGTTGGGTAATATTATTCAGGGGGAAGGCAACACATTTTTGCCTATGCTTATTGCTCTGGTGGGGATTTTAATTAATGTCGCTTTAGATCCTCTTTTGATATTCGGCTATGGTCCAGTTCATGGTATGGGACTAAACGGGTCGGCATTAGCTACAATATATGCACAGATAGCCTGCACAATAATGATAATAATAATAGTTAAAAAAAATAAAGGTTATCTGGGATGGCAGCGTAGTCATTTCAGGTTGAATCCGGGTGTAGTCTATGAGATTTACAGGGTAGGATTCCCAACTATAATAATGGAAATAGCCGGCGTTTTTACGATGATAGTCTTAAATAAAATAGTAGCCGGTTATGGCAATACTGCTATTGCTGCCCTTGGTATTTTTTTAAGGCTCAGATCTTTTTTTTATATGCCGGTTTATGGCTTGACCCAGGGTGTTATGCCAATTGCCGGTTTTGCTTATGGAGGCGGCAATTTAGACCGAGTCAAGGAAGTATTCTTAAAGACCTCATTTATATCAGTAATTTTTACTGGTACAGCTTTTTATGCTATGCAGTATAAGTCCCAGTGGTTAGTAAGCTTCTTTTCTCATGATGTTGCTCTGACATCGGTGGGAGTGACTTGTATGCAATTAGGGACTATTTTTATACCCCTTATGGGCCCGTTAGTTATTCTATATACTGTTTTACAGTCTATAGGAAAAGGTTCCACAGCCATGTGGATTTCTTTGATCAGGAATTTAGTATTCTTTTTCCCTCTCTTGATTATTTTGCCTGAATATTGGGGGCTAAGGGGAGTCTGGTTGGCTTTTTCTTTATCGGAGCTATTAGCATTAATCATATCGGGACCTTTTTTCGTTTCGTTGTGGAGAGAACTACAGGTAAAAAATAAACTCAGGTTAATCATGTTGTCTAACCCGAGTTATCTTTTTAAAAGGATTATAGCCTGGCTAAGATTCTAGTCAACTTTAGAATCAGTTTTAAAAAGCTGACTTACGGAACGAGCCGCAATTATGCCTGAGGCGCTGGCTTGAATCAAACCCCTGGTAACACCGGCACCATCTCCAATAGCCCAGAGACCCTTAATATATGTTTGCAAAGAATTATCTAATTCCGGTCGGGCAGAGTAAAATTTGGCTTCTATACCGTATAGCAGCGTGTGATCTGATGCAACGCCGGGCATAATTTTATCCAGGGCTTCCAGACACTCCTTGATCCCCACCATGTAACGGTGGGGAAGTACCAAAGATAAATCTCCCGGAACAGCACCTTGCAGAGTAGGCGTTACCAAACCTCTTTCAATACGACTATCAGTTGAACGGCGCCCTCGTTTAAGGTCACCATACCGTTGTACGATGATTCCTTTACTGAGCATATTAGCCAGACCTGCAATAGAACGACCATAGAGTATGGGTTTATCAAAAGGCGCAGTAAATTCCTGGCTTAAAAGCAGCGCAAAATTAGTATTAGCACTTTTCTTATCTGCATAAGCATGACCATTTACGGTAATTATTCCATTAGTGTTTTCCATTACTACAAAGCCATTGGGATTAACACAAAAAGTCCTTACTGTATCATCAAATTCTTTGGTATTTAAAAAAATTTTAGGCTCCCAAATATTATCGGTAAATTCTTTCATTGTTACAGCGGGAACTTCAACGCGCACACCCAGGTCAACCTGATTGTTTTTAAGGGGTATATTAAGCTTTTGCGCCTGTTCAGAAAACCATTCCGCACCATCACGGCCCGGGGCTAATATTACTACCGGAGCTTTGTAAACCGCTTTATCAGTTTGTACTCCTTTTATTTGTTTGTTTTTAACGATTATTTCAGTTACTGTTTCACTGGTTTTAATAGTTACCTTTTCTTGTAGATCGAGGTACATATTATTCAATACTTTAAGAGTGTTTTCCGTACCCATGTGACGGATAACGGCGGGGACTAAGCGAAGACCGGCAAAAGAAGCCTTTAACTCCAAATCTTTTACCAGATCGCTGTCGCGGCCAAATACCCGGTCTGGTGCTCCATATGAAACATATATATCATCAGCGTAACTGATTAATTTTTCTAAATGTTCTCTGCCAATATAATTATGCAGCCATCCGCCAAAATCAGTGGTTAGAGTTAACTTGCCATCCGAAAAGGCACCTGCACCACCCCAGCCGCACATTATTGAACAGGGCTTGCATTCGATGCAGCTAAGAGTATCCTTGCCAATAGGACAGGTTCTCTTTTCAACGCGCTTGCCCTTTTCCAGCATCAGGATTTTATCAATACCATGTTTAGTCATTTCCAGTGCTGCGAAAATACCAGCAGGTCCTGCCCCAACAATTATGACATCATAGTATATTCCCAAAACATTGCCCCCCATAATTAAATGTTAATAGGTATCCGCTAATGATTATAACATATTGATTAATGAGTTCTCAAAGATTGCATGTATCAAACTCTCTTTGTTGTTATAATAGATAAAAACTTATGAGGCGGTATAAATGAATAGCAATCTTTTTTTAATCTGGGGACAAGACCCTTATTTAATGGAAAATAAAATTAAAAGTCTCACCGCTCAAACTAACAAGGAAAACGGGGAAGAGGCTGAAATAATTTATCTTGATGCTGATGAAATAACCGCGCCGCAGTTAGCGGAGACCCTGGAGTTTAGTCCTTTATTTTCTACGCTCAGAATAATAATAATTAAAAGACCCTTCTGGTTAGCGAAAAGTAAGCGCAAGAACAACAAGCTGGAAGAGGTAGCGCGGGTGTGGAGCAATTATCTGCAGTCACCAGGTGCTGAGCAATTCATCATTTTGACCGCTGCAGAATATAACACCACTAACAGTGTTATCAAGGCCTTGGGAAAGAACCTGACAGTTATTGAATGTAAAAGTCTGGAACCGGTGCAGCTAAAAAAATGGATTAGTGAGCAATTTAACATTTGCGGCGTTAAAGCTAATACAGGTGTAGTATCCCTTTTGTCATCAGCCGGGCAGGACATGTATTATCTTAAGAACTTAATTGAAAAAACATGTTTAACTGCTGGCAGCCAATCTGTAACCGAAGCAGATATAAATGATGATTTGATAAAAATTGAAAACACTTCGATTTTCAAAATTACTGATGAGCTTTTTCGGCGTAATCCACAGATGGCTATTACAAATTTACACAAGTATATCGAGCAGGAACTGCCGATTATTGTCGCCTTATTTATGATAACCAGGCAATTTAGTCACTTTGGTAAAGTAAAATATTATAAGAATAAAGGTTATACCAGCAAGGAGATTGCAGATAAGACGAAATTGCAGGGATTTCAGGTTAGAAACATAGAAAAATATTTATCCAACTTTACTGATGAAGAGTTAAAACAAGTGTTTGTGCATTGTCTGCAGGCAGATGTTAACATTAAAAGAACCAGTATGGAGCACCTGCTTATAATGGAAACTTTAATATATGAAATATGTTTAAGTAAGTAGATGCAAAGTGAGGGGCTCGGAAAAGGGCTTAATAAATAAAACCTGCCGTTAGACAGGTTTTATATTAGTTAGCCATACTATTAAATTTCTTAGTTAAAGCCGATTTTTTATGAGCCGCAGTATTTTTATGAAGAATCCCTTTGGATATACTTTTATCAATTAGGGAGGTTACCTGTAACAAATTGTCCTTGGCTGCTTCTACATCACTTTGAGTTAAAGATTCTTCGTATTTTTTGATTGTTGATTTTAATTTAGTCTTGTAAGATTTGTTTCTCAGACGATTTGCCTCTGCTATCCGGGCTCTTTTAGCCGGAGTTTTGCTTTTTGCCACACTTTCACCTCCTCGAATTTCATTAACAGAAATACTATAGCACTACCAAAGTTAAATTGCAATAATAAGGAATAGCTTTTTCCAATACTGGTTAAATTAAAAGCCGGATAATGCAGTTCTACTCCTTAGTTGTTAACCATAATATTAAAAAGGTTAGCTGCAGAAAGGGTGGGACAGGGTGACCAATAATTTTACTGTTTTTGTAAAAAGCCTTATATTTACCCAGATATTTGTGTTTTGTTTAATTACCGGAGTCAGCATTGATATAAATAGTTACTATTTATATCACAACCCCATGGGGCAGGTTGAAAGTATTCTCAGACCTTTCGATAATATAACTTTTGATGAAAAAATCTGTATTCAATTATTAAAGAAAACTAGTTTTGTTCTGGCAGGGGATAATAAAAGTAGTATAATCGATAGCGACTATATCTTAACCAAGATGCCCCAGCAATTGTTAACGGCCAATATTCAGGCACTGGCATTTTCCACAACAGAATATGCCCAGGCAAATGTCAGCAGAAATGATGATAGAAGTATAGAACTACCTGCGATTAGTTTGCCTGAATCAGATATAAATACAAAAGCCGTAGATTATGAGAGATTGAAAAAGTATCAGGTAGTTTTATATTGTACACATAGCAGTGAAAGTTATATTCCCGACAGCGGCAGAGCTAACCTTAATGGAGGCAAGCAGGGTCTGGTTAACCGGGTAGCGGCACTTATAGCCAGTAATTTGAACGAAAAGGGTATAAAATCTCATTTTGTAAATACGGTCCATGATTACCCCGATTATAATGAAAGCTATACTAACTCAAGGGCTACGGTTAAGAAGATATTAAATTCTAATAATAATGATTATTTGTGGTTATTTGATATTCATCGCGATAGTATCCCGGGGCTTACTGAAGCCCAAAAAGTAAAAATTAATGGTAAAAATGCTGCTCCAATTCTTATTATTGTGGGGACCAATGAACGCAAAGAGCATCCTGATTGGCAGAAAAATTTGGCCTTTGCCCAAAAAATTGAAGCTACCGGCCAAAAAATGTATCCGGGTTTGATAAAAGGAATCAGAACCAAAGCAGGAACTTATAATCAGGAATTTCACCCTCAAAGTCTATTATTAGAATTGGGCGGCGAATATAATTCGCTTACGGAAACAAGTTATTCTGCAGAACTGCTTAGTGATATTATCCTGGAAATTCTCAAGGAGGAAACCTCATGATCAAGTTTGGACGAATTTTTCTCATAGTTTTATTGTTTTTATTAGTCGGTGCAGCCTTAAATACCAGTAATGGGGCTATAAATCAATTAACGGCGCAGAATCACGAAGCAGTAATAGGTGCCGATTATAATAATGATGTAGTAAGTATTTATTTATTAGGGCAAAGCTATGATTACAGTATGGACAAGTTGCGGGGAGCAGTAAATTGCATTGAGTTAAAAACATACCAAGTTGTCGAAAAAGTTGTTCAGCATTTTATTAAATGCTATAGAATATTTCGGGCAGTTTTTCTTCTGTAAATTAGGCTCGGCTTTAATAAATATAATTATTGCGGGAGGATTATAAAAAACCTCCCCTTTTTATTTACTCTATAATAGAGGCTAAGGAAAGGTTAGAATAATTATTGCTTATCGGGATTTTTGAAACGCTTGAAAGCATCTATTGCTATACCAATCAGGATGATCACAATTCCTGAAAATTTAGCAAGAGAAGCGTAGGGGGGATTATTTTCGTAAACAGCGATGCCGCTAAACCACAGTAAAGTACCAACTATTAAGAATCCTAATATAATGGGTTGGTTTTTTATATATGACCAATTGCTCCATAAATAATAACCCAGAACCAGAAACGGCAGTATATAAAGAACTGATTGCATAATGCACCCCGATTCGTTGTTTTTTATATGATAACAAAGTAAAAATGGATTGCCAAATAATGTTTTGCCAAATTGTGTTTGGAAAAAATGATATAAATCGCCCGAATAAAATTTTATAATCCAGTCGAATCGGTTATAATTTATTCCAATAGTTTTTAAGCAAAACCGGAGGTTTATAAATTGCAAAGTAAAATTAGGAATTTTAGCATAATCGCCCATATTGATCATGGTAAGTCCACCCTGGCCGACCGCTTGCTTCAATTTACTGGAGCTCTAAGCGCCAGGGAAATGAAGGAACAGTTTTTAGATAAGATGGATTTGGAAAGAGAAAAAGGAATCACCATCAAGCTGCAGCCGGTTAGACTAAACTATATGGCTAAAGATGGGCAGAACTATATAATAAATCTCATTGATACACCAGGGCATGTGGACTTTTCCTATGAAGTCTCAAGAAGTTTGGCGGCTTGCGAAGGTGCTCTTTTAGTAGTGGATGCTACTCAGGGAATTGAAGCTCAAACTCTGGCTAATGTTTATATGGCTATGGATCTTAATCTGGAGATAATAGGTGTAGTTAATAAAATTGATCTGCCCGGTGCCGAACCAGATGTAGTTAAAGAAGAAATGGAGAACGTTTTAGGTATTGATAGAAAGGATATTATATCTATCTCTGCTAAATTGGGAGTTGGCATCGAGGAAGTATTAGAATCGATCGTAAAATATGTACCCTCACCAAAAGGAGACGAAAATGCTCCTTTACAAGCTTTAATTTTTGATTCCTATTTTGATCCCTACAAAGGAGCAATTAGCTATATTCGAGTAATGTCAGGGCAAGTTGTTAAAGGGCAAATGATTAGAATGATGTATTCAGGCAAAGAGTTTGAAGTTGCTGAAATTGGAGTCCTTTCTCCTTTTATGACAGAAGTGGCAAGCTTGAAAGCTGGTGAAGTTGGTTTTCTAGCGGCGGGAATCAAGAATGTCATTGACACTAAGGTGGGGGATACGATAACAGGCGCTGCTAATTCAGCTGCAATGCCGCTGGTAGGCTATCAGGAAGTCAAGCCAGTAGTCTTCTGTGGGCTTTATCCTTTAGAAAATAATGATTTTGAAAGATTACGGGAAGCTTTAGAAAAATTAAAGTTAAATGATGCTTCGCTTTTGTATGAACCAGAAACTTCAGATGCTTTAGGTTTTGGTTTTCGCTGTGGATTTCTAGGGCTGCTGCATCTGGAAATTGTTAAAGAACGCTTGGAAAGAGAGTACAACTTAAGTCTTCTGGCTACTGCTCCCAGTGTTATCTTCAAAATAATTTTAACCGACGGCAGTGAGGTTATGGTGCAGAACCCTAATCACTGGCCTGCACCCCAGCGAATAGATAAAGTAATGGAGCCCTATGTAAAAGCAGTAATTATGGTTCCTAATGATTATGTCGGTACTGTTATGGAATTATGCCAGGAAAAACGTGGTCAATTTTTGACCTTGGAATACCTGACTACCCACCGGGTAATGGTAAATTACAAATTACCTTTATCAGAAATATTATATGATTTCTTTGATGGCTTAAAGTCAAGGACCAAAGGATATGCCTCCCTTGATTATGAAATAAGCGGTTATGAGGTTTCTGAATTAGTAAAAATGGATATAATGCTAAACGGAGAAATTGTTGACGCACTAAGTTTTATAGTGCATAAAGACAAAGCCATTTATAGAGCGCGGGCAATAGTAGATAGGCTCAGGAAAATTATTCCGCGGCAAATGTATGAAGTAATAGTGCAGGCAGGTATAGGTACCCGCATAATAGCCCGGGAAAATGTGAAGGCACTGCGCAAAGACGTTTTGGCAAAATGCTATGGTGGTGACATTACCAGAAAGAAAAAGCTTTTGGAAAAACAAAAAGAAGGCAAAAAACGTATGAAGCAAATTGGTCATATAGAAGTTCCCAAGGAAGCATTTATGACAGTTTTAAATATTGAAGGAAACGATTAAAGAGGAAATGGATGATGGTTTTAAACCTGGGGAAAAAGCCGGTGGGTTTGTATGTTCACATAACCTTTTGCCGGAGAAAGTGCAGCTACTGCGACTTTTATTCGATCTCTAATTATGACGAGCTATTGCTTAACCAATACTGCCATGCTGTTCGAGAAGAAATAAATATAGCTGCTCATAAGTTGAAAGATTTATTTGTTACTACTATTTTTATAGGCGGAGGAACACCCAGCTTATTATCAGGACAACAATTGAAAGGGATTCTGAAGCAAATTAAATATTCCTTATCTGTATCGCCTGTTGCTGAAATAACAGTTGAAGCTAACCCTGCTACAATTGATGCCAATAAAATGCAAGAATATCTTGAGGCGGGAGTAAACCGAATTTCTCTAGGGGCGCAAAGTTTTAATGATGACGAGCTGTTGGTTTTAGGTAGGATTCATAACGCTGCTGATATTTTGCATACTATAGAGATGTTTCATAAGACTGGAGTAAAAAATTTTAATTTAGATTTAATTTACGGTATACCACGACAATCAATAGAAAGTTGGGAAGCAAATTTAAAAGTAGCTATTGACTCAGCGCCTGCCCATATTTCTGCCTATTTGTTACAACTTGGTCCGCAGACAGTAATGGCCAGGAAAGTTGAACAGAATCTTATTGAGCTATGTCATGAAGATGCCGAAGTATCAATGTATGATAAAACTATTGACCTGTTATATTCCCGCGGCTTTAATCAATATGAAATATCCAATTTTAGTTTACCTGATTATGAATGCAGGCATAATTTAATTTACTGGCAGGGTGAAAATTATCTGGGATTTGGGGCCGGAGCGGTTAGTTATGTAGATAACAAACGTTATATTAATAAACCGGAATTACTCAATTATATAGAAGCCCTCAAATCAGGGAAAAAACCGGCCACAGAAGCATTAGAAGTTATGTCTGTTAAAGAGCAGATTGCGGATACGATTATTTTAGGGCTAAGGCTCAAACAGGGAATTAATATTGAAAAGATTAATAAGCGCTATACGATAGATATAGAAAAAGAATTTGGTGTAGTGATTAAGGACAATATAGAAAAAGGATTGCTCGAATTAAAGAATGGGCAGTTATTCTTAACTAGACGGGGGTATTTCCTCTCTAACCAAGTTCTTTGCCATTTTATCGCCTGATTTGTCTGCTTGACAAAGAATCGAACAGGTGATATTTTTTAGGAAACACTATTAGCACTCATCTGTTGAGAGTGCTAACAGGCAGGTGATAGAAATGACTCTGGATGAGAGAAAACGCAAAATATTAGATTCAATTGTAAAAGACTATGTGGAAACAGCTGAGCCGGTTGGTTCGCGAGCGGTGGTTAAGAAATATGCTCTCAACTTAAGTCCGGCAACGGTCAGAAACGAGATGGCCGATTTGGAGGATATGGGATTTTTAGAGCAGCCGCATACTTCATCCGGTAGAATTCCTTCTGAGATTGGTTTCCGCTATTATGTTGATTTTATTATGAAAAAACAGCAATTATCTAACGAAGAAATTGAATTATTAAATAAATTAATAGATGATGATACCGATGAATTAAATAATTTTATTGGCAAGATTGGTTATTTTCTGTCTCAGGTTACAAATTACGCTTCTTTCGTAATAGTGCCTACTATTAAGTTTAGAGAATTCAGGTCAATGCAGCTGATTCCTTTGGATAAAAATAAAGCTTTAGTTCTTTTAGTAACTGATACAGGTATGATAATACATCGTAAAATTGAAGTTCCCAACACTATAAACCATGAGGATTTGGAACAAATAGGTCTGGTCTTTAATAAAGTTTTTAAAAATAAAAAAATAGATGAAATAAATAGGAGCGATCTTCAGCACCTGCGGGAAGGGTTAAAACAAAAACGCCGCATAGTCGATCAGGCCCTTGAGGAAATCGACAATTTACTTAAAAATACCGGAGATGAAAAACTGGTGGTAAGCGGTTCTCTAAATATCTTGAATGAACCAGAATTTAAAGATTTGGACAAATTACGGAAAATATTGACTTTGTTAGAGGCCAATGAAATGTTTAAAGATGTAATTCCTGCGGTTATTGGTGAAGAAGTAGATATAACTATTGGTCATGAGAATAAAATCGATGATATAAAAGAACTTAGTCTGGTTTATGCCGGCTACAAATCTTATGGGGAACCAGGCGCAATAGGTCTCATTGGACCCATAAGAATGGAATATTGGAAGGCAGCAGGAACAGTTGATGCAGTTCGCAGCGCCATCGAAAAAGTCTTCAAACAACGAAGTTAGGTTTATTATCCGTTGGATCAGGAGGAACTATGGCAGAAAACAATTTTGCTAACAACTACAAAGAAGACCGGTTTGAAAATTTATTGAATAATGCCAGTGCGGCAAGGGTTATCGCCAGAGCAGTCGAGGGAACTATAGGACCTAAAGGGCTGGATATTATGATGGTCGACAGTTTTGGTGATGTTGTGGTAACAAATGATGGAGTAACTATTTTAAAACTGATGGATGTAACCCATCCGGTTGCTCATATGATTATTAGTACTGCCCGTGCCCAGCAGTCTGAGGTTGGAGATGGGACTACTACTGCAACTATAATTGCCGGTACTTTAGTATCTCAGGGTGCTGAACAGGTTTTGAAAGGGGTTCCTGTTACCAAAGTAATTGCTGGTATTAATTTGGGTATCGACAGGGCAGTGGAGCTCTTGAATGAGCAAAACCAGGAAGTTATGGCAATAGATGACCAATTGTTGAATAATATTGCTCTTATTGCCGGTCGCGGTCATCAAGACTTAGCCGGACTGATTATTGCCGGGGCGCAAAAATTAGGTCTTAAAATGATGAATGATAAAGATTATAAGTTTACCGATGCCGTAGTAGCAAAGGAGTTTGCTGCCAGCAATGTTTTTTCCGGAGTTTTAATTAATAAACAACCTGTCAATCAGGATATGCCATCTTCAGTTATTAATGCCAGAATATTAGTAATAGACGATGCTTTAAAACCTGAAGAAGTTGAAGAGCAAGCACTAAGAACTGAAGCAGGATTCAACCATTATTTGAAAGCACGTGAACGCTATGAAGCCAATCTGGTTAAATGTATTGAACTCGGCATTAATACCATAGTGGTTGATGGCAGTATTGATGATACTGCTGAACATATATTATCCCAGGCGGGCATTATGGTTATTCAAAGGGCATCAGGCAGGGAATTGGAAAGATTATGCCGCCATACAGGTGCCAGAAAGATAAAAAGAAACGCCTTAAATAATGATAAGGAAATACTTAAGACTTATATCGGTCAAGCTGAACAGGTAATAACCGACGAAAAACTGGAACATACTTTTTTCCTGGCCGGAAAAGGGCAGGAATGGGTAACCTTATTAATTGGGGCTTCAACAGAGGAAGTGGTCGACGAAAGAGAACGAATGGCTAAAGATGCCGCTGCTGCTGTGCAGGCCTCTATAAAAGGAGGTGTGGTGCCAGGGGGCGGTGCAATTGAAGTCTGGATAGCCCAGCAATTGGAGGCTATGGCAAAGGATATTGAAGGTATGGAAAGTCTGGGAGTATTATGTGTTAAAGAAGCCTTGTTAAGACCTTTTTATTGTATGGCAACTAATGCAGGTTTTAACCCATTAGAAAAGCTGGGAGAAGTAACCGCAACTCAGAAAAGAAACAACGCTGCCTACTTTAGCTTTGATTGTGAAAGTGGTAAAATTGCCGATATGCTTGAAGAAGGCATAATGGACCCGACTTTAGTGAAAGCCTATGCCTTTAAAGCGGCCGGGGAAGTAGCGACAGCTATTTTGCGTATAAATTCGGTAATAAAAATGCGTGAAATGGAATCTAATATTAATGCAAATATACTGGAATAGAGGTGTAAACTCTGTGGTAAATAATGAATTAAATGATGAGCTTAATAATAATGATGTATTTAATGCAGAAGAAAATGAAGAGATCAACAATTTAAAAAAGGAAATGGAAAAGCTTGGGGAAGAGGCCCGTAAAAATAGAGAATTATATCTGCGCTTATTAGCGGATGTTGAAAATATGAAAAAAAGAAATTTAAGGGAACGGGACGAATATATTCAGTTTGCTACCATGCCAGTTATTAAAAAACTTTTAGCAGTTATTGATGATTTAGAAAGAGCCTTGAATATGTCTGCTGGGGATCAAAACTACGACGCCTTATTTAAAGGTGTTGAAATGATCACTAACAGTTTGCGTGAACTAATCAAGACAGAAGGGGTTGAACAGATAGTATCTCTGGGCAAACCTTTTGACCCCCAGTTTCATCAGCCTTTGACAGTAGAGTCTAACTCAGAATATATTGAAAATACAGTAATTGAAGAATTGCAAATCGGTTATGTTATGAATGGCCGGGTTATACGACCCAGTCTTGTAAAAGTTAGTGGTTAAGCTAAAACAAGTTTAAGATTTTATAAATAATTTGGAGGTGTTATTGATGGGAAAAGTAGTTGGAATAGACCTGGGAACAACTAATTCAGCTATTGCAGTAATGGAAGGAAATGAAGCAGTTATTATAGCTAATGCTGAGGGTGAAAGAATTACTCCTTCGGTAGTAGGCTTTTCAAAGACCAATGAAAGATTAGTGGGGAGAATAGCTAAAAGGCAAGCTGTTACAAATCCGGATCGTACTGTAGTTTCGATAAAAAGAAGAATGGGAACTGATTATACAGTAGCAATTGACGGGAAAAAGTATACTCCGCAGGAGATTTCAGCCATGATACTGCAAAAGCTGAAAAATGATGCGGAAGCTTATCTGGGCCAACCGATTACGCAGGCAGTTATTACAGTTCCAGCTTATTTCACTGATGCTCAACGCCAGGCGACTAAAGATGCCGGAAAGATTGCCGGTTTAGAAGTACTGCGTATTATAAATGAGCCGACTGCTGCCGCCTTAGCTTATGGTTTAGATAAAGAAGGTAATCAAACTATCTTAGTGTTTGACCTGGGAGGCGGTACTTTTGACGTTTCTATTCTGGAAATAGGTGACGGTGTGTTCGAAGTTAAATCTACCAGCGGTAATAACCGTTTGGGTGGTGATGATTTTGACGATAAAATAATAAACTGGTTAATAGAAGAATTTAAAAAAGACAATGGTATTGATTTGAAAAATGACAAGATGGCCTTGCATCGTTTAAAGGAAGCAGCAGAAAAGGCTAAACACGAGTTGTCAGGAGTTATTAATGTTGATATAAATATCCCCTATATTACAGCTACACAGGAGGGACCTCTGCATTTGGAGAAATCTCTAAGCAGAGCTAAATTCGATGAGATGACTGCTGAATTAGTAGAAAAAACTATGGGGCCACTGAGACAGGCGCTTAAGGATTCAGGCTTTAAACCCACTGAAATAGATAAAGTTATACTGGTAGGAGGTTCAACCAGAATTCCTGCTGTTCAGGATGCTATAAAAAATTTCATCGGTAAAGATACTTTTAAAGGAATCAATCCGGATGAAGTTGTGGCTGCAGGTGCTGCCATTCAGGCGGGAGTACTATCAGGAGAAGTTACTGATGTGGTTTTACTGGATGTCACCCCTTTATCTTTAGGTATTGAAACATTAGGCGGTGTATTTACCAGGATAATTGAAAGAAATACTACTATACCAACTGCCAAAAGTCAGATATTTACTACGGCAGCTGATAGCCAGACTTCAGTGGATATCCATGTTCTTCAGGGCGAGAGAAAGATGGCGGAGTATAATGTTACTCTGGGAAGATTTCAATTGGGCGGAATTCCTTCTGCACCACGCGGAATACCACAAATAGAAGTGAAATTCGATATAGATGTAAATGGAATTGTCCATGTTACTGCCAAAGATTTAGCTACAAACAAGGAACAGACTATTACCATAACTTCAGCAACCGGTTTAAGTGATGATGATATTGACCAAATGGTTAAAGATGCAGAGAAATATGCCGAAGAAGATGAAAAGAGACTGCAGGAAATTGAAGTTCGCAATAGTGCTGACAGCATGGTTTATCAGGCTGAAAAACTTTTAAAAGATAATGAAGAGCAGATAGATGAAGAAAATAAAATAGCAATTACTGATGCTAAAGATGCATTGCAAACAGCTATGGCGGGAAATGATTTAGAAGAAATTAAAGCTAAAACTGAAACGCTTACTAGCGCTATCCACACCTTTTCGGCTAAAATGTATGAAAATGCAAATCCGCAGGGTGGAGATGGTCAAGATCAAGATGGTGAAGATTATATAAATACAGATTACTCGACACCGGATGATGAAGATTAGAATATAAAATAAGGTATAAAGCCAATTTAACGCTAGGGTAAAGAAATGACCCGGAAGTTCTGAGTTTCCGGGTTCCCCTTATTTTTGAGAAAGGTGGGCATTATGTCGGCAAAGAGGGATTATTATGAGGTTTTGGGAATATCAAAAAATGCTACTCCTGAAGAGATAAAAAAAGCATATCGTCAAATGGCCAGAAAGCATCACCCAGATGTGGCCAGAGATGATGAAAATGCTGCGGAAAAATTTAAAGAAATAAATGATGCCTACGAAGTACTTAGTGATGAACAAAAGAAGTCTGCTTATGACCGCTTCGGACACGATGCTTTTGATCCAAGTCGCAATGGGGCAGGCGGCGGGTTCGATGATTTCGGCAATGGCGGATTCACTGACTTGTTTGACTTGATTTTTGGTGGAGCAGGCGGAGGAGGCAGACGTAGACGCGGACCGCAAAGAGGCGCCGACAAGGATATGCGTCTGGATATAAATTTTGAAGATGCTATTTTTGGCATGGAAAAAGATGTTGAACTGTCACGGATAGAAAAATGTGAAAAATGTTCCGGTAATGGTGCGGAACCGGGAACTCCTATAAAAACCTGTCCCACCTGTCAGGGGAGTGGGCAGACTAAAACAGTACAGAGCACTCCATTTGGACGGTTTGAGACTATGCGAACCTGTAATCGTTGTCATGGAGAAGGTAAAATAGTTGAAAAACCATGTAGTGCCTGTAAAGGAAACGGACAGGTGAGAAAAAAACGCAAGATTAATGTTAGAATACCAGCAGGTATTGATACAGGTTTACGACTAAGAGTTCAAGGTGAAGGGGAACAAGGTATCCAAGGTGGTCCCCCCGGAGATCTTTATATTACTATTGTGGTAAGACCGCATGCCAAATTCAAAAGAGAAGAATATAACCTGATAACCAGGCTTAGAATTACTTTCGTTCAGGCCGCTCTGGGAACAGAAATAGAAGTTCCCATATTAGGTGGAGCCAGTCACAAAATAAAGGTGCCGGAAGGAACTCAACCAGGTGATATTATTACAGTTAAAGGTAAAGGAGTTCCACACCTTAACAGCCAAAAGTGGGGCGACCTTAAAGTAATAATAGATATAACTATACCCACCAGGTTGACTAAAAAACAAAAAGAATTATTAACAGCTTTTTATGACGATAATGAGGATAAGGAATCCAAGAAAAATTTATTTGACAAAGTTAGAGATGCAATGGGTTAGAAAGAGGTCTTATAGATGGATTGGAAAGAAATTAGTGTATTAACAGAAGGTGCCTGTGCCGAAGCTATAGCAGGAATCTTTCATCGCTTAGGCTCAGGCGGCGTTGTAATTGAAGATCCTCAGGCAGCAAGACAATATGTGCAAAAAGATCTTTTTGATGCCAGCACTTTATCGCCTGATTTTCTGGAACATAATTTTGTGGTAATAAAGGCCTACTTTCACGAAGATCGGCAAGTGTTGGAAGAGCTGAATAATTGCCTGGAGAAGGTAAATAAATGTTTCAATACTCAGTGCCGGGTTTTTATAGATGAAGTCCGGGACGAAGACTGGGAAGAATCCTGGAAAAAATATTATCATACCTTTAAGGTAGGCAGGCGTCTGGTTATCAAACCATCCTGGGAATCATATACGTCTAGTATTGATGAAGCAGTAATTGAAATTGATCCGGGCATGGCTTTTGGTACAGGGATACACGCTTCAACCCGCTTCTGTTTAAAATTTATTGATGAATATATTAAAGGCCGAGAAACGATAATTGATGCCGGCTGCGGGTCAGGCATCCTGTCAATTGCAGCAGCAAAACTGGGAGCAACAAAAATAACCGCCATTGATATAGATGAGGTAGCGGTAAAAGTAGCGCAGGAAAATGTTTTACTTAATAAGCTTGAAGGCATTATTAATGTGAAACTGGGCGATGTAGCAGAAGAAATATTGCAACATCAAGTTGACATTATTTTTGCCAATATTACTGCTGATGTAATTAATTTAATTATTCCCTGCGCAGCGCAGGCTTTAAAATCGGGAGGTTACCTTTTCGCTTCAGGAATAGTTGACAGTCGCTTCCCGGGAGTACAAAAACAACTGCTTGCCCATGACTTTGTAGCGGAAAAGATTTTGACCGATGTTGATTGGGTTGGAGTAGCAGCACGTAAAGTTTAGGTTAAAAAAGACTAAGCTGGTGGTGCGAAAGGAGTGTTATCATTTGCACCGCTTTTTTGTTTTACCGGAAATGATTAAAGGCAGCATGATAGAGATAGATAAAGAGCAGGCTCATCATATAGAAAAGGTTTTACGACTGAAACCAGGAGCAAGTTTAGTACTTTTTGATGGGCTTGGCAATGAATATATCTGCAAACTACATAGCCATAAGGACGGTTTAATGCTGGCTGAGATAGAGAAACAGTATTTTCTAAGCAATGAACCGTCAACCAAGATTATTTTAGCGCAAGCAATTGCCAAAGGCGAGAAAATGGATTATGTGATTCAGAAGGCCGTGGAAATAGGGGTTACGACTATAATTCCTTTTTTAAGTGAGCGGACTGTTGTAACGCTGACTGACCAGAAAGCCGCACAAAAAATTACCAGATGGCAGACAATAGCCCGTGAAGCATGCAAACAGTCCCGGCGTAATGTTATACCAGAAGTTAAACCGGTAATGATATTTCAACAATTAATCACTTCTCTGCAGCATGACCAATTTGCCATTATGCTTTATGAAGGTGAAGAACAAATTGGTCTAAAAGATGTCCTGAAAGAGCATAAAGGTGATTTATTGCGGCAAAGTATCACAATTATAGTTGGTCCCGAAGGCGGTTTCTCAGTAGCAGAGTCCAGGCTGGCCCAAGATAACAGTATAAAACTGGTTACGCTTGGGTCCAGAATACTCAGGACCGAAACAGCAGGTTTGGTTGCTGCCAGCATTTTATTATATGAAGGCGGGGATCTGGGTTAAATTGCTCTGGAAAAGAGGTAACTTAAAAATTGAAAAAAGTAGCCTTTCATACTTTAGGCTGTAAAGTTAATGCAGTTGAAACTGAACAATTGATTGAAGCATTTTCGCAAAAGGGCTATGAAATAGTACCCTTCGAGTCAATTGCCGACATTTATATAATTAACACCTGTACTGTTACCCATGTAAGTGATCGTAAATCCAGGGCAGTTATTCGCCGCGCCGTTAAAAGAAACCCCGTGGCAATAGTAGCGGCAGTTGGATGCCTGGCGCAAACCAATAGCCAGCAATTGGCGGCAATAGAGGGTATTGATTTAATCGTAGGTAATCGAGACAAAGAAGATCTGCCGGCTATTATCGAAAAGCTTGCATTTAATAAAGGTGTGCCAATCATCCTTAATGAGCCAATTAAGAGCAGTGATTTGCTCAAAACTATTATTTATTCTCATCAGCATGAGAAAACTCGCGCCTTCATTAAAATACAAGATGGCTGCCAAAGCAATTGCTCATATTGCATAGTCCCTCAGACCAGAGGTCCGGTAAGGAGTAAAGCAGCAAGTAAAGTAGTTGAGGAAGTAACACAGTTAGTTGCGCTGGGCTATAAAGAAATTGTTCTAACCGGTATTCATACTGGCTCTTACGGCATTGATTTAAAAGGAGATAATCTGGCTTCCTTGTTATTACTTATACTAAAGCAGGTAAAAGGAGACTATCGTATCAGGTTAGGCTCACTTGAACCATTGGAAATAGATGATTATTTAATTGACATAATAGCCGGGCATCCGCAAATTTGCCATCACCTGCATATTCCCCTGCAAAGTGGCAGTAACAGGATTCTATCTTTAATGAACCGCCGCTATACCAGAGAGTATTATCAGGCCTTAATTAATAAAATAAGTGGAGAAATTCCTGGTGTAGCTATAGCTGCTGATGTTATGGTCGGTTTTCCCGATGAAAGTGAGCAGGATTTCTCAGATACCGCAAATCTTTTACAAGCACTGCCTTTTTATGATTTGCATGTATTCAAGTATTCACCCCGTCCCGGTACCAAAGCTGCCTTAATGAAACCTTGGGTAGATGAAAGGGAAAAAGCAGCGCGCAGTGAAATGCTTATTAAATTGGCTGTTGCTAAGCGAGAAGGCTTTATAAAGGATATACTGGGGCAAAGGCTTAATGTTTTAGTACAGAAGCAAGTTGCCGGGGACCTCTATCAGGGGATAAGTGATAATTATATAGATATTCAATTTTCTGCTGCTGAAAACATGATTGGTCGTTTCGCCCGAGTTATTCCTGTAAAATTTCAGGATGGGCAAGTTATTGGACAGATTACGCTATAAAGACGGTTTTAATAAAACATGATTTGCTTTTTGCAGACAAGGACCATCTTTTTTTAATATATAGCCAAAACAGTTTTTATTTGTTCATACATCTGGTAAAATCTTTAATATGATTGTTTCTTACTGTTAATTTATTAAGGAGGTGACAAAACTAATGAAAGAATGCCTTTTTTGTAAAATAGCAGCAGGAGAAATTCCCGCCAGAATAGTCTTTGAAGATGATAAATTAATAGCAGTTGAAGATATTGAGCCAGCAGCACCGGTACATATTCTAATAATACCCCGCTCGCATATCGGCTCATTAAATGATACTAATATTAATAACCTTGAGTTATTAGGTCATATTCAACTAATTGCGGCCCAACTGGCGAAAAGCCTGGAAATTAATAAATCGGGTTTTCGATTAGTAAATAACAACGGAGATGCGGGCGGGCAAGCAGTTCTGCACCTGCATTATCATCTGCTTGGTGGCAGACAAATGAATTGGCCGCCAGGCTAATCTTGACTGTAGACCCCGGTAATAGTAAAATAAAGTGGCATTTATTCACACCCTAGCTAAGATGAGGGGAGGGAGACCATGAGTGAAGTTAAAGTCGGAAAAAACGAATCCCTTGACAGTGCTCTTAAGAGATTTAAACGTTCCTGCCAAAAATCAGGAGTATTGCAAGATATAAGAAAGCATGATCATTACGAAAAACCGAGCATAAAGAAAAAGAAAAAATCTGAAGCAGCGCGCAAGAAAAAGAAATTCTAAGACTATGGTTGCTGCTTAACCATATGCTTTAAGCTTTATAAAGTCTGGTAAGCTAGCTTACCAGACTTTTGTTACTAATATCTAAGAGGTGTATTATTATGTCTTTTATGAATAGAGGTCTGCAAAACAATAAACAGAAAAAAGTTGTAACTGCAATTATTATTATTGTTATAATCTCTTTTTTAATTAGCATTGTCGCTTTTGCCATGTAATTTGAAAAAATTAATATTGAATAACGGCTGCTGACTTTAAAAAGTCGGCAGCCGTTTTATT
>CAZLVY010000033.1:0-24110 GCA_964563125.1 uncultured Syntrophomonas sp. | reverse complement strand
TTGGCTACCGAAAAAAACCGGCAATATATTTTTGAACTTGAAGAGTATTTAAAAACTAACGGCTATCGATACTCCGTTGAAGGCAATGTAATAAGATACTGGTATTCATCGAGTTATTAATATTAATGAGGAGATAGTTATGGAAAATCAATCATCGCCGGAAATTTTATTAATAGCTCCTTGTGGGATGAACTGCGGGTTGAGCACATATTAGATTTCACAACGGAAATTTTTATATACTTTGTATAGGCGCTCAGTGAGCGTCCTTTTCAACTTTTAATCTAATAAAAAAGGATTATAGGGGAAATTAGAGAATTATGGTAATAGTAGAGAATTTCTTAACTTTGAATTCATTTTTTTTAGTTTAATCACACCAATGAAACTGCCAGTAGGGAAGGCAGTTTTTTGCTTTTTGGTCAAGTGAAAGGTAAAGAAATTACTAGCGGTTGCAGACGATTTATCGTTTAAATCTATTCAGAATTGGCATATATGATGCATGCAGATAATGTCTATTGGGCGAAGTTGAATTGGATTTATATAAGGAGAATTACAGGAAGTTATTATTTGTTTGCTTAATATTTATTGCATTACATGTGGTGATATAATGCAATAGAAAATTCGAATGATGAACCATAAATATAAATATGGCTCTGTAAAGTAAACATGAAAGAATAACTACCAAATTCATAGAAAAGGTCAAGCTACGAGCAAATACTTCCGTTTTTGATTTTTTGTTAGATTGAGTCCAGCAACTTGAGCAGGTGTCATGCCATTAAGAGCAGAATGAGGTCTAACAAAATTGTAGAAGAAAACAAAAGTGCTGATGAGATTATTGGCAGACGTGTAAGAATTAAATCCCTGCTTAGTTTTGTACCAGGCCTTAAATTGATGATTGAAAGACTCAATAATATTATTTGAAATGTCGTCTTTAAAACTTTCAACCCTTATGTGGCTAACATTTTTAAATACTGATTTTACAGGCACCTTATAAGCTGCATAGCGATCCGAAACAATTGACCTGGGTTGCCCCAACTGCTTAGCTGAATTGAGTAGAGTAAAAGCCTGCGGGGAATCACGGTGAGGAGAAAGGTGAAACCCAAGCACAAAACGAGTTTCAGAATCAACGATAAACCATATGTAATATTTAATGCCATTAATCTTGACCACTGTTTCGTCAACATGCCACTCATCAGAATTGAAATCCAGAGAAGAGATGAGCTCCAGGCGAATGTTGTCAAACATGGGGGCAAAAGATTTACACCAGTTACTGATGGTAGTATGAGAAACCTTGACATTAAAGACGATGCGCATGATTAAAGCGATATTCCTGAAAGAATTCTTACCCAGAAAGAACATAGACAAAGCAGTGATAATAATGTGAACCGGATAGCGCATACGTTTAAAATCAATCTTACCAGCTAGTGATGACATAGAAGGCGCAGCTATTAAGGCCGGTTTGGGCACAAAGAAAGAATGATTGCATTTCTTGTCAGAGCAGCGAAAATTGGAATAATGCTCATGATCGTGGTGAAGAAAACTGGTTTTACCACAAAGAGGACAACTAGGATAAGGATTTTCAAATTTAGGCCGATCAGGCGCAAACTGATGATTGCATTTACGGCACTGATATTTTTGATAACCTAAATTATCTTTGCCGTAGCGATAAAATGAATGAGAATTGTTGCATTTTGGGCACCTAATTGATACATTGTTTTGCATGAGGACTTGTCTCCTTTCGGGAGGTATTTGTTTTGTTGCAAGAACATTGTACCAACTGGGATGGCAGGTCCTCAATTTTCATTTAAGTTTACAGAACGATAAATATATAAAGGAGAAACGTAATGAGGAAAGCCTTAGTCGTTGGAATTAACGCTTACCAGCAATGTCCTCTAACTGGCTGTATAAATGATGCAAATGCCGTTGCACAGATTTTGGAGCGTAACGGGGATAGTTCAGTTAATTTTGCTGTCAAAAAGGTGTTGGATGTAAATTCAAAAGGATTACTCAGGGGGCATATTGAGGATTGCTTTGCAGGTGATGCGGACGTTGCGCTATTCTATTTTTCCGGACATGGTTACATTGATGCTGTAGGTGGCAACATTGTTACTCCAGATTACAGTGAACATGATATGGGCGTATCTATGCACGACATCCTAACGATCATAAATGCATCCAAATGTAAAAGCAAAGTAGTTGTATTAGATTGTTGTCATTCTGGTTTTTTAGGGTGTATTAATACCGCAAATCAGGCTGCATCGATTATTGGTGAAGGAGTGACGCTGCTGACTGCAAGCAAATCTGATGAGCCAGCTATGGAAATTGCAGGACACGGAGTGTTTACGTCGCTGTTTTTGGCAGCCTTGTCTGGTGGAGCAGCAGATGTCACTGGACATGTAACTCCAGGTGGAATATATGCTTACATAGACAAGGCTCTAGGTCCGTGGGAGCAGCGGCCGGTATTCAAGACAAATGTAACTCGGTTTTCACCTCTTAGAAAAGTTGTACCACAAGTGAGTGAGGATATTCTGAGACGAATCGTCCTTTATTTTGATAAACCGGATTCAGAGCTAAGACTAGACTCTTCGTTCGAGCCCACAAACGCTCCGACAGTGGATCACGAGGTTACAGAGCCATATGCGGACAAAGACAATGTGAAGGTATTTTCTGATTTGCAGAAGTTGGAAGGTGTAGGGCTTGTCGTTCCCTGTGATGAGGAGCACATGTATTTTGCTGCGATGAAGTCAAAGTCATGTAAACTTACATCTGCTGGTCAGCACTATTGGCGATTGGTTACAGAGAATATTATTTAAAGAGGAGGTCACTGTAATGGCGAAAACAAGAACTTTTATCAGCTTCGACTATGACCACGATTCAGACCTTAAAAGGTTACTTGTGGGGCAGGCAAATAATGAAGATTCCCCGTTTGAAATCACTGATATGTCCATCAAAGAAGCAATTGATGATAATTGGAAGAAGAAGGCGCGTACAAGAATCAAAGGGTGCGACGTTGTTGTAGTAATATGTGGTGAATACACTGCTTCAGCGAATGGAGTATCAGCTGAGTTGAAAATCGCCCAAGAGGAGGAAGTCGACTATTTTTTGCTAAATGGTCGAAACGATAAGACCTGCGTGAAGCCTAAAGCCGCAAAGACTGGGGATAAAATCTACAAATGGACATGGGCTAACTTGAAATTATTGATTGGCGGTGCACGGTAAACGCTTGAAATATTAAGTTCCCATTGCAAATCAATTATCTGCTGTAACTTGCGATAAATCCCAAAATTACAGCGTTTAAAGGCGATCTTGTTATAACATTCCGGGAGGGCAGGTTAGATAGGTGGAGGAAAGAAAATGATTATTGACTATAATTGGGAAACAGATAAAGCAATTAGAGATCAAATTGCCGATTTAATTGTGCAGAGAAAATTAACACCAGTTATTGGTTCTGGATTTACGAGGAATTGTAAAGCTTTAAGGGGTAAAGTACCTTCCGGTGATGATATGTCAAGTTATCTAAAGGATTTTGCCGCAAATGCTTATGGCAAAGACAAAAAGCATTACGAGAATTCAACTTTCCCAGAACTATGCACGTACTATAGCAAAAGAAGTACTCCAAAAGAAAGATTCAAATATTTTTCTTCATATTTTACGAAAGTTGAATTATCTACAGGACAAATAGAGTTTTTAAGGTTATTTCCACAATATATATACCTTAAATATTGATGATGGCATAGAAAACAATTGTACAGAATATAATGTTGTCCTTCCCAGATATGAGTTTTCTGATGAATATATAAGCACATACAGTACAGTATTCAAAGTTCATGGGGATGTTCATCATTACCTCAAATATATAGAAAAAGAAGAACTAATTTTTAACAAACGACAATATGTTGAAAGTATTAAAAACAATAAAAAAATGCTTTCAAAATTTAAGGATGATTTTTCTGAAAACAATTTATTATATATTGGTTGTAGCCTTACCGAAGAAACGGATTTGATGTCGGTTGTTTCCGAGGCAGTTAAAACGCGGCGTGCAGAATGTCAGTCATATTACATAACCAGTAACGTTCCAGAAGAGGATAAGAAGGACTTACTTGAAGATTATGGCATTACAGCCTGCATCCTTGTGAAGGACTATAACGAATTTTATGATGAAATCGTTGATATTTGTAGCAGAGAGGCTACAATACCGCATGCAATAGATGTGTATCGAGAGCCAAAGATCATGGAAGTAAGCAAAGAAGATACTACGATAAAGTTCTTACTTGATTCAAATTTGATGATACCATATCCATTTGAAGGTAAATTTTTCAAACCTTTCTTTTTCACAAGAAGAAAAGTTTCCGAAGATATTGTGAAAGATTTAAAATATAGCTCTCCTGTTCACATAATTTATGGTCATCGAATTTCTGGAAAAACTTTTTGCTTGGTTGATATATTTGAAATGATCAAGGATAAAACAAGATATTTCTTTCCATCAAATACAAAAATTAGTGACGATGTGCTGAAAAAATTGTTTGAAGAAAAAAATTCATTATTTTTATTTGATACTAACTGTCTTGAGTCAGAGCAAATTTTTAGAATTGCTAAAGAAAAGAAACATTTTACGGAAAATAATAATTATATAGCTATTGCCATAAATTCATCTGACAAAAATAGCCTTGATTTAATGCATAAAAGCCAATTTTATGGAGCAACGGGTGTGAAAAATATTATTCACAAAGGTGAATTGAAGATACTAAATGAAAAGTTGCAAAGCAATAACTTACCAACATTTATAACGAGAGAATTTATTAATTTATTACATAAAAAGAAAGGTTATTTTATTTACTATACGATTTTAGATAACTTATGTATGATAGCCAGTAATTATTCAAATATTGACAAAATATTTGATTTGCCAGATTTATCAATATACTCCGCTTTCAAAGAACTTGCTCTATTGATACTCCTAGCAACAAAGCATTCACTTTCGTCATATGACTTATTCTATTTTGATTTGCATAACGAAGCCATGCAATTAGCAGAGGATTTCCCAGTACACTTTGAAATTGTTTATTTCGATCACAATATTTCAAGAATTGATTCAAATATGAAATTGATTGCTAATTCAAGATACTTTTTATTGAAATATCTAGGGGACTATGCAAAAATCCCCAAGAATCACCAAAATATTTTGTTTGCCTACAAATATATCTACGAGCAAATTCATGATGCTGAAGATGAATTCAATATCGCCCGTAAAATGTTGGAGTTTATTAAGTTTGATGTTTTAAATGATGTTTTTTATCGAAAGGATAATTCTGTAATTAATCTAATTAAATACATTTATGAAGGCATGGAAGATGTTATGAATGTTAACCCTCAGTTTAAGCATCAACGAGCAAAAAGCATTTTTTGGCTATGTCCAGATTCACATGATGAAATTACCGATGCTGCAAAATATGTCGGCTTGGCAAGATATGATATAGAAAATATTCTAAAAAGTAGATACAATGAAAAACTTAAATTTTCGTTAGAACATATAAAATACACTCAAGCAAGTATTTGGGGGAGAGTTTGTTTCCTGGAAAATTACGGCGATAAAGATTCCGTAATTAATTCACTTAATTATTATTATGAAGCCTTATCGAGTGATGAAAATTACGACGAACGGATGGCATTGATAGAGAAAAAAACTGAAAAACACATATACGAGGATTTGGTAAACCTCTTGAATTACATCGAAATCAATATGAAGGATAATA
Organism: uncultured Syntrophomonas sp.; assembly: GCA_964563125.1. Taxonomy (GTDB): domain Bacteria; phylum Bacillota; class Syntrophomonadia; order Syntrophomonadales; family Syntrophomonadaceae; genus UBA1368. The sequence continues at coordinate 18,360 of CAZLVY010000033.1, read as the reverse complement.
TAGAAGTGATACAAAGAGCAAAATTATTAGCTTCCCAGTTAAACTTTGATATAGCGCCTATAACTTAGCATTTATTAAATTCATAGACAGGGATTACTCCATGAAAGATGGTATGGCTTGCCGCCATACCATCACAATATTATAAGTCTCTCAATTGTTACACATGTTACACAGGGACGTTGTTTGTGTAACACCGCAAAGCTTTTAGCTTTGTTACAGAAAGAACGTCCTATGTATCCGAAAGTCAATAAAATCAATTGAACAGCATAGCCAGTGGCTTGCTCGCAATGCTTTACTAATCAAACACAAATTCTCATTATCAATTAACCAGAGCAAGTTGTGTCTAACATGGAAAGCTGAATGCGTAGAATTATAATAATCAGAGGTAAAATATGAAAAAGAAGCTGGATCAATATACTGGGCCTCTTCATCCTGGCCAAATTGCAGAAGGTATGAATGCTGCAATAAATAATTCTGCCCGTTTACTTGAGGACGCTATTATATTATTTGATGCTTCGAGATATCCTTCTGCCTGTGCGCTCGCAATTTTGTCTATTGAAGAAGCTGGGAAAGCGTCAATTCTTAGAGGAATGTCGTGCTTGGGCCAAAATAACGAATTTTATGAATCTTGGAAGAATTATAGAAATCATACAAAGAAAAATGCCCAATGGATGTTACCGAGCTTAGTTCTACAAGGAGCTAAAAGCCTTAGTGATTTAAGCTCTCTTTTTGATACGAGTAGCGAACACCCATACATATTGGATCAGCTTAAACAGGTAGCTTTCTATACAGATTGTTTAGGAAAAGCTCATTGGTCAAAACCTATAGATGTCATTGACAAAGAATTAGCCCAGATGATAATTTTTTCAGCTAAAGCATTATGTCAGAATAGATACGTTACAATAGATGAAATAAAATTATGGGTAAAAAATCTGAAGCCTGTATGGGGTAAATCCCAAGAACGGATGAAAATCGGATTGACAAATTGGCGCAAGGAGTGTATCGAAATAGGTTTGATTGTAGATTCAGAATATGAATTTAATAAATTTGTATATGGGGAATAGTTTTTAGTATTATAGACTTCTCCAATTTCCCATTATCCATATTATGTTTATCCTAAGTTTAATAGCAGGTTAGAAAATATATCGTTAATATTCTGTGCCTTTTTGTAGAGAGAATGTATTGGGGTGGGGTATTCAGGATGAATAAAAAGATTGTGTTCCAAAATAAAGAGCACGTTTACAGCTTGCGCGAAAAGATAATTAAAACAACTAATGATAAGCTGAAAGAGCTATGGCAAGATGGTGAGGTTATAGATTTTCTGAAGAAAGTAAAGTTTGAACAATGCGGGTATGACCCTCTATTTGAGCATGGTACAAATTTTTATTGAGCAAATCAATCAGACTTTTACTTATCTTGTCTGCCTTGCAGCTGTAGAAATTTTCCAATCTATGTATCCAACACATATTTTTACAGTTAATTTTGGCACAGAGTCTGGGTATAATGCGGTTTCCGGAGATGGTAGCATTATATGTGAGTGTTTTGCAGCAACAGCGCCGGATAGTAACAAAAAATTAAAGCTTGATGCTTATAAGGTTTATGAAAACAAAACTGCAGCTTTTAGATATGTATCTACTACGTAGTAAATTCTAAAGAAAAGCATGTAGAGAATATTAAACGTAAATATAATGGTGTGAAAATAATTGCATTGGAAAACTTATAAATAAGGATTGAAAGAGAAATGCCGGATTATTTGGATTATCAAAAATCAATAGCAGCAGAGTTCAAAGCCTTTGAAAAACGTGTGCGGAACTTAATAGATAAAAGTCATTGGGGTGAAGAGGGGCACTTTAAAGAAGTAGTATTAATGAATTACTTAAAGCGCATTCTCCCAAAGCACTTATCTGTGGGAACCGGGTTTGTTCGGAATGATGATAGGATAACAAAACAAATTGACATTATAATTTACGACAATACTTTTCCAGTATTATTTAGTGAGGGCGACTTTGTAGTAACTATAAGTGCAAATGTTATTGGTATTATTGAAGTTAAAAGTAAAATAGTCCCTAGTGCTTTATGTGAAATAATTGAAACGGCAAATAATAATGCTGAAATCATTGTAGGACAATCAGATATGAAATTATTCAATGGAATTTTTTCTTACAATTTTCAATCTAGACCTGAGAGTTTTATAGACAAGCTTAATGAATATGACTTCAGCAATTTGGTGAGAAAACAGCATTCTAATGAGATTGTATCAGAAAAATTATTTTCTTGTATCAACCATATAGCATTAGGAGATAAATACTTTATTAAATTATGGCCGCTAGGACAGAATGAAGAGCGAAAAGAGAGATCCCTTTCTGAAAATCCAGCTGATTATGCACCTTACTATAGCTTATACAAGATGGATGATGGTTTGGCTTTTTCATATTTTTTGTCAAACTTACAAGAGTTTATGATCAAAGTAGCTACAAGCAATTTAAATAAAGAGCTGCCAAAGGAAATGCGAGGTTTTCTGTATCCAATCAAAGAGGGAAAAGAAATTTGCCTGTTTGACAGAATCTACTTAGATAAAGGTATAAATGCAGAATTAACTAAGACCAGTTGATTTAAAAAGATATTAAAATAATCAAGGAATAAGGTAATCTTTGAATATGTACTCGTAGAAACTTCCGATTATCATATGAAATCAAAGGTTTTGCGGATAAGAATTGCAGTAAATATGGAGACGCTATTATAGACATTGTTAAGAAATTTAAATAAAGCCAAGGACATTCCTGGAGATGTCTAATACTCCTCAACGAAAGGAAATAAGTTGTAAGTGTGAATATTGAAAAGCACCTCATTCTTATAAAAGGTGAGGACAAGACTGAAGCGATAAGCAACTGCAAATATGAAAATGGTAAATGGCACGTAACTTTTGTGAAGGGTAAAACTTATTCTTACAATTACCTCAATGTTGTGTGGCTGAAAAATCCAGTGATATTAGATTCAGCAACAACCATTGTCTATGAGAACAGCCATCCTTTATCCGGGGTTAAAATGATTTTTGATTTCGGTGAATACCTGCGGATTTGTTTTGAAACCGGTTACAAGAAAGTATACCCTAGCCGGGAAATAACGGTAGAGCAAAGCTATCTAAAAAATCCGCGGGCCAGCGACTGTTTTGCCTATTTAAAGCAACTAGCTGAAAAGACTAGCGTAAGAGATGAAGGATGACCAGAGCCTTTTAAAGAAACAATATGACAAAATCACTTGTGTGAGCCCCGGCTGTGTTTGGCAAGTAAAAAATACACAACATGGCAGTGAATTTGTACATAAGCCTGCCAGTCATATTTACCAAGATTAATCAGTGCCAAATTTCTTAGAGAGGGCATGATGCAACCGATAACTTTCGCCGGTAAATGAGAGAATATGTGCATGATGAACCAGGCGATCAATTATGGCAGCGGTGAGGCGCTTGTCACCAAAAATAGTATTCCACTGCCCAAATTCCAAGTTCGAAGTCACAATAATACTAGTCTGCTCATAGCACTCGGCAATAACGCTGAATAGTAAATCTGCCCCATCTTTATGAAAAGGGATAAACCCCAATTCATCCAATATTAATAGATCCAGTTTTTTTAACTCCCGCATAAAACGAGGCAATGTGCCATTTTGATGCTTTTCCAGGAGCTTGGATACCAGGTCAGACACTCGGAAAAAAGACACATTTTTGCCCTTCTTACAGGCCTCAATCCCCAAGGCTACTGACAAATGAGATTTGCCATTACCCACGGATCCGAGCATCATCAGGTTTTGCTGCTTCTCCAAAAATACCAGGTCTTTTAATTCTTCTAGGGTTACCGTTTCTGGTAGGGTCAATGCCCAACTGGGGTCATAATCGGTAAAGGTTTTGTACTGGTTAAAGCCTGCTTTTTTTATTAGCCGGGCCACCTTCGTGTTTTTTCTTGCCTCTATTTCGGCTTCTAATAACTGCAGCAAGTAAGCTTCCTGGCTATCTGCCTGTATTTGCTCATAAATCTGGGATACGTATCCAAGTCTTAACGTTTTACAGTAGTCCTGAATCAGGGCGCTGCTCATGAGAAGTCACCCCCATTCGACAGTTGATTATATACATCCAGATCAGGCTCATACCCTCTGACTGCAGAGGGGGTATAGTCTTCGGTCAGAGACTCCAGTGTTAATTCAGGATTTTTAAGCTGGTAGAGGGCATGATACATTACCCCTTCTTGATTATGTAAATGGAGCGATGTTTCTGCCAGCGCTAAGTTAATTTGCGTGATGTCGTAGCCCTCTGAGATCCATTTCAAAAGATAGCCAATACGCTTTTTACGGTGGTTAATATCTTCTATAGCAAGGTAACTTTTTATCTCTGCCGGAAGTACGGAGTAGATCCATGCATACGTGGCTGCCTTCGGTTTATGGTAGATTACTTTTAGTCCTTCAGCCCATTCAATCTCTCGCTCTTTCATTACATAAGGGCGGGGGAAGGAACCAATCAGCTCATAGTTTTGATTCAGCACTTCTACTTGATCCCAATATATTTTTAAAAGAACCCGTTCTTTTCTTTTTCCCTTTGGTAAATGAAAGTGTTCTTTTTCGAACAGCACCTTAGCGTAGTTATCTAATGTCGCAGCTTCCAGCTTAAATACTTCAAACTGTTCTCTTGGCAAAGGCATCATTTTCGGCTTTTCTTCCAGCCACAGCTCCTCTATTGGACGTTTCTTTTCATAATGAATTTCCTTCAGGTATTCTTGTGCTTTTTGATACATTTCTTCATTGATTTTTTCAAAAGTGAATAGCTCTGGCGTGGGAACCATCCAGTTACGACGGGTAGTACCTACTTTGTTCTCGCAATTACCCTTCTCGTTTCCTTTCCCGGGATTACAAAATTCAGCCTGGAAACCGTAATGCAGCTTGAATCTTTGGAAGGCAACAGTTAATTTGCGATCCTGATGATTCGCGATTTTAGCTACTGCTGCAGACAAATTATCAAACCATATCTTTTTCGGTACTCCGCCTGCCAGATCAAATAATTCCCTCAATCCCCACAGAAAGCATTCAATATTCTCTGCCGGTAATATTTTTAAAAAGGCTGCATTACTGTAAGGAAAGGACATCACCAAGTACTTGACTTCAATGATTTGCTGGTTATGCGTCATATCAACTGTGCCAAAATCAACTTGGGCCTCACCCCCAGGATGGTTAAGATCTAAATAGGTATCGCTGGTAGTGTCTAGTTCTTTCTTGCGATTGGCAACGTAAGTTGTAACGGTTCTAACCGATCCCGCAAATCCGCATTCATCACGTAAGCGCTGAAATATCCTAAGATTAGTGTGACGATACTTTTGCTTTTTGGACTGGTCTTCCAGTAACCACATTTCAATAATGTCTAGATAATTCCCTAATACCGGATAGGTCTTGGCCCGGACATTAATCTCCTCACTCCAATTTTCTTTCTCTGTAAATTTTTTCACTGTCCGCCAGTTAACTTTTAGCTCATTCGCTATGGCATTAATGGATAAGCCTTTTACTTCTCTTAAAAATTTGATATATTCTATCTGAGCCATTGCTAGCATCCTTTCTTTCCTCCCCCTATGTATTCCACTACATGTGAGAGGTTAATAGATTTTGGGATGACTGGCAAGGCTCTTTTTTTGTGCCTTGGCTTATGTATTTTTAGGCTGCCATTCTATGTACTTTTATTTTGCCATATATACCGGCAGCGTTTTGGCAAAATACCTATCTCCTGCTGCACTTAACCCCTCCAAACAACAGGATCATATGCCTATATTTCACTTCGGGTTTAATCTAAGTCAAAAGTATGAAATTCCAATTTTGCGGCTTAGGACTAATGAAAGCGGCGAAGAAGCCAAACTGCAAAATAAACTTAATCAGATATTAAAACCTGCGGCAGGATGATTCGGGTACTGAAAGTGGCAATGCTGCAAACAGCGAATGCTATAACATGGAGTTTTACTTTGTGATTCTAAATGCTTGAATTGACGGAAGTATTAGAATTATTTGTAAGTTTGCAGGATTTGTTAAAATAATGAAGAATTAGTACAAATATCATCGCTTAGCAAAATTGAGGTAAAACAAATGAAGGAATTGATCATTTGTAAAATATAAAAAAGTGAATTTGCTTGAAACTCAATATATTAGTACATGCGAATTTATTTATTTTGCTAAGTAATTTAACAGGTACTCAGAACATATAAAAGATAATAGATGCGGCTTGTAAGGAGGGAAAAGAGTGGCTATTATTGATGTCATAAAATTTAATGGTATAACCAGCCGGGATTGGCTGGTTTATAGATATCCGGGAAATAGTTTTGTTTTTGGTACCCAGCTTATTGTAGGGGAAGGTCAAATTGCAGTTTTTGTTAAAGGCGGAAAAGCCTTGGATTACTTTTCACCCGGTACATACACTTTAAGTACTCAAAACATTCCTATTCTACAGTCTTTAATCAATATTCCTTTTGGGGGTAAAACCCCGTTTTCAGCAGAAGTATTTTTTATAAATAATACTGCCAAGCTGGATATATTATGGGGAACCACAGATCCCATAAGTTTAATCGATCCTAAATATGAAGTTAGATTGAGAATTCGTGCCTTTGGTCAATTTGCAGCCAAGATCGCTGATTATCGTGTATTCATAACTGAGCTGATAGGGGCAATGGGAGATGGCCAAATTGTAAAATACAACCTTGTAATTGATTATTTTAGAGGGGTCATTATAACCAAAGTTAAGACTATTATTGCAGATATAATAATTAATAAGAAGATATCTGCATTGGAAATAATACCTCATTTGGAGGAAGTCTCCAATGATTCAATACAACGCCTTTCAAGCGAATTTGAACGATTTGGAGTAAAAATTATTAATTTTTATATTAATTCGATTAATTTCCCCGACGAAGACTTCGCAATGATAAATAAAATACTTGGAGAAAAAGCGGCTTTCCAAATCATTGGCGATAATCGTTACAGTGTCAAGAGATCTTTTGATGTAATGCAAACTGCTGCCGGTAATGAGGGCGGAGGAAACCTTGCTGCAGCGGGTATTGGAATTGGTATAGGTGCTGGTGCAGGATTAGCAGTTGGTAATACTTTTGCAGCCGCGGCTAATAATGCTGTAAATACTTCTGCAAAAACAATAGCTTGCCAGTGCGGAACGATGAACGCAGAAGGAGTTAAATTCTGTACTAATTGCGGTGCAAAAATTTCAGCTGCAAAGATTGAATGTCATTCCTGCAGTACCTTGGTTGATGATAATGTTAAGTTTTGTCCGAACTGCGGCTGTTCATTGCAGAAAAAAACATGCCCAAGTTGTCAAACCGAAAACCTGCCTGGAACCAAGTTCTGCCAGGAATGCGGTACTAAATTGGAGGGTTGATCATGAAGGATAATAAACTTTCTTTACTTGGTATATTGGGGTGCTTAGCTTTTGATGCTGCATTAATAATAGCCTTTTATAAAGCCTTTGGCTTATTTGATACAATCACCACTGATAAATCCATCGTAATGCTTTTGGTTCTGATAATAGGACTTATTATTATTAATGGAACAATCATTTTTCCAACCGTTTTACTTACGAAATTAGGGATACAATACTCCGGCTCAGCTACAATGTTTCTTATATTGTATGCCATTATAGCCAATGTTCTTTCGATTTATCTGATAAAAGGAAGTATTACCTGGTATATAATTTGGGAATTGATTATTTTGTCAGTTTTTATTATCGCATTTTCAAGGGTGACAGCAGTTTCGGAAGTATTAGCAAAAGATGTTATCAAAATTGAAAAAGAACAGGCTGATAAATTCTCAGTTGCGATGCATCTGTTGGAAATAGAAAGACTACTTAAGGCAAATGAAAATAAGGATGAATTTAAATCAAGCATCGATCTTTTTATGGCATTAAAAGAACGCATCCAATCTTCCACTCCATTTGGAAGAATCACCGGTAATAATGCAGTTTTAGAAATTGAGCATCAAATTAAAGATAATTTGGTATCATTACAGTCAGGTTTTCAAGAAGAATTAACTGACAAAGATAGAATAGTTGAATTGCAGCAACTGATCGAAGATACGAGAAGACTTGTTATAAATAGAGAAACTTTAAATATAAAATAGATAGAGTTATCTAAAAAAAATTATTAAGGAGAGATTATTATGAGTGAAAAACAATGTACATCCTGTGGAGCTTCAATTGATTTTAATTCAACAGAATGCAAATATTGTGGGCAAACATTTGTGGTTCAACCTCCGCAATATCAGCAGCCACAATATCAACAGCCACAATATCAACAACCGCCACAGTATCAACAAGCTCAGCAAGCACCACTTAATACTGCCGGTGTTCCTTTTAACGAAAAAAGTAAAATTGCCGCTGGAATACTGGCTATATTTTTGGGTGGGCTTGGTATCCATAAGTTCTACTTAGGTAAGGCTGGTATGGGAGTTTTATATTTACTGTTTTGTTGGACATTTATACCTGCTTTAGTAGGTTTTATTGAAGGAATTATCTATCTGACCTCCAGTGATGAAGCATTTTATTATAAGTATGTCAGATAAGACATCACCACTAACAGAGAATAAAACTGGTAATCCTCTGGGCGTTATGGCAGCGGATTGAATTTAAAATTAATCGGCCGGTAGTTGCATTTTTATGCATATAATCGCAAACTGTGCCGGAGAAAACATTTAACTCTTTTACTACATGGATATAATGTTGTTGTAATCGTGAGTACAGGCTTGGCAAAAGCGGGGAAGAAAGAATTTAAACCGTACTTCATGTATAACAATGCTCAGATGGAACAAATTATTGCCGAAATGCCTGAAGCACATAGGGAATTGATGCAAACCAAAGGTTTTGCGGATAAGAATTGCAGCAAATATGGAGATGCCATTATAGACATTGTCAAGAAATTCAAACAGGATGCATAATGTGAGTGCTGTACCCACGGATGCAATAATTCTGCTATTCCCTTAATTAACTCTGCTCATAGGCACAAAAGTAATGCCATCACGGGTGGTCTGTTCTCCGACAGCTGTAAACCCCAGCTTTTTGTATATTTCCACTGCATAGGGCGATGAATTTACGGTGATTTCTGTAATATCATGTTTTAACTTCAAGCAGCGTCGGAGTGCTTCCTGAAAAAGTCTTTTGGCAATTCCCTGGTCATGATAGGATTTATCGACAAATAACAGACTGATATGGCTGAAATCTCTGACGGCCAGGACTCCCACCAGTTTTTCTCCCAGAAAGGCGCCTAATATAAAGAAGCCTTTATTAGTCAACCTAAGCTTTAACGCATCGGGCTGGATAAAAGTTTTAAAATGTTCGATTCCTTCAACAGCGTAATCCGGGGCTTCAAATTCCAAGAATACCCGCCATACCAGCTCGAAGACCATTTCCAGATGATCCTGGCTAATTTGTTTAATTGCCAAATCCGCTGCATTGTTAGCATTCATTTTTACTCCCCCTCTTTTATTATAATAGCATTTCAGGTATAAAGTATTAAGTGAGGAGCTATCACACATTGCCTGTGCCCTAAAGAGTAAGATTAAGAAAGGAGTGCATTTTTACGCCTGATATAATAAGTATAAAACTATTACTGATCTATTTTATTATTGTTAACATCATTGAACTGGCTCTATTCGGCCTAGATAAACGGCGTGCAAAAAGCGGCGCCTGGAGAGTCAGGGAGCGGGATTTGTTTCTGGTGGCCATTGCCGGCGGTTCCCTGGGCGGCTGGCTGGGGATGTACCTATTCCGCCATAAGACCCAACATTTGAAATTCAAACTAGGTTTTCCGCTGATTATCCTGCTGCAGCTTGGTCTGTTTTTTTATTTATATCAATAAAGAAAGGGTTTCAGCACTAAGTAAAAGACATAAGCTTCACCAGTTTTTACATACCATCTTAATAAATAATAAATTTTCGTTTTTTCTTTTTCAAAAAAATAGATTGAAATATATTGTATTTAATATGTATTTAATATGTATTTAATTGTATTTAATATGTATTTCCGTCTGCCTCTTCGTCCCATTTCTCTAAGAGCGAAGTGGCCACAAGTGTGGTAGTAGAGTACAACAGTGTGACACGGGGATACACTATATTTAAAACAGCCAGGTCGAAACCAGCCTGCTTCATTACTTATTTTATACAGCAGGATTTAAACTTTAGGAGAAGAAATACTAAATACAAATTTTTTTGGACGATGTCCGCAAACATGAACCTTTCCGGGTTGAGATATGAACCGGGAAGCCACCATCTACAATGAACATTAGGGCGTAAGTGGGGGAGTGATTACTGGTATCTGGATTAAAGGAGTCTGATTATATGGATATGTCACAAAAAAGAACCTTCAGGAGCTTCAGACAGTTTTGGCAGGAGCTGTTTTTCATTCTGAAAAACTACAAACAGATAAAATCAGCAGTGCGAGATAGTGATATTTCTTCAGCTTTCCGAGAGCGGCTTATGCTGGCGGTGACATCAGTTAATGACTGTAGATATTGTTCTTATCATCATACCCAGCTGGCTTTAAAGGAAGGTGTCAGCGCCGAAGAAGCAGCTGAACTTCTGAGGGGCAGCGTGGATAATTGTCCGTCTGAAGAAGCTGCGGCTCTGATGTACGCTCAGCACTGGGCAGAAAGCGATGGTAATCCGGACAGTGAAGCCGTTCACAGAATTATTGAAAATTACGGTGAAAAAACCCTGCATGACATAGATATGCTTTTACACATGATCAGGATGGGGAATTATTCGGGAAATGCAGTAGATATGATTCGCGCAAAGATGCCTTTTGGTAAAAAACACCGTCAGTAAGAATGCCAGGGGGAAAATGGCGGAGTAACTGCCTACGTAATACCCAGAGAGAGTGTTAATCAATGGAGATAACAATTTTAGAGGGACAAAAGAAAATTATGCCAGGATTTTTTCTGCGTTTCGCATATTAGAACGGTGTTGATTATCATATTTTTAGGGGGGATAACTGGTTGGAAAATACGTTTCTCAAAAAGGCATGGTTTTGGGCAGTTTTGATCCTGATCCTGGTTATTGGCTACTATTCGCTCGAAGTAATAATTGCACGGACCCATACTATTGAAACCGTAGAATACTATTATGATACAGGTCAGATAAAAATGACGGCTGGAGATCTGTCGCCACGGCAATTGGAAATACTCCTTAAGGTCGAGGACCCCAATTTTTATGGCCATCATGGTGTAGATTTCAAAACTCCCGGCTCAGGCTGGACTACTATTACCCAGGGTTTGGCCAAGAGATTTTATTTCAAAGAATTTAAATCCGGAATCATGAAAATCAAACAGTCTCTCTGTGCCAGGTGTGCTCTGGATCCTCTGGTATCTAAAGAAAGGCAGCTAGATCTTTATATCAATATAATGTATTTCGGTAATAAGACTTATGGCTTAAAAGACGCTGCAGAATTCTATTTTAGTAAGGATATCGATGAGCTTGAAGAAGATGAATTTATCGCTCTGATCGCCTGCTTGATCAAACCCGAGCAGCTGAACATAAAAGATCATCCACAGGAAAATGCGGTCAGAGTACAGCGAATCAAAAAGGTTTTATCCGGAGCTTATAAGCCGCAGGGTCTGTTTGACATTACTTATGAAGGTGCCGAAAAAATTTAAAGCTGCATTTCGGAGTCATTTCCTGATTAGGATATTTAATAGGAACAGAAAAAATACAATTTTTATGCCAAAGGGGAGGACGTTAATGGAAAATCGATCATCGCCGGACATTTTGTTAATAGCTCCATGCGGAATCAACTGCGGCTTATGTCTCGCATATCTGCGCGATAAGAACAGATGTCTGGGCTGCAATGCAGATGACATACATAAACCTGCTTATTGTGTGAAATGCAGAATTAAAAATTGTGAAAAGCTGCAGGAAACCCAATCAAAATTCTGCTATGAATGTAATACGTTCCCCTGCTACAGGATCAAGCAGCTGGATAAGCGCTACCGGACCAAATATGCGGTGAACGTGATCGAAAACCTGGAGCAAATCAGAGATCTTGGAATGGATGAGTTTATAAAAAGCGAGAATACCAAATGGGCCTGCAAAACCTGCGGAACTATGATCTGTATGCACAGAGGATATTGTCTGAAATGCAAGGGAAAGAAATGAATAGAGTAATTAGGATGAGAATCTGCAACCAGTGTCAAGCAAACAGTATCGATGTCAAATAACAGCAGGTACGAGAAAGAGGCAGATGATCACAGTGAAAGCTTTTTAACATTTTTTCGTCATAAGAAGTAAATAAAAGGAATGAGGAATTCTCATGACAAAAAAATTATTAACTATGATTTTGATTGGCGTCTTGATTTTCGCACTGTCATCCTGTTCAGCCGATATGCCTGAAAACAACTCTGATATTGAGACAGAATATGAAGCTGTTAATGCATTTGAAGGCGTTACTCTTGGTGTGAAAGAGGGCAGCATAACTCCTGAAGGACTTACGTTGGTATTTCATAATAACCAAGACAAGGAGCATATTTACAGCAGCTTTTATTGTATTGAAAGAAAAAATGGCGATAAATGGACTAAGATTGCGTATGTGACAGAAGAAAATGTGGGCTGGGATGACATGGCATATATTGTGCCGGCAAATCAATCTGTAGAGGAAGCAGTTGATTGGGATTGGCTGTACGGTTCTTTGAATGCGGGGGAATATCGTATTATTAAGGAAGTCTTAGATTATGAAGCGGCCGGAGAATATAAAACTTATTATTTAGCGGCTGAATTTGTGATCTCCTGAAACAAATCGGTTTAAATTTGTTTATTTAGAGACTGTGCCGAAACTTCAGTTTCGGACACGGCCCCATTTGTTTTAAGGGTAAAAATATATAGCTAAATTGAAAATGGTCACCGTCCTATACTATTACGGTGACCATTTTTCTCATATTATGAGCGATACAATGTAAACCCCATTCCAGCTTTACTTTGTCCAGCCCTTTGAGCACAAATCGTCGCACACCAAAGTTGCCTTTGATATCGCCAAAGACACTTTCGACTTCTACGGGCCTTAAGCTGCGCATTTGCAACCCATATTCACTGGTCAGGTTAGATCGTGCTTTAGCTTTAAGTTCGTTACCGCGCCTGTTGATGTAAATTTGTTTGTTAAAGTCAGGGTTATCCGTCTGTTTTATGCAACGCTTGCGATAAGGACAATCCTTACAATCATCATTTTCATAGACTCGGATTAAACTGCTATATCCATTTTTGCTCTTTTGAGTTTTTTCATACTTAAATCGCAGGGTTTTGCCATTGCCACAAATGTATTCGTCTGCTTCTTCGTTATACTGCCAGTTTTGCACCCGAGTCATATCCGATTTCCATTTAGGAGTTGCTTCTTTGTGAAAGGTATTGTACTTCACATAGTTCCCAAGGGATTCTTTTTCTAAATATTCATAGTTTTCTTCACCGCCATAGCCTGCATCGGCAACGATGTTGGCAGGAAGTTTTCCACCAAGATTTTTCTTTGTTTGTTCCAAGTGATCCTTCATACAGCTGGTATCTCCAGCGGATTGGTGAATGCTATATCCAACCACGAATTGGTTTTCTGTACCTATTTGTACGTTATACCCAGGCTTTAATTGACCGTTTCTCATGTGGTCTTCTTTCATTCGCATAAAAGTAGCATCAGTATCTGTCTTGGAGTAACTGTTGCGTTTAGCCAGCAGTTCTTCTTCTTTTTCGTATTTCTTCATTCGAGGAAGGTAATCTTTCTCGATTAACTTTTTTGCCTTTTTTAATTTTTTGTCGGCAGGATTTGTTGCCAACCTTTCATCGATTCGTTGTACAGCTTCTTCAATGGCCTTTGTATCTATGGGCTTTTCTTCTCCTAATTCTTCAAGGTTACGATCCCCGTACTCATCGTTTTCTTCATCATTTTTTAGCTCTGCCATTGCAAAAAGTTCTTTGCATTTTTCCCTGAGTTTTTCTTTGTAGCGTTTGGTTGATTTACCCCAGACCCAGCTATATTTATTGGCGTTTGCTTCTATTTTTGTTCCATCCAGGAAATAGTTTTCTAATTTGATATAACCTTGTTTAATCAACAGCTCGACGACTTCACTAAATACGTCCAGAATAACATCTTTCATTCGTTCTCCCCGGAAACTGTTAATGGTTTTAAAGTCAGGAGCATTACCACCACATAGCCACATATACATGATGTTTTCTCTAGCTGCTTTTTCCATACGCCGGCTTGAATATATTTTATCTGCATAGGCATACACGATAAGTTTTGTCATCATTACAGGGTGAAAACTGGCCCTCCCACCGCCGGGATATTTAGCAAACAACGGCTCCATGTTCATCTGATCTATGGCCGAATTGATGACTCTTACCATATGGTTTGCAGGAATTAGGCTTTCCAAATCTATCGGTAAGCTTAATTGACTCTGGTTATATTCTTTGAAGACCACTTTGTTATGTACTTTTTGGCCTGGCTTTGACATGCAATAACACCCGCCTTTGCTAACTTCTTATATATATATTTTACCATTTTTGCTTCCTCAAAATATGAAAAAACCGCCTTAATCTTTACGATTTTAGGCGGTTTTTCTAAGCTGTGTTTTCACACAGCCCCTTTTATTTTCGAAAAGAGTTTCCTGCCAGTTAACTTTTTCAACTGAAATCAACTACAAATCCATCGTCAGGAAATGAATCAATGGTTAAACTGATATTGGAGGTGATTCAATATGAATCAGTTAAATATAAGTAAATGTATTATTGAAAAAAGAAAAGAAAAAGGAATAACGCAGGAACAGTTAGCAGAGCATATCGGAGTTTCAAAAGCAGCGGTTTCCAAATGGGAGTCGGGACAAAGCTATCCTGATATTTTACTTCTTCCTGAACTGGCAACTTTTTTTAATGTTTCAGTCGATGAATTGTTGGGATATTCGCCGCAGCTTACAAAAGAAGATATTAAAAAAATATATCACAAATTTTCCCATGAATTTGCCACCAAACCATTTGATGAAGTAATGGAAGAGTGTAACAAGACAATAAAGAAATACTACTCTTGTTTTCCATTTCTATTGGCTATGATCCAATTATTACTGAACCATTCGGTCCAGGCCAAGACTGAGGAAATGAAAAAAGAAATTATGCAGCAAATTATTTCGCTCAGCCAGAGAGTAAAGGCGGAATCGGATAGTACCGGTGACTTTAAAAGTGCCAATACTATGGAAGTGTTGGCAGAGATGGCATTGGGAAACAGCGAAGCAGTCATTCGTTTATTAGATGAGAAATTGGTTCCATATAGCGGCGATGATGTCATCCTTGTAATAGCCTATCAAATGATGGGACAAAATGATCAAGCCGATAAAGTGAATCAAATATTACTCTATCAGAATGTAATAAGTACGATAACGCTGATAACCAATTATCTTACACTGCACATGAACGAGCCAGTCTTATTTGAACAGATATATGCGCAGGGAAAACAGATTATTGATTCTTTTCAGTTGAAGGAAATTTTGACCAATGCGGTTTTTGGTGTTCATATCGTTGCTGCCCAGGGATATTTGCTGCAGCAGGATAAAGAAAAATCGTTAAATGCGTTAGAAGAATATGCGGACATTGTTTGTGGATATAAGTATCCTTTAAAATTAAAAGGAAATGAGTATTTTAATCAGGTTGATGCATGGCTGGAGGATAACGTTATTATTGGAACCAGCACTCCGATAGATGACATCACAGTTAAGACTAATTTTATCAAAATGCTTGAAGAGAATCCTGCCTTCACACCATTAAGAGAAGATGAAAAGTTTAAAAAGATTATTAAAAATATGAAAGCAAAGTTAGGCGTCTAATAAAGAAGCAGTGAATTAGATAAAACTAATTGCAAATTGTAGTATAGAAAGTCTGATAAGCCAGGACATTTGGTATGATAAAGCTCAAATGTTCTGGCTATATTATTGAATGTAGTATGATAATATCAATATTATTATGAAAAATATGGATTATTAACAGACCATATAATTCTTAAGCATTGCGAAGGAGTAACTTAAATGACAACAATCAAATTAGAAAACGGTGATTGCAATGTCTATTGAAATACTGGCACCAGTAGGCGGCAGGCAGCAGCTTATTGCTGCGGTCAGGAGCGGAGCAGATGCTGTTTATTTGGGAACCAAGGCTTTTAATGCCAGAAGAAATGCCGAGAACTTTGAGGGTGAATCCCTGAAAGAGGCGGTAGAGTATTGCCATGGCCGGGGAGTAAGTGTGCATGTTACAGTAAACACCCTGGTTAAGGATTCTGAGCTGCCTTTGGTATATAAAGAAATTGAGATGTTAGCTGGTAGCGGGATAGATGCCGTGATAGTGCAGGACTTAGCGGTGGCAGAGCTGTTTCACCGCCATTGCCCTTCTATGCCGTTGCATGCCTCTACTCAGATGGCGATTCACAACCTGGAAGGTGTTCTGGCAGCTGAAGAACTGGGCTTTTCAAGGGTGGTTCTGGCCAGAGAGCTGACTATAGAGGAAATCAGGAAAATATGCTCGGGCTCTACAATTGAGATCGAAACCTTTGTGCATGGGGCACTTTGTATGAGCATGTCGGGCCAGTGCTACATTTCCTCAGTATTAGGTGAAAGAAGCGGCAATAGAGGCCTTTGCGCCCAGCCCTGCAGGCTCGATTTCAAATCAGGTGGGCGGGATTATGCCTTATCCCTGAAGGATATGAGCCATATTTCCCATATTGGTGAATTGATGGATGCCGGAGTCTGTTCATTAAAAATAGAGGGCAGGATGAAACGGCCGGAATATGTAGCGGCCGCCGTATTGGCATGCAGGGAAGCGATATCCTGCCACACTGCGGATTTGACAAACCTGCAGGCGGTTTTTTCAAGAAGCGGCTTTACAGACGGCTATATAAAAGGTAAGCGGGATCTTGATATGTTCGGGCACAGAACCAGGGAGGATGTCGAGGCATCAAAAACGGTCTTGGGTAAAATAGCATCAGACTACAGAAATGAACTATCCCGGGTGCCGGTTGATATGAAGCTCATGATAAAGGAAAATGAAAAATCAGGTCTGGAGGTCACAGACGGTAACTTTATTATAACAGTGCAGGGAGATATGCCTGAGGAATCTAAGACAAAGGGAAGTAACTATGAGCTGGCCTTAAGAAGCCTGGCAAAAACAGGCGGGACTCCTTTTACTTTAAAAACCCTGACAGCTGACCTGGATGAAGCACTTATGCTTCCCCCCGGGAAACTGAATGCCATGAGAAAAGACGCCTTGACACAACTGCTTGAAGCCAGAAGCAGGATCATACCCAAGCAGGTTTTGGGACCTTTCGTTCAGCCCAGAGCTAAGAAACATGATAGGGGCCCGAAGCTTCGTGTAAGGCTCGAAAACAAAAGCCAGCTTTTTGATGGCATTGATCAGGCCGATAAAATATATTTACCTCTTAAGGAAATTGACGTCAGCCTTATCGATAAATTTGGTGAAAAACTAATATGTGAGCTGCCCAGACTGGTGTTTCCCATGCAAGAGGAAAGACTTGAAAACAGCCTGGATGAGCTGAAGAAGCTGGGAGTTAAACACATTTGTGCCGGCAACATCGGCACTGTCAGGCTGGCCAGGCGCATGGGATTTATGGTTTACGGCGGGTTTGACCTGAATATATTAAACAGCATAAGCCTGATGAAATATGAATCACTGGGCCTGCAGGATACACATCTCTCCTATGAGATAAGACTCAGCGACGCAGCAGCGCTTAGCGGAGAAATTGAGCGTGGTATCATTGGCTACGGCTATCTGCCCTTGATGATATTCCGCAATTGCCCGGCCAAAGGTAAAAATGGCTGCCGAGATTGCACCGGGCGCGCGGAGATAACTGACCGCACCGGAGCACGCTTTAAAATAATCTGCGGCAACCGTGATTATTCGACGCTTCATAATCATATTCCACTTTATTTGGCCGATAAGAATGTTCAGGCAGCAGATTTTATTACCCTGTATTTCACGGTTGAGGATAGACAGGTATGTAAAAAGATATGGGAAAGCTATTTGCGCGGTGAGCCTTTTAATGGAGAATTTACCCGCGGGCTGTATTTTAGAAAGTTGATATGAGATATTGGCAACCTCTCATATTTGTGCAACAAATGCGAGGATTACAGCATAGGTTTACTATATCCTTTTAATTGTAAGGAGGTGACACGATGGAATGGATATCAAGGTTAAATGAAGCAGTCGATTATATCGAAGAGAATCTTGAAAAAGAAATCAGCTATGAAAAAGCAGCACAAATTGCCTGTTGTTCAACCTTTCATTTTCAAAGGATGTTCTCCTATATCGCAGATGTTCCGC
>CAZLVY010000032.1:18913-24261 GCA_964563125.1 uncultured Syntrophomonas sp. | reverse complement strand
CGGGTCAATGAAATTCCTCATCCTCTGGAATTTGAGCTTTATTACGACCTTTAAATTTAAAAAAGAGCAAAAAAAAACAGCCCGCAAGGGCTGTTCAGGGTGTCGATAAAGTCGACATTCTGACAGAGCGAGCAAAAAAGGTCAAGAGCAAGGCGATCGGAAGGGCCGTGATTGAGGCGTACATGAGGTACGTCGATTGAACGGCACTTCCGAGTCAACGCAGCTATTGGCCTTTTTTGACGGTCTGAACAGCCCTTGCGGGCTGTTTTTATTTTAGTTCAACTATCTGTTACATCATTCCTGGTGGCATTCCGCCGCCCATTCCGGCCATTCCCTTCATGTCATCTTCCTTGGCAGATTCTGTTACTACAGCTTCGGTAGTAAGAACCATGGCAGCGATGCTGGCAGCATTTTGTACAGCTGAGCGGGTAACTTTAGCAGGGTCGATGATACCTGCTGCAATCATATCTTCATATACTCCGGTAAGAGCATTATAGCCTATACCTTTACCAGCTTCTTTAACTTTCTCAACTACTACTGAACCTTCTACACCAGCATTATTAGCAATCTGGCGTAATGGTTCTTCCAATGCTTTCATAACCAGTTTGACACCAGTCATTTCATCACCTTCAGCTACCACTGCTTCTACTGCTTTCATAACACTAATCATAGCTACGCCGCCGCCGGATACGATACCTTCTTCAACTGCAGCTTTAGTTGCAGCTAAAGCATCTTCCATACGGTGCTTCTTCTCTTTCAATTCGGTTTCAGTAGCTGCTCCGACCTGGATAACTGCTACTCCACCTGCTAATTTAGCCATTCTTTCCTGAAGCTTTTCCCGATCGTATTCAGAGTCGGTATCTTCAAGTTGTCTCTTAATATTGGCAATTCTGCCTTTAACATCATCTTCGCTGCCGGCACCATCAATTATAATAGTTTCTTCTTTTTTAACTACTACCTGGCGTGCTCTGCCCAGCATTTCCAAAGTGACGTTTTCCATTTTTATACCCAGGTCTTCAGATACAACCTGTCCATTAGTAAGAACAGCCAGATCTTCCAACATAGCTTTTCTTCTTTCACCAAAAGCAGGAGCTTTTACTGCTACACAGGTGAAGGTACCTCTAAGTTTGTTTAAAACTAAAGTTGTTAATGCTTCACCTTCTATTTCTTCAGCAATCAAAAGCAGCGGTTTGCCGGTTTGGACTACTTTTTCCAGAACTGGCAGTACTTCAGCGATTGCAGATATCTTTTTGTCATTAATCAAAATATAGGGATCATCTAAAACAGCTTCCATTTTTTCAGTATTAGTAACCATATAATGAGAAATATAACCGCGATCAAACATCATGCCTTCAACAACTTCCAGTTGAGTGCCCAGCGATTGTGATTCTTCAACAGTTATAACACCATCTCTGCCTACTTTTTCCATAGCATCGGCAATAAGTCTGCCTATTTCAGGATCACCGGCAGAAATAGATGCTACCTGTGCAATAGCTTCCCGGGATTCAACCGGATGACTCTGTTCTTTAATTGCTGCAACAATTGCTGCAACGGCTTTATCAATACCTTTTCTCATAATCATGGGGTTGGCACCGGCAGCAACGTTTTTGAGTCCTTCTTTTATCATTGCCTGAGCCAGAACAGTAGCAGTTGTAGTTCCGTCACCTGCTACATCGTTAGTTTTGATAGCCACTTCTTTAACTAACTGGCAGCCCAGATTTTCCCATGGGTCTTCCAGATCAATATCTCTGGCAATTGTAACACCGTCATTAGTAATGGTAGGTGAACCAAATTTTCTATCTAAGACAACATTTCTTCCTTTGGGGCCCAAAGTGATTTTAACAGAGTTGGCTAATTTATCTACGCCTCTTTCCAAAGCGCGTCTGGCTTCTTCACCAAATTTGATTTCTTTGGATATCATCTATGTATCCTCCTTCTCATTAATGTTTATTAATTAAATTTTGCCAGGATATCTCTTTCTGATAAGATCAGGTATGCATCACCATCAATCTTAACTTCCATTCCGCCATACTTAGAATAAATTACTTTGTCTCCGACTACTACATCCATGGGAACTCTTTCTCCTTTTTCATTACGAGCTCCGGGGCCAACTGCCAGTACTTCACCTTCCATAGGCTTTTCCTTGGCGGTATCAGGAACATAAAGTCCGCTCTTGGTCTTTTCTTCTGTAGCTTCGACTACTTTGATTACCAAACGATCCGCTAATGGTTGAATCTTCAAAGGTATACCCCCTTATGGTTTAATTTTATTTATTTTTTATTAGCACTCGCTGTTAACGAGTGCTAATAGCTAATAATAATATTAGGCAACATTTAGCAAGTATTCAAATCACAATACCTGTCAAATTTGCCCGTTATTTTTGTTTTATAGTATGCACCTGCATTTTTCTTTTTATACCTCTTAATAACGCTATTTCTTGAAAAAACCTATTAATATTATTATCCTTGCCCACATTCTCCGGCAGAACCGATGATAATTTCCAAACCGTGGTCTAAGGCAGGAAGAATAGCCTCCAGCGATTCCCGTACCCCTTTTACACTGCCAGGTAAGTTAACAATCAGAGTGATTCCTCTAATTCCTGCCACAGCACGAGAGAGCATAGCCTTGGGTGTTTTTTGCAGTCCATAATAACGAATGGCTTCCGGTATGCCGGGAGTTATTTTTTCAATCACTTCCAGGGTAGCATCTGGTGTTACATCCCGCTGTGAAAAGCCGGTGCCCCCGGATGTAAATATCACATCGAGTTTTAGTTCGTCACATAAGAAAATAAGTTCCTCTTTTATCAGGTGTTTTTCATCCGGAATTATTTTATAGTAATCAATACTATAGTTTGCTCCCAGCAAGGCTCGAATCTGTGACCCGCTTAAGTCTTCTCTTTCACCGCGGGCACCTTTATCACTCATGATAAGAATTCCGGTTTTAAACATTTTATAACACCTCTACCGGGTCGCCTTTTTTAATCAGGCCCCCGATTATTACTTTACAAAACAATCCTTCATAGGGCAGAAGGGACACGCCATATTTTCTGGTTACCACACTGGGATGGTCCTCTTTGCCAATCTGCGATACCCGCAAAACTACATCACTACCTATTTTAAGCTGACCTCCAGCTCCAATTGCAACTAAGTCAAGCCCCTCAATCAGCAAGTTTTCGGCAAAACTGCCCGGGCCAATATCAAGATCTTTTTCTGCCTTTATTTTTTGCATACTTTCGTAACTCAGGCAGGTAATCTGCCGGTGCCAATCTCCTGCATGACCGTCATTTTCAATACCAAAGTTATCGATAACTCTAGCCTGCTCCACTTCAGTTTTAAGCTGGCCGCGTTCAGGACTGATACATATTGAATATAATTTGCCTTGGCTCATTATTCACACCCACTTCTTAAAATATGGCCGCTTTTGCCGCCATCTTTTTCCATCAGCTTAATTTCTTTGATAACCATCCACCGGTCAACTGCTTTGACCATATCATAAATGGTTATGGCAGCAACTGAAGCAGCTGTAATAGCTTCCATTTCCACACCTGTTTTACCCGTTGTTTTGACAGTAGCAATTATTATAATTTGGCCATTTTTATCGTCAAAGTCAAAATTAATATCTACTGATGTTATCATCAGAGGATGACACATGGGTACCAGTTCGGCAGTCTTCTTGGCTGCCATTATTCCTGCGACCTGTGCTACAGATAATACATTTCCTTTTTTCATACCTCCGGTTTTTATCAATTCCAGAGTTGTCGGCAACATAAGCACAACTGCCTGTGCAACTGCTACACGCTCAGTATCATCTTTATTACTGACATCTACCATTCGGGCCCGCCCCTGCTCATTTATATGTGTGAAGTCCATCTTAGCCTCCTATTTGGTACATTTTACGCTCATTCTCTGTACCCCAGCCATCGTTCATATGATGTCTGGCAGGCTTATCATTAATGGTCTTTAAAATCAACTTTAATATTTCTTCATCACCACTATTTAACAATGCCGGCCTTAAATCAATTTCTTTTTTTTCATACAAACATCCGCGCAGCATACCATCAGCCGTCATACGGATGCGATTACACTGCGGACAGAAATGATTGCTCATGGGGCTTATAAAACCAATAGAGCCTGTGCCGCCTTCAGTTCTATAGTATCTGGCCGGGCCATTACCCTGTACATTGTCAGTTGTACTAAGAACGTATTGTTTTTCTATAATATCCTTAATAGCATCGGCATTCATCAAACGCTCTTTTTTCCAAAAGAGTAAATCTCCAATTGGCATAAACTCTATAAATCGTATATGCAAAGGAAAATCGTGGGCAAGCTTTGCAAAATCTAAAATTTCATCATCATTAAAGCCTTTGATTACAACAGTATTTATTTTGACCGGGTTCAGTCCCAATTCCAATGCTTTAAAAATAGCCCTCTTAACCTGGGTTATGCTTCCCTGACGGGTAATATATCTAAATTTGTCCTCATTTAAACTGTCCAGGCTGAAATTTATACGATTAAGCCCGGCAGCTTTTAATTCATCAGCCATTTGGGGGAATAAAATTCCATTGCTGGTAACTGAAATATCATCAATTTGAGGGATTTCTGCTATATAGTGAATTAACCGCACAATATTCTTCCGCACCAGAGGCTCTCCCCCGGTCAATCGGACTTTCCGAATACCTGCCCGGGCTGCTACTTTAACTATACGCGCATATTCCTCCAAACTTAATATTCCTTTATGGTCTAATTTATTATCAATACCTTCTTCAGGCATACAGTACCGGCATCGCAAATTACAACGATCAGTTATGGAAATACGCAAATAATTTATATCTCTGCCTAATTTATCGGTCATAATTACCCTCTTCCCCGCGTACCATTACTTTAACTTGTCCTTTTTAAAAGCAGCCCAATTCACAACCATATATTTTTATTCCCACCTCATCACAAAGGTCTCCCATCTGACCATGAGGCACATTAAATTCCTGCATAATTTCCCGGGCTTCGGCGCAGCTTAACTTGCCATTTGGTGCAGCTTCCTGCATTTTTTTTAAAACATCTTCCTTATTCATAAACAATTTCTCCCTCCCTTAAAAAAATAAACACCCCCTGAAAGGAGTGTAATAAAATGCATGCCTATTTACATACTCCTTTCCATATGGGAGGCATAAAGGTTTCCCCTTATACCCTATCGTTTAGCCATCCTTAGCTTATGCTTTAGGCATGGCTAAATCGGAGTTCTTATTATTGTCTATTATATATTATCAGCATAATTTTTACAATAATCGACTTGCCACATAATCGACTTGCCACATAATCGACTTGCCACTCTTTTCCACTTTTTCCCGCTCT
>CAZLVY010000032.1:0-18813 GCA_964563125.1 uncultured Syntrophomonas sp. | reverse complement strand
ATAATCGACTTGCCACATAATCGACTTGCCACTCTTTTCCACTTTTTCCCGCTCTGATTTCACACAACTGTGCTGTAGTACATAGTTAAGTACATATGCTATGATATTAACTAGGCGTTTTATTTTACTTAGGAGAGGAGAAAGCCAATGACCGCAATGACATGGATTATAGTTGCCTTGGTTTGTGGCGCCATTGAAATTTTTACCGTAGGTTTTTGGTTTCTGTACCTGGCAATATCAGCTCTGATAGTCGCACTGGGAATTAGTATTAACTGGTTTCCGCAAATTGAAACCCAACTGCTAGTTTTTGCCTTTTTAACGATTTTACTGGTCATCTTCACCCGTCCATTAGTTATTAAATTAATTAAATCTAATGATACTGCCAGTAATGTGCAATCTTTAATAGGGCAAAAAGGTATTAGTATTGAAAAGATTATACCTTTGCAGTTTGGACAGGTTAAATTAAACGGTGAAATCTGGACGGCAATATCCTCCGAGGAAATTGAAGCTGCTACTTTAGTTGAGGTAGTGGCAATTGAGGGAGTAAAGTTAATAGTCAAAAAAGCTCGTTAGTTTTTAAATTTGAAAGGAGAGTTTAATTATGTTTGGTGTAATTGTTAATGTACTATTGGTGTTTTTCGTAATAATAGTCGCTTTTTCTTCCATCAAGATTATTCGTCAGGCAACAGTAGGTGTGGTAGAACGGTTAGGTAAATTTCATAAAATTGCTGAAAAGGGTATAAATGTTATCATTCCCTTCATCGATAGCTTCCGTATGGTTATTGATTTACGGGAGCAGGTAATGGATTTTCCGCCCCAGCCGGTCATTACCAAAGATAATGTAACTATGATGATTGATACCGTCATTTACTATCAGGTAACTGATCCTTTTAAATATTCCTATGAAATTTCCAACGCTATTGTAGCGATTGAAAACTTATCGGCTACTACCTTAAGAAACATTGTGGGCGATTTAGAACTTGACCAGACCCTGACCTCCAGAGATTTAGTAAATACCAAATTAAGGGTTATATTAGACGAAGCCACTGATAAGTGGGGTATTAAGGTTAACCGGGTTGAGCTGAAAAATATACTGCCGCCCCAGGATATTCAAACTGCTATGGAAAAACAGATGCGGGCCGAGAGAGAAAAACGCGAAGCTATTTTGCGGGCCGAAGGACAGAAAACAGCTGCAATTCTTGATGCCGAAGGAGCCAGGCAGTCTCAGATTTTGAATGCTGAAGCCGTTAAATTATCAGCTATTCTGGAAGCTGAAGGGCACCGGCAGGCACAGATATTGGAAGCCGAAGGTGAGGCTCAGGCGATTTTAAGTGTGCAGCGGGCTTTTGCTGACAGCTTAGTCATGATTAAAGATGCCCAGGCAGATGATAAAGTACTGGCCTTAAAATCTTTGGAAACTTTAAGGGATCTGGGTGACGGGCAGGCAACCAAATTAATTATCCCCAGTGATTTAGCCGGATTAGGCGGAGTATTTGCCGCTTTAAAAGAAATGGGCAATACTGCTGAAAAAACTGATAAATAAATTATAGCCTTAAATTCAAAAGCGGGTCTCGTCGAGACCCGCTTTTTCAATATTTAAAACTGCTCCCAATTAACAACTACTTCGGATTTTTCCGTAACAATCCAGTCAACCGCAATATCTTCTGCGTGGGGAAAAACGGTTTCCACTATCTGAAAGTCATAACAGACACCGCAAATAAAAGCATCCGGTCTCAGCAAAGGTAAAAAGCGATCATAATAACCACCGCCATAACCTAAACGGTAACCATTATAATCAAAGACTAACCCCGGTACCAGGACTACGTCAATTTGCTGTGGGTCAAAGGATTC
Source organism: uncultured Syntrophomonas sp. (assembly GCA_964563125.1). Classification (GTDB taxonomy): domain Bacteria; phylum Bacillota; class Syntrophomonadia; order Syntrophomonadales; family Syntrophomonadaceae; genus UBA1368. Next base: position 16,962 of record CAZLVY010000032.1, on the reverse strand, counting down.
ACCCACAGGTTCTGTTATATCAAAAGGCCCACGGGTGGTTTTACTTGGCTGATACTCGGCAGCTACCATTAGATTTTTTGTTTCTACTCTGGGTATTAATATCTTCTTTCCATCCTGCTGTGCCTCATATATGAAAGGGCGCAAATCGACTTCATTTTTGATACTTAAAAAGCACATAATATTTTGCGCCCTGATCATCTGGGGAAATGCCGCCAGTTTGGAGATTAAACTGCCGCTCCACTCCTGAATCTGATCGGGTAAGAGCTCACCTCTGGCGGTTAGCATAATTTGCCGCAAAATCTTTCTCATTGCCTCTTCATTATAAATATTCATAAGTGCGCTACCGTTCTCTACTTTTATTTTTTACCAGCTTTTCTTCTCCACAGATAAAGGACCACAGCAATAACAAAAAGCCCGGCGGTATAAACCTGTCCCAAAGTAAAAGGCCCACTGTAAATCAGGCTCTCCCGGAAGAATTCTATTAAAAACCTGTAAACAGCATAACCGCCAATATAGAGAATAAAAATTTCTCCCATAAAACGGCGCCGCGGATAATACCAGAGCAAGAAAGCAAATAATATAAAATTAATAAGTGAACTATAAAGCTGCGTAGGGTGACGGGTCAGGGAATCTAAGTCCGGGAAAACTACTCCCAGAGCGCAGGAGGTAACTTCTCCATAACAGCATCCGGCAAGAAAGCATCCGATTCTGACCAATGCGTAGCTTAACGCTACATAAGGGGCAAACATATCCAGCAGTTGCCAGAAGTTAAGCTTTTTCTTCCAAACATAAATAGCAAACGGAATAAATCCGCCGATCAAACCGCCATACCATATTAATCCGGCAATACCACCATCCTGCAGACCGAATAATATTAAAGGATTACTTAAGAAAGCCTGCCAGTCATAGATTAAAACATAGGCCAGACGTGAACCTATAACTCCCGCTATTACCATTATCAGAATCATGTCCAGGACCATTTCCTTATCATAGCCTTCACGTTCAAAAAGGCGTCCTACGCCGAATATAGATATAATTACGGCAAGAGCTAACATGAAACCCCATGAATTTACAGATATTGGGCCTATTTCAAATAAAGTCGGATACACTATACCACTCCTTGCTTCTTGGGTTATCCACAAGATAAACTGACCACATAAAGGCAACTAAACATTTGTCGAAATAAACCAGGACTATATTAAAGATTTACGAATGCCTATTTATTAATTATCAACAGAGTTATGCACATTATCCACAGGCATTTTTCACAAGGACGAAAGGCTTGCATAAGCATTCAGATTAAGCGGTGCAAAGTCACCTTTATTATACTGGAAGTAAGCATTACCAGCAATCATAGCCGCATTGTCAGTACATAATAATACTGTTGGATAATAAACTTTTAAGCCTGATGCCTGTCCTTCTTTTTTCACCAAATTTCGCAGAGCGCTGTTAGCCGCAACTCCCCCGGCCAAGAGAATTGTTTTGGCACCAGTTTCCTGTGCTGCGCGTATGGTTTTGGTGGCTAAAATTTCCACCAGGGTTGTCTGAAATTCTGCGGCCAGATCATTGGTTATATTAGGTTCATGACTATTTTTTTTCCACAGGTTCATAGCTGCCGTTTTCAGTCCGCTAAAACTAAAATCCAAATCTTTTCTATTTAAAAACACCCGCGGCAAAATATATTTTCCAGCTTGACCATCTGCGGCAGCTTTTTGAATAGCAGGGCCTCCCGGATAGCCTAAACCTAAAAACCGTGCCACTTTATCAAAAGCTTCTCCGGCAGCATCATCAATGGTGGAGCCTAATACTTCATATTGTCCGGCTTCCTCCATATAAAGTATACTGGTATGCCCGCCGGAAACGATAAGACAAATAGCCGGGAATTCAATGTCATGGTGCTCTAAAAAATTAGCATAAATATGTCCATGTAAATGGTTTACTGCTATGAGCGGTTTACCCAGAGAGTAGGCAAAGCCTTTGGCAAATGATAAGCCGACCAGCAGTGCTCCTACCAGTCCTGGTGCATTAGTAATGGCTACTGCATCTATATCTTTATAGGTTAAATCAGCCTGTTTAAATGCTGCATCGACAACCAGGCTAATGTTTTCAATATGCTTGCGGGAAGCAATTTCCGGTACTACTCCGCCAAATTTCTGATGGATGGCAATTTGAGAGTTGACCACATTAGACAGTATATGACGGCCATTTTTAACAATAGCCGCAGCAGTTTCATCACAAGAAGTCTCTATTCCTAAAATATTAATATCTGGCATTTTCTCACCGACCTTATCAACCTAAAATAATAATTTAATCATAATCAGGGCATCTTCACCATTATCAGAATAATACTCTTTGCGAACATCTGAAGGAAGAAAGCCCAGTTTTTTATAAGTTTTTAGTGCAGGTTGATTGGAAGGTCTAACCTCTAAAAGTATTCTTAAGGTCTTTTTGGCCCGGGCTTGTTTTTCCAATTCCTGCATGATAGCGGTTCCGATTCCCTGCCTGCGGAACTCAGCACTTACTGCTACATTGGTAATATGGGCATCTTCAAACACCAGCCATATACCACCATAACCGGCAATTTTTCCAGCAATATCACAAACCAGATAATGAGCAAAATGATTTTTCATTTCAGCCAGGTAGGATTCTTTGGACCAGGGCATAGAAAAGGCTTCTTTTTCAATTGCCATTATCTCAGTAATGTCCTGGGCTACCATTCTTCTGATTATGTACTGAGGATTTAACAATTATCTGTCTTCCTTTCCCAATTTATATTCTGCTTCAGACAATCTTATATAATAAGGTCTTATACTATGCACATCTTCCAATAATCCCTTTTCAAATTTCCGTCTGGCCAGGCTGGCTGCACTGGAAGCCCGGGGTAACATGAGATGGGGAGGTGCATCTATTAGCTGACTGCCGATAGTCTGTCTAAAATATTGCTGAAAAGGTAAATAACCATCACCTAACAAAACAATGCCAGACCGTCCCGCAGCAAGTTCCATCGCCTTAGCAGCCAAAACTTCAGGCGAGCAGGCTTCCGGTCCCCATAAAAGTTGCGGCATTACTTTACTAACATCATAGACTGCAGTATAAACCTCGTTTTTACGAGCATTTAAAACCGGGCAAACCAGGTAATTACTCAGGAACATATTGTTAGCAATAACATCCAGAGTTGATACTCCTATTAAGGGAATATCTGCTCCCAGGCATAAACCTTTAACTGTAGCCATGCCTATCCTGATACCCGTAAACGAACCAGGACCTGTTGTAAGAGCGATTGCATCCAGACCGTTTAAACTGCACCCGCAATCACTTAAGCATTTATCAATCATGGGCATTAAACTCTGTGAATGAACTCTTTTAAAATTTGTGAAATACTCGGCTATTATCTTTTCACCGTCTAATAAAGCTACCCCTGCTACAGGAGTGGCACTATCTACAGCTAAAATAAGCATGCTTTTTTAATCTCCTCAATTTTTTGTTCAAAGTAAGACCCCTGTGCTGTTATGTCTACATTTCTCCCCAGGTCATAATCATCAGCAACCAAATTAATATTGATGATTAGTGCTTCCTGCGGCAATATACCCTGTCCGATTTCAGGCCATTCTATCAGGGTAACTCCATCTCCGGCTAAATAATCATCTAATCCCAGGTCGGATAAATCATTTTTTCCCAGTCTGTAAAAATCAAAATGATAGATGTCGGGATCTGCAGGATAAATATTCATGATAGTAAAGGTGGGGCTGGTTACTTTGCCTGTATAACCCATTCCTTTGGCAATTCCTTTTACCAGCGTCGTTTTACCCGTTCCCAGTTCTCCCAGTAAATAAACTATATCTCCGCCAGATAATAATGGGGCAATATTCAAACCTAAATGCTGCATTGCTTCAGCATTTTCAACATAAATTTCCACACCTGTCACCTCACAATATAACCATCATTGTTATCTTTAAACTCTTTTATACTCATCTCTTATTAGTTTAAAATCTTCCCAGGTCGGTCTTTTATATTCGGCATTTCTGAGCAAGGCTGCCGGATGGAATACCGCCATTATCTTTATGCCCTGACGGGTATACCATTTACCTCTAATCTGAGAGATTCTGGCCCGCGGGTCTATTACCACCTGACTTGCCAGTGCTCCCATGCATACTATTATCTTTGGTTTTATAAGGCGAATTTGCGCCTCCAGATAGCCTTTGCAGGCTTTAACTTCCTCAATACCAGGTAATCTGTTTTGCGGTGGACGACATTTAACTATATTGGCTATATATACATCAGCTCTGTTTATTTCGGAAGCAATAAGAATCTTGTCTAATAGCTGTCCAGCCCGTCCTACAAAAGGCCTCCCCTGTAAATCCTCATCATGGCCTGGCCCTTCACCAATTAACATCATCTTGCTGCTTAAGGGGCCTTCTCCAAACACAACTCCATTACATGTACTGCGCAGACGGCAAAGTGTACAGGTGCTGGCTATAAATTTCAGCTGCTCAAAATCACTTATCTCTGACCTGGCCTGGTCAGCTTTTAAACCGGGAAGAAAAGGCACATACGCTTCCTTGGCTTCTTCCTGCTCCGGCTCATTTTGCTCTTGCTGTTTGATATGCTGTTTATCTGCCTTTGGCTCCGCTGCCTGTTCTATCTCTTCCTGGGAAACAGGCTTAATATCCGCAAATAAATCAGGTTGTTCTGGAATCATTTTCTCCCCTCCCGCTCAATTTTAGTCTTTCCGCCTTTAAAAAACCAGTATAAAAGGCTGGTAAAAGGCCAAAAAGCAAAAAGAAACCACCTTAAAAGGTGGTTTAAATAGTTATATATAATTATTATACCTTACCAGAATTTTTTCATAAACAAGCTGCCTGCAAAAGTATCTATTGCTGCTCTTCAATTATCTTGTACAAATCAGTAAAGCCATTACCTATGCGCCAGAATGAAATACCAGCTAAGTTATTTTTTGTGGCCAGATCGTATTTGGCACTTAGGCTGGTACTGTTTTCCATCCATATTTGATGCAGCCTGCCGTTTTTATCCCAGTAGCTATAAGACTGACTGCAGTTTTTCTGGTCAAATGATTCGCTCAGCTTATAAGTTTGCTTAAGCTGAGATAATTTGGCCGCAGTAACCGTATTAGTTTTAAGTCCATCTGCCCAGTCATAGCCATAGGTTGGTATACCCAGTAATATTTTTTCCCGGGCTATATTGGCTGTCATGTAATCAACTACTTTTTCTACCCACCATAGTGGAGCAACTGGTCCGGGCGCGCTAGACTTATAACAGTAGTCATAAGCCATAACTACTACTAAATCTACTATATTGCCAATTTTCTTATATTCATAAGGTGTTGGCCACTTGTCAGTTGCCGTGCGCGCAAACACTGCCACAGACAATTGCTTATCAGGACCTAAAGCGGTTTTTAACTCCTGGAGAAACAAAGTAAAATATGGTGCATCCGCCGGATTTATAAATTCGAAATCGATATCTACTCCATCATAATTATCCTTTTTTACCCTATCCAGCAAATTACCGATTAGATTTGCCCGGTTTTTAGGACTGCAAAGCAGTTGGTGCAAGGCGTCCTTGTCCATTAAAACTACACTGGCATGGGTTTTAATTCCCTGCTCACGCGTAAATTTCAATATATTGCTGTAATCATCCTGGTATTCATAAAAGAGCTTACCCTGACCATCAGTCTCAAACCAACGAAAAGCAATATCGGTAAACAAATGCGCATTAGCCTTAAGTTCATCAAAAGAACGATAGTAGTAATATGCGAAAACAGTTTTTGGTTGTGCTGCCTCTTTAAAAGGGTCAATGTTCGATATTTTTTCGAAATCAATTGCAACTTCCTGAGTCGCAGGCTTCCACTCCACCTTAGCTCCCATTGCCTCAGCAATAAACCGGAGAGGTAGATACGTTCTGTCCTGATAAATATAAGGAGCAGCATCCAAATATACTGTTTTTCCATCTACTGCAGCTCTTTTACTGCCTATAAATAATTCTATGTATTTACCTTGACAGTTCATTGCAACTTTGCCTAACTTACCGTTCCAAAATATTTCTCCCTTTATTGCTTCGTCTTCAACTACAAACCTGATTGGTACCATGGTGCGATTCTCAGAGATTTGGGGTGGGGGGTCCACATCTTTGGTTTTTCCATCAATTACTAACCGGGGAATAGTAAAACCTGAGGCTATGTATGTAAAAATGAAGATCCCTAAAATAGTCAAAGCTGTTAATAGTATTTTTTTATGTCGCAATACTGCCTCACCTCCAATTTAGTCTGCTGGTATAAATTCTAATAAGAGGCAGGAAGTCCTTGAAGTAAATAATGGCAAAAAATAAGGTCGCCATTATAGCGACCTTATGACTAATTTATTTAATTTTGATATTTTCGATCCGGTAATAAGCCTTGTAAATCATCAACCGGCACATGAACCATGTTCTCCCGGCTTACCACTGCCAGGATAACCATTTCTTCGCCGGTAAATTCTTCGTCATAAAAACCTACTACACATACTGTCATTACATTTCCATCCAGATAAACTGTGTAGACATCGCCTTTATTCACCTTTATCCCCCCATAAAATTCCATCAACCATTATGTGCTGCATCTGGGAACGGAAATCAAATGGATGCCTGTCAAATATGACAATGTCTGCTCTTTTCCCGACAGCAATTGAACCGATTTCGTGATCAACTTTCAGTATTTCCGCTGCATTAACGGTCAAAGCTTTGAGCGCTATATCTTCATCCAGTCCTTCTCTGACAGCAAATGCAGCACATTCCCGCAGATGCTTTACAGGTATAACCGGATGATCAGTTATGAAACTAAATTTTACTCCCTGCCGGGCAAGTTTGGCAGCAGTTTTGAAAGAGACTTCTTTCATCTCAACTTTGGCGCGATTGACCAAGAGAGGTCCCAGTAGTACCGGCACATTCCTTTTTAGTAATTCATCTGCTACTTTAAAGGCTTCTGTACCATGCTGGATAATCATATCAATATCAAATTCATCCTTTATCCTTAGTGCTGTCATTATATCATCAGCCCGATGGGCATGAACCATTAAAGGCATTTCCTTTTGCAGAACCGCCCGCAAGGCTTTTTGCCGGTAAATTTCCCGGGCTGGCAGATCTTTTTTGTCCATATTTTGCCGGGCTATAAAAAGAGCTTCCCGCAGCAGACTGGCACTGGCCATTCTGGTAATCGGAGTTTTCTTTTGTTGAGAATATACCCGCTTAGGGTTTTCCCCCAGTGCCGCCTTAAGTCCCCAGGGATTTTTATAAACCATTTCACTCATATTAGCGGCTAAATGTTTCAAAAATACAGCCTGCCCGCCGATAATATTGGCACTGCCCGGAAGACTTACTGATCTGGTAACTCCTCCGGCAAGAGCATCTGCAAAAGCTAAATCAGCAAAATTAATACCATCCATGGCTTGTAACTCAGGAGTTATAGGATCAGAAGTCTCATTTACATCATCACCTTCAACCCGGTAAATCTCTTCCTCCAACCCAATATGAGAATGGGCATCGATAAAGCCCGGTAAAATGAACTTGCCCGCCGCATTAATAACAACACAATCTTCCGGGATAGGTATATTTTCCCCCACTGCTTTAATAAATGGCCCTTCCACTATAATAACTACATTGTCGATAATGCCTCTTTGGTCCATCGAAAATATTTTTCCGCCCTTTATAGCGATCACTGGTGAATCTCCCCCCTGTTTATTCTATGATTTTGCCGGACCGGTGGTGCGATAAGCTATCAGTTTAGCATATATCTGATGTTGATAAACTGTTGCTTTGTCGATCAAAGTCTTAAATAATTCAGCTGAATTCTCATCACTCATACATTCCGGATGCCATTGCACCCCGATAGCAAATGGATGGTCTTTTTTTTCCACGGCCTCAATAATATTATCTTCTGCCTGGGCACTTGCCCTTAGCTTGCTGCCAATTTTTTTAACAGCCTGATGATGAAAACTGTTAACTTTGATACAGCTATTATTAAATATCCCAGCCAGAATAGTGCCCTCATCAATAAATATATCATGAAAAGGGTAATCACGGGGTGCTTTTTGCTCATGACTCATTCGAGTCCTGATATCCTGGATCAAACTCCCCCCTGCTGCCACATTAAGCACCTGACAACCGCGGCAGATACCCAGAATTGGCATGCCCAGAGAAAAACACTTCTGAACCAACTTTATTTCAAATTGGTCGCGGCGGGGATTAATATTACCCAGTGCCCAGGATGGCTGTTCATCCCAGTAAACAGGATCCATATCGCCGCCCCCTGATAATACTATGGCATGACAGATTTTTGTATAATCGTTTAAGGAGGCTTCGTCAGGCGGAATTATAATAGCTGTACCACCGGCATTACTAATCGCTGCCACATATGCCTCCGCTAAACAGTGGTAGTTCTCTTTAAGTTCTAAATTACCCGTTATTCCAATAATTGGCCGCAAAGTCGTTACCTCCCACATTCTCTTTCCCAATTTAGTGTATTATATGTCAAGAAAAATTATTTATCTTCTGGATGTATTTACTACATACCTGACGCTTGTTTATTAAGAGCCAGCAAAAAAGGGCAGTTTTAATATCAAACTGCCCTTTTTGCTCGCTCTGTTAGGGTTTTTTTATGTATCTAACTGTCAATTAAGGCTAAACTTATAAGCATGGCATGGTCAACTTTTTTCATGGTTTCCTCTTGCAATACTGCTATCCTTTGCTTCAATCTGGCCTTATCAATAGTCCTGATCTGTTCAGCCAGGATAACTGAATCCCTTTCCAGTCCGTAGGTTTCAGCCTTCAGCTCAATATGGGTAGGCAGCTTGGCTTTATTGATTTGGGAAGTTATGGCCAGGATAATAGTAGTTGGGCTATACTGATTGCCTATGTCATTCTGAACAACTACTACCGGTCTTATGCCTCCCTGTTCTGAACCTACCACCGGATTCAGCTGAGCAAAATAAATTTCGCCCCGTTTGATCATATTTATTATCACTCCAACATTTTTTCTACCAAGTCATGCAGATGTTCATCTTCAACTCCATTATCTTCACAAGCTAAAGTCAGATTGATTTCAGCCATTTCTAAATAACCCTTTTTCATCTGTTCTATAATCAAAGCCCTCTTCCGTTCCCGAAGATAAAATTTAATAGCTTCTCTTACTATCTGGCTGCGGTTTTTACACTCAAAGACTGTAATATCATCAACTTCAGATAAAAGTTTTTCGGGAACTGTTATGATAATCCTTCTTGAGGCTGGCAAAGCGAGCACCTCCAAAGTAAAATAAATATCTATGATCGATATTTCTATTATAGAGATAAGAATACCTGCTCGCAAATCCAATAATTACATTAATTACGATATGTAAATCCTGGGAACTCTGGAACTGACTGCACAAACAATTTCATAATTTATAGTTCCTTCAATTTGCGCCAACTCATCTGCTGTAACTTTATCCTCAGGTTTACCAAAAAGGATTACCTGGTCTCCTTCACTAACTCCCTCTACTTCTGTAACATCAAACATGCACTGATCCATACACACTACCCCAATTAGCGGTACTCGTTTACCCCGGATCATTGCAAAAGCCTTATTGGAAAGTAGACGACTATAACCGTCAGCATATCCGATGGGTACTGTCGCTACTAGAGTATCTCTATTACATTGATAGGTTCGCCCGTAACTTACTGTTGCTCCAGGTCCCATCCTTTTCAAGAAACTGATTTCGCTCTTTACAGTCATGACCGGGATAATTGGCAGCAAGTCTTTATCAACAAAAGGTGACGGATACAACCCATACAATACTATACCGGCCCTAACCATATTAAAACGAGCTTCTTTTAAATCAATCAAAGCAGCACTGTTGGAACAATGTTTGAGAGGAATATCTACATCTTGCTGTTCAATTTCTTTAAGGACATTATTAAAAAGCTGGAGTTGCTTATCAGCATAACTTTTATCCTCATTATCGGCATTGGCAAAATGGGTAAATATTCCTTCCAGTTTTAGACCCGGCAATCTGGAAATATCAACTATTTGTTCCACTGCTTCCCTTCCAGGAAAAAAGCCTAATCTTCCCATCCCGGTATCTATTTTTATGTGGGCATAAGCTGATTTAGAAGATTTTATTGCTGCTTCTGATAAAGCTTTGGCCAGCGAAAAATCAAAAACAGTTATCCTCAGATTCCAATCAACTGCTATCTGGGCATGCTCTTTAAGTATAGGCCCCAAAATTAAAATTGGTACTGCTATGCCGGCTCTGCGAATCACCAGTGCTTCATCCAGAGTGGCTACGCCTAAATGCTCAACCCCCTCTTGCAGACAAGCCTTGGTTACCTCCAGGACTCCATGCCCATAGGCGTTAGCTTTAACTATGGCCATTACTCGAGCAGGTGCCACTGCTTCTCTGATCTTCATCAGATTATAGTGTACTGCTTTTAAATCTATTTCTGCCCAGGTTGGCCGCTTATTATCCATTCTTTTTCACGAGCGCCTTTAATACATCATTACGGGTAACAATACCAATTAACTTATTATTTCTGACTACCGGCAGGCGGTTAACGCCTTTACCCTGCATCATCTCAGCAATCTCTTGCACCGGAGTGTTTTCATCTACCACTACCACTTTGGTAGTCATGGCATCTTTAACCTTGGAAGCGGTATATTTTTTTAGATTGCTGTTAAAACGCATTGGATTTTCCATAAAAATAATACTGTCAAACAGAGTAATATAAAATGGCACCTTTAATTCACCAGCTTTTATCAGTAAATCCTTTTCGGTTACAATCCCTAGTATATGGTTATCCTGATCAACTACTGGTATCCCGCTGATCTTATTATCTATGAGCAGTTTGGTTACAACATCAACTCTCTCATCCGGAGATACGGTAATTACATCTGTAGTCATTATTTCTTTAGCCAGCATTTATTAAACACCTCTTTCTTTTACTTCTGATTATTTTTTATTTGCTTTTTCAAATTGCGCCAAAACCGAAGGTAACCCTTCAATTATATCACTGGCTATAAGTCCTCTCTGTCCTTTTATTCCGGCAGCGTAATCACCACTCATGCCATGCAGATATACTCCAACTGCTGCTGCCCTGGCTGGCTTTAAGCCCTGGGAAATGAGTCCGGTTATGATTCCGCATAATACATCACCGCTGCCGGCGGTTGCCATACCAGGATTACCGGTGATATTTATATATATTTCCCCGGTTGGTGCAGCTACAATTGTCTTGTTGCCTTTAAGTACAATTGTGCTTCCCCATTCCTGTGCATATTGAGCAGCATACTCTATTCGGTTGGCCTGTATTTCTTCGATTGTCTTGCCGGTAAGTCTCGCCATTTCCCCAGGATGAGGAGTTAGAACCACTGGAATTTGGCGTTCTTTTAAAATACCCGCATCTCCCTGCAGGGCATTTAAGCCATCGGCATCAATAACTATCGGAATTCCGGCTCGTTCCAGCACAAAACGAACTATGGCATTAGCTTCATAATAACGGGACATACCAGGTCCTATTGCACAAACTGAGCAAGTTCCCAGTATATTCTCAATAGCCGGTAAAGCTTCTAAAGCTATAGCTCCCTGCCCGGTTTGTGCCAGCGGCATACTCATTACTTCCAGTAAAGCTGAATCAAAAACAGGCACCAGAGATTCGGGCAAGGCAGCAGTTACCAGGCCTGCTCCACAGCGTATTGCTGCCAGGGACGCCAGCAGGATTGCTCCGGTTAATCCCGTAGAGCCTCCTATTAAGAGCGCATGACCAAAAGTACCTTTATGGGAATCAGGATGCCGGGGTCCCAGCATTTTTGCTGCCATAGCCTCATTAATTAAGTTGGTCTTAAGTCTTTTTTCCTGTAAAAGGGCTGAGGGAATAGAAATATCAGCAATCTTTAACTGTCCGGCATAATTTTTACCCGGTTCCAATACTAAGCCAATTTTGGGGAGTGCAAAAGTTATGGTAGCGGCAGCTTTTACAGCCTCACCTGATACTTTACCGGTATCCGCCTCTACTCCGGAAGGAATATCAACAGCCAGTACCGGCAATCTGCTCCTATTGATTAATTTTACAATTTCCGCTTCAAAAGCACCTAAACTTCCTTTAAAGCCGATACCATAAATAGCATCAATAATCAGATCAGCATCCAGTAATTCCAGGATCAATTTTTCCCGGTCGGTCTGGTTAAGTAACGGGTAAATAAGATCAGTCATTTTGTGCAGAATATTATAGTTAATCAAGCTGTCTGTACTCAACTGCTCTACTTCACCCATGATAAAAGTAATCGGTTTAGCTCCGCTGACATGCAAATGACGTGCGGCTACCAGACCATCACCACCGTTGTTTCCACGCCCGGCCAGAATGATGACTTTTTTATCAGCAACTGTTGTCAAAATTTCGCCTGCCATCTCAGCAGTTTTTATACCGGCGTTTTCCATCAGCAGCAGGCTGGGAATGCCATATTCATCTGTAGCTCGGCGGTCAATCTCCTGCATTTCTGCAGCTTTGATTAATTTCATTTTATCCTCTCCTCAACAATAACTGCGGCTATTGCCTGTTTTTCCGCATGAGAAAGACTTACTGCTATTTGCGCAAAATGCGCTTCGAAGCGCTCGAGTGCCTTGCCATGCAGCACTATCTGCGGCTGTCCCTTTTCATTTAGCACTACTTCCGTATCATGATAGCGGATTCCGCTGATAAAAAGCGGGTGGACTTTTCGCACTGCTTCCTTAGCGGCAAATCTTGCTGCCAATGATGGATAAGGATTTTTTTTACTTAAGCAATAATCAAGTTCCTGTCTGGTAAAAACCCGCTTGAGGAAACGCGGGGTCCTTTCAATTGCCTCTTTTACTCTTTCTATATCTATTATATCTATACCAATAAGCAATTTATCACTCTTTCCCCATTAATTCATAACCTAACTGCTTAATATATTTATTCAAGACATAACTAGGTTTCCCTTCAATACTAATCCTTATTTTGTGTATTAAGTTAACCTATACTGACAGTAAATATAATTTATCGGGTAGTTTCATACAGCAAAATTAAGTAGAATAAAAAGAAATTCACTGATGAGGAGGGTAAAATTATATGTTTACCAAACTTTTGGTAGCTGGGATGAGCTGTAAACACTGCAAACAGAGCATTGAAGATAGTTTAATTGGACTTGAAGGGATAAATAAAGTAGAGGCTCAGTATGCTCAAGGTTTTGTGGAAGTTGATTTTGAAGAAACGATGATATCAGTGGAGAAAATAGCCGAAGAGATTGGATACCTGGGCTATGAAGTCAAATATCATTAATAATCATTTGTCGGTTAAGTCTAAAAGCCTCACAAGATAAAGCTCTTATATTATATTAAACTCAAGAAATAAGTAGCAACCCCAAAATAAATTAAAAGTCCGGTGGCATCAACAATTGAGGCAATCAGTGGATTACTGGCTACTGCGGGGTCAATACCCAGGCGGGTCAATATAAACGGCAGAGTCACTCCAATCAGGTTAGCAACAATAATAATAGCCATCATAGTTATACCTATAATAATAGCAATCTCATAATCGCCACGCAGGTAGCCTAAAACAAAACCTGCTATTCCCATTGTTATTCCTAAAGCCACACCAACCAACATTTCTTTATTAATTATCTTAAACCACTGACTTACTTCCACATCACCAGTTGCCATAGCACGAACCATCAGGGTAGCAGATTGGGCACCTGCATTACCGCCACTTCCTATCAACAAGGGAATGAAAACCGTCAATACTATTAAACTCTGCAAGGTAGTTTCGTAATAAGATATTATTCCGGAAGATAAAAGACTGACTAAAACCAAAATTACCAGCCATCCTATCCTTTTTGAGAACAGTTCCCAAATGCTGGCTTCCCGGTAACTGCTTTTTAAGGGGTAAACTGCAGCCGTCCTATGAAAATCTTCAGTAGCCTCTTCTTCAGCAACATCCATGATATCATCAGCAGTCACTATTCCTAGTAAAACCCCTTCTGAATCTACTACCGGCAAAACAAAAAGGTCGTATCTCAGCATTACATGAACCGCTTCTTCCCGGTCATCAAAGGCAGACAAGCTAGTATACGAGTTATCCATCAGCTGTGATACAGTTGTCTCCGGGGGTGTTAAAATAAAGCGATGCAGATCAAGAGCATCAAGCAAGTGCCACTTTTGATCGACAACATAAATAACATTTAATGTTTCACTGTCTTTACCTTTAATGCGTATATGCTGTAAGGCCTGTTCAACCGTCCATTCTGAGCGTACTGCAACGTAGTCAGGTGTCATAAGACGCCCAACGCTTTCTTCCGGATAACCTAAGAGCAATCGAGCCTCTTTAATATCCTGAGGGCTAAGCAAATTAAGCATTTTCTGCGTAACCTGACCGGGGAGTTCCTCAAAAAGAGTAGTACGGTCATCAGGACGCAGATTACTTAGCAGATTGCGGGTTTCTTCGTCAGTTAATTCTTTAAGTAAGGCATTGCGGTGTTCATGAACCATATATGAGAAAACTTCAGAAGAAATAGATCGAGGTAAAACCCTGAAAAGTAAAACTCGCTCTCCTTTATCCATTTCCAATAATAAATCTGCGATATCCGGTATGGGCATTGCTTTCAATTCTTCCTTAAGCACTTGCCATTGCCGCTCTTCAATTAACTGTTTAACATTTATTTCTTCGCGGTCAATCATGCCCATACCCTCCTTTAGATATTTTATTCTGGACTGCAGAAACTGTACCTTTGCATGGTAACATTAGTAGCTTAAAGCTGGCAATTAAAATTTTATAAGGTTATAAGACGCTGAGCTTCTATTAGTCTTTCAGTAATAGTAAACATATTGCTTACCGAGCCTGCGCGCAGTTTATCACTCAAATGATAGTAATCCAGGCAAGTGCCGCATGAAAGTACTTCTATCTGCCTTTCCTCCAGAGCTTTAATATAGTCTAAAACTTCAGAACCTTCTGTAGTTAGTAAAACACCGCTGTTCATAAATATCAAGACATTAAAAGCACCTTCCATCTGAGTAAGCGTATACATAAAGCTTTTCATTAAAATACTGCCCAGAGTGTCATTTCCCTGTCCCAATACATTGCTGGTAATCAAAATGGCTACATTAGCATTATTGGACTGGGCAATATTTAAATGATCCTGCAGAGATTCGTCTTTTAAAATGCTGATAAAGAACTGACCTCCTTTTTCATCGATATTAGCCTCCAGTTTCATGGAACTAGCCAGCTTTGATACATTTTCCAGTGCGCTCTGACTATCCACTATTGTTATAACTTCATTAACGTCTTTATCATTTAACGCTTGCCTGGTTAAAATAACTGGTTGAGGACAAGTCATTCCTCTTGTATCAACAATCTTTCTCAATCTGTTCAACTCCTTTTTCAAAAGTTTAAGCAATTTTACCATATTTATGTTGTCTGTTTCCATTGATAGGTGGACTGTATAGCAAATCAACAAAAATATTCTAGGCTGAGCGGCAGGAATAATTAAAAATTGGGCGAATAAAAATTAATTAAGTGGTCTGACCATCAGGACACTCGGTAAGCAGAAAGTGAGGACGCTAATCGGCATAAAGTAGTTATCCCGACCCAGTCAGGCTATCCTGTATATGGTGATGACTGAAGTAAGGAAATCTGGTTTCAATGCAAGCTTCATATAATATTTACCCCTGGCAGCACCATGGAAGAATGGAGGAACAATATGTTAGAACTACGAATCAATGGATTTGGCGGGCAGGGCTCCGTTACCCTGGCTCATTTGTTAGCGCAGGCGGCGCTGGAAAATGGTGAGCAGGGTCAGGCTTTGCCTTTCTTCGGAGTGGAACGCCGCGGAGCGCCGGTGCGGGCAGCAGTGCGCATGTCCCCCACCACTATCCACGCGCATAGTCAATGCGAGCTGCCGGATTATGTGGTAGTGATGAGCGAAAAGCTCACCCAAGCAGCGGTCAGTGAAGGCATTACTGAGTTCGGCACCGTAATCATTAATACTCCCAACGCCGTAGCCGTGGAGAAGCACCCTACCTGGCACTTAGACGCCGACACCATCGCCCGCGAAGCCGGATTATTTTCCGCCGACGGGCCCTTTATCAATGTCCCACTGTTTGGCGCAGTTTGTCGGGTGTTAAACATCCCGCAAAATATTATGGAACAAACCATCCTTAATAAATGGCCTGGGAGTGGCAAGCGCAATCTGGGTGCCGCTGGCAAGGCTTATAACACCGTAACGCAGATTAGCGTATAGCGCCCCAGACCGGCAAAAAAAGGCGAATCTCTGCGTTGTTTTAAAAATCCCGCTCAATCAACGTATTTAAATACGCCTCATTTGCGGTATTTTTAAACGCCTTGATCTTCACCTTTTTATCCGGTCTTGCAGATTACGGAAAGGAATGGAAATAAATGAAATCAGTTACGAAAGCCTACCAGCCGATTTCCTGGCCGATGAAGGGATCCGGCGGCAACACCGGTTCTTGGCGAGCGTACCGTCCGGTGGTTGACCATCAGATATGCACCAAATGCCAGTTTTGCTGGATATTTTGTCCGGAAGCGGTCATTGACCGCAATGATATTACGATTGATTACCGCTACTGCAAGGGCTGCGGCGTATGTGCCACAGAATGCCCCACCGGCGCAATCAGCATGGAAAAGGAGGAGTAGCATGAAATCAGCACAAGTTATAATGGATACCGGTGCCCATGCCGCCGCGCTGGCTATTAAAAGTGCCCGTGTCGACGTGGTTCCCGGCTATCCCATCACCCCCCAAACCAGCATTATGGAAGCAGTGGCCGCCATGGTTGAAAATGGTGAGCTGCACGCCCGCTTCATTCCGGTGGAAGGCGAACATAGTGCCATGGCGGCTGCCGTGGCTGCATCCGCTGCCGGAGCCCGCGTTTTCACAGCCACCTCGGCCAATGGCCTGCTTTATATGCACGAAGTTTTA
>CAZLVY010000031.1:7262-24379 GCA_964563125.1 uncultured Syntrophomonas sp. | reverse complement strand
TTAGGAATATTTAACCAAAATTTGCTTATTAATAATATTAACAGTTATTTGCAGGGCTGAAAATAATTTTTGTTGGGTCAAATAATTTTTATTGTTTTCGCTTGACAAGAACAAGTGTTCTAATTTAAGATATTTATGGAACACTTGTTCTTTAATAAAACTTTAGGAGGTTAATATTATGTTTAAAGGATTAAGTAAAAAAGATGTTATGCAATCTTTTCTAAGCGCCGGTTGTATGGTAATAATCGGTTATGCCTTTTCGGTTATGCTTATGATTCTATTAAAATAATTTTATTCTTTTTCTTTGTCTTTCTCTTTCTCTTTGTCAAAGAGAGAAGCATAAGCTCTTATTTCAGGCAAAATCTGCCTGAGTTCCATAGGCAGAGGAAATAGTATAGTGGTATTTTGCGAACTGGTCATTTCAGACAAGGAGCGGAACATTCTTAAGGTTAGTCCGCCTTGTACTGAGGTTAATATCTCTGAAGCTTCGGCTAATTTTACCGACGCCTGTTTTTCTCCCTCAGCCTGGATAACAGCGGCGCGGCGATTTCTTTCCGCCTCGGCCTGTCTGGCAATAGCTCTTTGCATCTCATTTGGCAATACGACATCCTTTATTTCTACTGCACTGACTTTGATCCCCCAGCTTTCAGTTGCTTCATCAACAATATGCTGTATGGTCTGATTAAGCTTATCACGGTTGGAAAGCAGTTCATCAAGATCAGCCGTACCTACTACGCTTCTTAAGGTAGTCTGGGCCAACTGATTGGTTGCTTCATGGTACTGTTCCACATTGACAATGGCCTTGTCGGCATCCACCACCCGGTAATACAAAACTGCATTCACTTTGCAGGTAACATTGTCGCGGGTTATTACTTCCTGAGGTGGTACATCAAAAACGATGATCCTAAGCGAAACCCGGATGATCTTGTCAATAACTGGAATAATGAATATCAGCCCCGGGCCTCTGACATTCACCAAACGTCCCAGCCTGAATAAAACTGCCCTTTCATATTCGGGTATAACTTTGATGGCCATGCTCAAAATGGCAACCGCCAGGATTATAACTACCAACCAGTCAAACAAAATTGCTAAACCTTCCATAATTAACGCCTCCTGTTCATTTTCTTTCCGCCAGTATTTTAATCTTCGTTTTTGCTTCTAAAGTTACCTGTTTATATTTTTACCGGCTTAAAGTTCCTCATTTTTGCGGGGAATCCCCACTTTTTTCAACCACCAGATTAATTCCATCACGGGCAATTACTTTCACTTTATGTCCCGCAGGTATTTCTCCGTTTTTGCTTATCGCCTGCCAGATTTCCCCCCGTACTCTTATCTGCCCCAGGGGAATCAGCGGTTTTATGACAATACCTATGCTGTCTGCAAATTCAGCTTCTCCCTGCATGGGCTTTATCTTGCGCAGATTAAACACGCCTCGCAGTACAATGAAAACAAAGCCGGCGCCGACAATACCGGTTCCAATTGCCATCCCTTTAAAGGCAGCAAACCATTGTCCCGGCATCAATGGCTCCACCGGCAAAAAGAGAATACCCAAAACAATGCTGACTATTCCCCCTACCCCCAATACTCCGTAAGTGGGCGTAAAAAGCTCAGTTATAAGCAGGACAACTCCCAGTATAAGCAAGAGCCCGGCAGCCAGATTTACTTCAAACAAACCCAAACCAAACAATCCCAGGATCAGGCTTATTGAACCTAATACTTCCGGTAATAAAAATCCCGGGGTGCTGAAGGCTATGATAAGACCGTAAATGCCCAGCATCAAAAATATTACTGCCAGACTGGGATTACTGACGATATGGGTTAATTTTTCTTCGGTATTCATGGCCAGATTGTTAATTTGCGCCCCTTTGGTATTGAGTATGACCTTTCCGGCTGCAGTTATAACTTCGAGGCCGTCAGTAAGTTCGGTTAACTCTTCCATATCTCTGGCATTAATATCAATTACACCTTGTTTCAGTGCTTCCTCATTATTAAGGCTGAGATTTTCCAGTACAAATTTTTCCGCTATATCGCCCGGTTTACCTCTTTGCTGGGCAATACTGCGCATATGTTCGGCCAGAAAATTAATGGTCTTCTGATCGGCGGCTTGAGTTTCACCGCCATCAGCTGCCATAGTAACCGGCATGGCGGCACCACAGGTAGTCCCCGGTGACATGGCGGCCAGATGTCCGCTTAATAGTATAAAGGTTCCGGCTGAAGCCGAAATAGCTCCCTGAGGGGTAACATAAGTAATAACCGGTATTTCTGCAGCGGATATATCCTGAATAATATCTAAAGTAGCATCAACCAGTCCACCGGGGGTATTGATAAGAATTATTAATGCCTCGGCGTTTTGATCTTGACTATAGTTAATAGCCCGTCTTATATTTTTCGCAGTGCCTTTAGTTACTGTATCCTTAACTTCTACAGTGTAAATTACCAGTTGTTCTGTTTGGCTGCCAACCGGTACCGGCCAAATCAGCATTGCCAGGACAATAAATAATAAGCTTAAAAGACCAGTTATTTTTCGCACTATTTTTTCGCCCCCGTTTTACTAACTTTTACCATCATTGTCCTCTATTTTCTCCTGCGGGTAAAGCAGTCTTATCATTAATATTATCTAAAAGGACTCGATTATACCTGTCTTTATCCAATTTGACAGCTTTTACAGCAATTTATAAAAGTATAAAAAATTAAACCTTGAGCTTACAGCTTCAAGGTCTAATTTTATTATAAAATAAGTTCTGTTTATGTTTATTAACCTTTTTTGGCCTGATAAATAATAATAGCCGGCAATGCAGCAAAAATCAAAGCTATCACTACCCATGCCCAGTATTGAACCGGCAGCGGAATTACAATTAATCCAACTATAAGTATAAGCATGAAGCCGAATTGACCAATTGCGGTAGCACGCAGTACTGGTTTAACCTGTGCCAGGTCTTTTTTAGCCATATCAGCCACATAGGCCAGGGCTAAATAAAAGGGTGCTGCGACCATTAAGGCAAATGGTTGTGCCTGACACCATAAGAGTGCTAAAACAAAGGCTAACCCAACTAACATCTGACCCCAGGTTAGAAACGCTAAAATCTTTTGCACTTTGGCAATCTTTGCCATGATGGCAGCCATTGCTGCTGGATCTGGCTGCGGAGCAGCATTTTCAGTGTTTAACGGTGTGTCATTCATTAAAAACCCCCCCAATATTTATTTCCTGTATTTACAGGATATGCATATTAACATTATGTTATCATCAAATTTTATTATAGGTCAATGATATGTCAGAATTTTCTCAAAATATAAAGCCCCTTCATTTTATGAATGAAAGGGCTATTATTCTTATATTATTTTATAAATTTTAAGTTTGGCATTTAATTGGCCTCGGCCATGCTGTTCATAGCCTCAATGCTTCTGCAGATTTTTTTCATAGTTCGGGGGTATAATTTTATTTTGCCTTTTTTATAACTTTTTATATAACCCGCCAACTCGTGCCTTCCTAAAATCGGTATTTCCCGCTTTGCTCTCTCATTATCCCTGATAATGATCTTGTCACAGGAAAGAACTATAATTCCCTGGGTAGGTAAATTTCTAATCCCCACTACTTTCATAAGAAACCCTTTTAACCGGTATTCATGAGAACCTACCTGACCGGTTGGGTTGGTAATAATCTTGGAGTAACCGTTTTTCTTATGTAAAATCCAATTTCCATTGCTGTCGATATCAATTATGCCGCCGCGTTCACCTCCGTAGTTTTTAGTCTCGATGTGAAATATACCATTTGGTCCGATGACGACTGTATCATATTCATTGGTATTTGATTCATCAGGACCCAGATGGACATTATGGTATACTTTGTAGCGGGAATTATTATTCTCCAAACCTTTTAGGACTGCCTGAACCTTGGATTCTCCTTTGTCTCCGCTTTTAATAATTTGCCGTTTTATTTTATTCTTATCACTTATCTTAAGCGACCAGATAAAATAAACTGTTATTAAAAGCACTACAATAATAGGAGACAATATTAGTGCTAACTCCACAAGCCTCTCCTTTCACTATTAATATTTTTTATTATATCAAAAGCTTATGACTTTTTCTTGTCATATATTGACTTTAAATGTTATCATGAAACATGGGGACGGTTCTCTTGTTTCGTTATACCGCTGAATATACTTACCGAAACGGCAGTTATCCGTGATATCTGCACAAACAAGAGGACAGGTTTAATATCCCTGTCCCAATTAATATGAATCAGCTTCAACCAACATTGAAACAAGAGAACCGTCCCCATGTTTCAAAGGGAGGGATAATTAATAATGAATCATTTGATATACCCCATCTTTAATGGTTCTTTTACAGTTGGCTTGGGTAATATGGGCTTTTTCCCTGATGTAAAAAATATTCCCAGTTACGCTTTTTTAATTGTAAATGAAAGTTCTCGTAAAGTCTTTTTAATTGACACTGGTTTTAACCCGGCCTATATTCCCGGGGTAAGTTCAACTTGGGCACGCCATGAAGACAACCTCATAGAGTCGGTTTTAGCCAGGTTAGGCTACCTGGCAGAAGATGTAGGGACCGTTATTATGACTCATCTGCATTGGGACCATACCGGTGCCATGGCCCGTTTTCCTCAGGCGCATTTCTATGTTCAGGCTGAGGAACTCCGCTCACTTGTACACCTTAAGGTAAATGAAGAATGTTCTTTTTGTCCTTCCCACTGGCTTCCTTATTTAGATCGATTTGAGCTGTTAGAGGGGAGTGCTGAAATTGAACCTGGTTTAAAAGTACTTTTCACTGGTGGTCATACGGCAGGTCATCAAGCCATAGAGGTGCAGACTGCAAAGGGGAAAATAACCCTGGTCGGGGATGCTCCCTTTAATTATTCGCTCATGTGGGAAAAAATTCCCGAGAACTTCTGGCAACTATTCAGAACCGGTCCCGGCAGCAGTTTTTATTGGAATGATAAGGTGCGTAAGCAGATAAGCAGTTATCTGATCAGCAATAATGCTCTGACCGGCAATAATCCGGAGCGTATGCGCTTTAAAGACATACGCAATATCGGCCAATTGTTTTTTACTTCTCATGACCCCGGTTTATCCTCGTTTATAGTTGATGGGTCCATTTCAATAAAATGATGATCTGAAGTCTCCTCAACATACTTGAAATCAAGGCGCTGGCGGAAGTTTTGCAATATTTTAATGACTGGAAGAGCCAAAAATAGGCATAGCAGAAAATTAGTTAAAGCATGGATACTGTCAAAAGCAAAACTAAGCAAACAACTGGTCAGGTAAGCCTTGAAAGTCAAGGGATAAATGAAAACCGTTGCGAAGCCGATGTTTTGTATCCAGCCAAACAGGTAACCCCACAGACCGGCAAATAAAGCTAATGCCCATGGTGCAAGATTTGGTTTTAAACGGCCCAAATATGCGGCACTCATTCCTGTTAGCCCCCACCCCAGCATTTGCCAGGGCGTCCAGGGACCCTGTCCCAGGAAAAAGTTTGATACCAGTGCTGCCATGGCACCTGTCATAAAACCTGCCTGCGGTCCAAAAACAAAACCTGATACTATAATTAAAAAAGTGGTGGGCTGAACACCGGGTAAAGCCGCAAAAGGCACCCTGCTCAGGGCGGCAATAGCTGTCAAGGTAGCAATTAAGGATAAAAGTTTGACCGTGACTAAAGACTCCCGGGCCCACTTTATTATAGTTAAGAGGGCTAATAAGGCCAGAATGGTTGCTGCTGCTCCTGCACTGATAATACCGTATAATAAACCTGCCAGGCATAAAACCATCCCCGCCAGCATTAATATCCAAAAAAATTGTTCTTTTACCCTGTCTGACATATTACCTCCGTACTTGCTTGAGGCCTTGCCTGATCACTAATTATTCGGCCTTGATGCATAATCAGCACCCTGTGGGCATAACAATTGACGAAATCCAGGTCGTGAGCAGCGACTAATACTGTTTTACCTTGTTGCGCCAGTTGCATAAGTGTTTGGCCCAACTCCCGCTTTTGCATAATATCCAGACCGCGGGTAGGTTCATCTAAAAGTATTAAACAAGGATCCCCGGCTATTATAGCTGCTAATGCTACTCTTTGTTTTTCACCAGTACTTAAACTGCGCGGATCACAGTTAAGATATTTTATTACATTTAACTTCTCCAACCAGCAGCGGGCAGTATTTTCTGCTTCACTTTGCTGCTTTACAGCCAATTTTACATCTTCTAAAACGCTGTCAGTCATAAAAAAATGGTCCAGGCTCTGGGGCAGATAGGCAACTACTTGTCCTATTAATTTGGGTACTAAGCTCTTGCCCTGATGTCCGGCAACATTTAATTGTCCTGATTCTGCTTTTAATAATCCCAGCATTATTTTTAACAAACTGGATTTTCCGGCCCCATTATCTCCGATCAAAGCTGTAAACTGGCCGCGCAATAACTGGAGATCAACATTATTTATTGCCGGCGTCTCTGCACCATAGCTATAATTTAACCCTTGGATGGAAACCACTATATCATCAACATTAACCGCATCAGCAAGCGGTGAGAAGGCCTCACTTTGCCTCTCTTTCATCTGACCGGTCATAATATTTTCAGTTTTCTCTGCCTCTTTAATACTAGCAGGCACCAATGGATACTTATGCTCAGCAGCCCATTTTATCTGCTGGGCAGGGGTTCCGGTAAAAATCACCTGCCCTTTTTCCATAACGGCCACCTTATCAGCCAGAGCAAAAATTTGCTCTAACTTCTGCTCCACTATAATTATGGTAATACCCAATTCTTTATTCAGCTGTCTGATTAACTGTAAAAAATCCCGGCTGGCAGCAGGATCTAATTGCGCGGTGGGCTCATCCAGGATTAAAATCTGCGGTTTCATAGCCACAATCCCGGCTAATGCTGCTTTTTGTTTTTCTCCTCCCGATAAATGGCTAATTGATCTATTGCCAAGCCTCTGGAGCTTAAAATAATTCAGCGTTTCGGCTACCCGCAGGTTCATTTCGCAGTTGCTCAAGCCCAGATTTTCCAGGCCAAAAGCAATATCCCGCTCCACAACCGAAAATATCATACTATGCTCAGCATCCTGGGTTACTACTCCCATTTGCCGGTATAATTCCTGATTGCTCCACTCCCTCAATGAACGCTGCTGTAAAATAATTTCTCCTGACAAACTCCCGCCGTAAAAATCAGGTACCAGCCTGCTAAGTGCCCGCACCAGAGTTGATTTGCCGCAGCCTGACCGGCCTATTACTGCCCATATTTCGCCACTATTAATCTGCAGGTTAACTTTATGCAAAGCCGCAACATCCTGGCGGGGATAAAAATAGCTTAAGTCCTTAACGTTTATAATACTCATGGGCGTTTGAAACCTCCGGTCAATTGACTGGCAAAAAGCAAAACCAGCAGTAATAATACACCATATTCACCTGCCAGACCAGACTGTGCCGGTAAAAAGAACAACATCACCAGAAGTGACACGGCAGTAATTAATGTATCCCTGCTTTGCCATATCTCGGGGACAAAACAGGTGCGTGTGCCGCTGCCATATCCTCTTAACTGCATAGCTTCAGCAGTTTGCATAGATGAATCCAGCGAAGCTCTTAATAAATTGGTCAAAAAAGGACCCGCATTTCTTATTTTATCAGCCAGTGAGTCAGACGCATTACCGCTGCTTCTAAGGCTTTGCACCTCGGCAATGGAGCGGGCATGACTACCTAATAAGGGCACCATTCTTCTGGCCAAGACGGCCATTAAAACCGTTGATCCAGAATAGCGGCCAAAGATACTGAATAACTTATCAGCCGTTATAGTTATATTAAAAACAGTAAAAATGCTGATTAAGAGCAGTAGTTTTACTCCCATAGCCAGACTATTAATAAGTGGTTCCTGATAAATAGTTAATTCACCAAGAAGAGGAAGGTCAGGTGCTATAAACAGGACAGTTTGTCCGTAATCAGCCAAAAGTAAATTTAAGCCCATAATAAATATAGTCAGGGGAAGTATCATCAGCATGATTTTTAATAAAGCCTGCACTTTATCTTCGGCGTAGTTGATTATCGCCACCAACAGCAGCATAACAATAAGCGTTTTTAAATCGTTTATGAATAAGGCCAATATAAACCAGGCCAATAAATATATAGCTGCACTGCGGGGATGATAGTTTTTTAACATTTAGCTCTCCATTTCAAAATCGGCTTGTGTACAGAAAAACAACAAGACCTCCATAAGAGGCCATGCCATAGCATATCGCCCCATTATCCCGCTCACCCCGGGTCAGGGATTCTCATCTGGCAGGTCTCCTGGCTAACAGTCATCTGAAACCTCTTCCTTCCCGGCTCTCACCAGTGGCTATAGAGGTTCATCCTGTTTTACAGTAGGGGAAGCTGCAGTGGTTTTACACTTTCCCTTTTAAATTGCTTAAGCAATACCAGATGTCTTTATTTATTTTTCCCTATCATACTAAATTACTTGCATAATTACCATCTTACTTATAAATACCTATCCCAAACGCCTCAGTAGCATAAATGTATTTCCATAAAAAAAGAGGGGGAATAACCTCCCTCTGTCTTGCTCTTAACAACATTATTAGTTCGCTTTAAATAGAAAAAAGAGATAATTCATCTCTTTTCAGGGTGTCTATTAAATCGACATCCTGACAGAGCGAGCAAAAAAGGTTAAGAGCAAGGCAATCGGAAGGACCGTGATTGAGGCGTACATGAGGTACGTCGATTGAACGGGACTTCCGAATTAACGCAGCACCCAAGGGCACTACAATGTATCGCACGCGATACTGTTAAGGTTGCACCCACCGGCACTACAATGTATCGTTATGCGATACTTATAATGAAGCTATTAGGCCTTTTTTGACGGTCTGTCACAGAATTACATCTGAAGCAGTTTATCAATGCCTATAATTTCATCGATCCATGCATCGGTTACTACTTGATCAGTGATAAGACTCTGCATTCCCCAACCAATATCAATAGCTACTTTTCCATAAGTTTTTGCTATATATGGTGCAAGTATTAAAGCGTTTACCCCCGCTGAGATCAAACAAATATCAAACTGATATTTGGAAACCTGGGCTCTGACTCTGGGCAGTTCTTCATATTCCAAAATACTGATTGAACCAACAATATTAAAATTTAAGCGGCTCTGCAGTTTTTGGTTAAGAGCTTTTTCCGCTTCGGAAGCCAGCGAGCCAATTAGGAATATTTTTTTGTCCTTTAGCATCTGTTCGAATTTATGAATTTGCGAAAACATGAACACACGGCGAAGATTGGCTTCGAAAACAAATTGGGGACTAATGCTATATGCAGTGAAAACCTTTTCTGTCAGCTCTCTGGCAGTATCAACGATCATGTTGTAACCAACTATATCCGCTTGTTTAGCAGCAGCAACAGCTTCATTTCTTGCTTCTATGTTGGGAAAACGAATACCCCGGTGATAAAAACCGCTTTGAATGCCCAGATTTGCATTATAGGCTTCACCATGACTCATAAATTCTTCCTCTGAGTAAATAATGTACTGAGCCATAACAAAAGCTTCCGTTGCACCGACAGATATTACGGATAGTGATTGTTTGTTATCCAGTGCATGTAAAATCTTATCCATCAGGTTTGAGCACGACAAAACTAAAGGCTGGCTGACTATATCAATTGGAACAGGTGAGATGCCTGATCTATTTCTGGTACTGTACTTTATTTTAGCTCGGCTTTTGCTGGCGTTGCCTCTTTGTTCAAGCCCGCTGGCTGCCTCTTCTGATGCCTGGGAAAATTTATAGAAAAGCGGCCCATCCTTGTGAGCAAACAATTTTACGCCTTCCTTAATACGCATATAGCCTCACTTCCTAATAAAAATTATAAAATACATTTAAAATTTTATTTCCCCGCGCAAGACCAAAATAACAATATTACTGAGTGTTGCATATTAATATTTAGAACCTTTTTTAGCTTATTCAATATCAATAGCAGAGGTTACTTGCCGGAAAAGATTTGTTACTGTAAGGAGGCTCTTGATATGTCTGGTTTTTATATATATAAAGAGGACTTTGCAGAGTTGCCAGATATTATCAGAAGGATTCGTTACTGTTTACGAAATAATATTGGTTTTTCACTGGTAAGAGTAGGTGATGCGGAAAATCAGGTATTGGCACAAGGGTCTGTCTACTCGGAGGAAAATATAAAGCAGATCTGGTGGGCAAAATGTCCTGATTGGACCGGAATCACCTTACCTAATTATGAAGCCAGAGACCGTTTAATCATAAGCTTAAAGCAGGCCGATATGGTAGGTGTACTGCATCAAAGCGATTCATATGAGTGGAAACCCCTTACAGAAGCAGTATTTGCCAAATATGATATAAGACCGCGTGACATATGCTATGCATTTATCAATATGTATTTACCCAGAAGTAATGATTTTAAATTACTTCTAAAAGAATTTAAGGTTTTGCTGATTGGTAAACTGGCAAATAGGTTTGCTGATTATTTAAAAAATTATTTAGGTGTGCACCCGGCAGGGATCATTAATATCGAACACTACAATCAAATCAGTCAAGTTGAAAGGGAGATCAAAACTATGGATTTTGATATTGCTCTGCTCTCCGCTGGATCTAATGCAGTAATATTAGCACCGTTAATAGCCGGATATCAAAAGGCAGCCCTGGATATTGGCCGCTCTATGGATCCAATATTTTGGCCCAGGAGCATTACATCTTCTGATTAGGACTATTAACGGCACTCTTTAAAAAAAGTTTCCCCTGCCTGGCACTTAAATAAATAATTCCGGTTCACTTCTGCGGGCAAAAGCTATTTCCAGTTCATCTTTATGGCGCAAATAATCCGGGCTGTCAAAATACTTGGCCTGCATAGGGCATTTTTTGATACAGGCACAACATTTAATACAAATACCTTTAATTATGGATACATCATCAAAATCAATGGATTCCATGGGACAGACTTGTGCACAAAGTTTGCAATCAATGCAATCGTCATTGGTTTTGGGAGTAATCTTGCGAAAATCATAGACTGCTTCGCCGTTTTCCTTTTGGGGCACATAATATTTTCTGTAAGGTTTATTTCCCTTTACTTGTACCGATTGAGGTGGAGTTTGACTGCTGATTTTGGCAAAAATTTGCCCGGCAAAAGAATTCACTATTTCCATGTCTTTGTCATCAGGTCTATCGGCGGCAAGGGTTTTAGAAAATGAATGCTCGCCCACAAATGCTCCGGCGGCAATCACGGTAAAGCCGCGTGATTCCAGGATATCTTTTAATTCAATTAGAGCATCATCATAATTTCTGTTCCCATAAACAACTGCTGCAACGGCTAATGCCCCATTACCGGATATCGAATTTAAATAATCCAGCAAAACATTGGGAACTCTTCCTGCATAGACCGGCACACCTATAACGATCAGGTCTTCTTTAGTAAAAGAAACCGGTTCTTTTCTAACACTGGCCAAATTAAAATCAACTGTATGAATGGCTCTAGTTTCGCCGCTGTCTTTTAAAATTTTGTCGGCTATGCCTGAGATGATTTTTTTGGTAGTGCCTGTAGGACTAAAATACATTGTGTTCATTTTAAAATGCATAAATAATACCACCAATCCTATGTGTTTCTTATTATATCGAATTCCCCACTGTTCATAATACTACTTAAATTTTTTTAGATTGTACAGGTTAAATAATCACAACATAATACTCCCGTGATCACTAATTGCTTAGCGACCTTTTCATAGCTTGTTTTATATTCTATAATTCTTATTAAAATAGCGTCCTTTAAATCTATACAAAAAGGAGACAGTAAATATATGAATATGCAAAAAGGTCATGTATTAGCGGTAAATATCTCAGAGAAGAGAGGCATAAAAAAGCATAATATCGATGCAGCTTATATAAAGCAGGACTGGGGTATAGAAGTTGATGCCCACAGTGGCGACTGGCATCGCCAGGTTAGCCTTTTGTCATTATCCAGTGTTGAAAAAATGCGTGCCTTAGGTGCAGTAATAAACTACGGGGATTTTGCGGAAAACTTAACTGTTGACGGTATTAATGTGTCAGCCCTGCCCCTGGGTACCCGCCTGCAAATTGGCGAAGTCTTGATGGAAGTGACCCAGATTGGCAAAGAGTGTCATAATAAAGCCTGCGCCATCAAAAAGCAGGTTGGCACCTGTGTTATGCCCCTGGAAGGAATATTTGTGCGCACACTCAGCTCAGGTTGGGTAAAAAGCGGTGATAGTGTGGAAGTTATAGAGGTACAGCAGTAATTCACAATGTCCTTACGCCTATATTCCAAACATCCCGGTTATAAATTGCCCAATTACGGTTGATACGGGAGGCAGCCTGATTCCCATAGCTACCATCACACTAAGAACTAAACCAATGGACCATAAAACCGTAAAACATATTAATTCCTTCCACCACTGTTTCTTTATCAGGCTGGGAATTTGTATTAATGCCACAATTATGAACCCCATAAGCAATAAGGCAATCATGGCTTGCCCTCCTCTGTTTTTGGCAGCTTGCGCACTTTAGCTACAATAAGCACAATAAGCGGAATGCCGATTTGAAAAGGAACTGCATAGATTGGGTAACCTTTATTGGCAAAATCAAACATTTCTATGGTATTGCCAACATTGGTTAAAGCCAGAATTACCATGAGGATTCCTACCGGAAGAATAATGGGACGGTAGCTTTGTAAATTAAAAACCTGGGCCATCCCCAGAACTGTTCCATAAAGCAGAACCGATATTTTTAGAAACCCCATGGTAATAAAATTGATGGCCACCAATATTTCCACACGGGTGAGAATGTCCACAATGTCAATGGCTTGTACTGTCTGGTAGGAAGGATAGTTGTAGGTAGCAACCATTGGTCCCAACACGGCAATATTTCTGACAGAAGCAATAATCAATATGATTCCTGCTATTATTAAACCCCTGGAAACAGCAGGTCCTCCTTTTTCCGATTTATTAAGAAAAGCCAATACCATTACAAATGCTACTGTTTCTGCAAAAGGAAAACTGGCAGCACTGTGTGATGCCGACAGTAATTGTCCAATGGGGACATCAAGAATAGGCATCAGGTTATTGAGGTCAATATGCGGGATTAGAAACGCCGTATCTAACAATATGACAGCAATAGTAAGCGGCACTAAAATCAGGCTGCACCTGACTAATACTTCGATACCTCTGTTAACAGTCGAGGCACACACCAGCATAAGTATTAGTAGCATGACAGTCTTCGGAGTATTAGGGTATAATTGCAATTTAAAAAAATGGACATAATTATTCAAAACTAGTGCACCCAGGTGAAAAAAATACCATATAAACAGCACCGATATCAATTTGCCTATAACTCTTCCAAAAACCAGTTCATTAATTTCAATGACGGTCTTATCTTTAAATCTTCTGACCAAAGCCGTAAATATCCAGGCTATAAGCAAACCTTCCACCAAGCCTAAAGCAATCGCGATCCAGGCATCATGCCCGGCGTCTCCTCCGGGAATTACTATAACAGAAGAACCAAGAACAAACCCTATTAATAAGGTGCTTAGCTGCAAGCTGGATATTTTGCCTTTTTCCAATAACATAGATTATACTCCTGCCTCTTACTTTTATTCCTTCATTATTGCTTTGTTGATATCGCCGACTTCATTCAAACTGGTTTTCACCTTTACTGATACTTTAATAGTGGGATAAATATCATCCCACCGTGGCTCCAGTTCTTTCCATTCCTTTTTATATTGGCGATGTACTGCCTCTCCAAAGCCAAAAACATCTGCATTAAGTGACATAGACTTCTTGATTACAGCTTTTACCTGGCTTTCAATTTCCTTGTCCTGAGCCTTTTCCAATTGGGAAATGATTTCGGGGGTTAGATTCTTTGCAACATTGTATTGTATTAGATTGGCCTCTTCTTCTATCTCAATGGTAACTTTTATTTTCCCGCCGGTTAGCTCAGGAATGATTTTAGTCTTAGCATCAACAATCTGCAGGTCAGCTTCAGGTATTTTTACGAATCCTTTGTCTACCTCGTCAATTACCCATAGCAGTCCATTTGATTCCTGTTCATTAAGTTTTCCAATCATTTTATCTCCCTTAAAAACCGCTGTCCCGTTAATACGAATCTTCTTTTGTTTTTCCCCTTCCGGCCCCATTTCTTCAAAAGTGCCTATTATAGGGGCAACCGGTGCGGTAGTTTTACTTATCAAGCGACAGGTAAATTTCATATAGGTGACCGCCGGGTATCTGGAGAATCTTGCTGATAATTTTATTATATTTGCCATTCCAACTGCCTGAATACTTTCCATGCCGTCCTGAATTGCTAAAATATCACTGGCTTTTTTATCTGCAATTGCCAGCAAAATATTAGGCCGTCCGGCGGGGTTTCTAACGATTGTGTCCAAAAACGGGTATAGTCCTTGTTCTGCTGCATCCTTGCCTAAAACAATAACCTGGGTGTGTTGATAAAATGGGATACGACTGCCATGCTGAGTATAGCGGTTTAATACTTCATACGGGGATGAGCCGGTACCGTGATCAAGTTGAATAGTCTGGAGCCCCCCGCCGCCTTTTTGTCCCCCGCCTCCCCCGCCTCCACCATCACCGGAACTGGAAGAAGATGTTACCTGACTGGGAACAATTGATTGGTAGGTAAGCGAAACCTTTTTAGTAGCTGGATCCATGTCAAAACCCAGACCGGCTATAATAGACAGTCTGTTTAATTCACGGCTATCCCAACAGCCGGCTATGAATACCGAGATAATACTTAATAATATAAGCATAATTATTTTCGCATGCTGTTTATTCTTCATTAGCTCTTCCCCTGTTTAGGATTATTTTGGGGAGGCTGCGGCATTTGACCGGGTGATTGCCGCTTTTTATCGATTGGGTCTAAAAACGCGGGACGGTTGTCCATAGCCCATAAGGGTGCCCGCAGCCAGGTATCTTTAAACCCCTGAATATTGAGCGGTGTTACGGGGGACAAATAAGGTACCCCCATGGATCGTAATGCAGCCAAATAGCTTAGAACCTCCAGCGAAATAATGATCATTCCAAATAGACCCAGAAAACCTGCCGCTATCGTCATTATGAGCCGGAATAAGGCCCCCAGGTCAGCATAGGAAACGGCCATAAATGATGCAATAGCCGTAGTTGCAACCACTATAACCATAGGAGCTCCTACTAAACCGGCTGATACTGCTGCCTGCCCGATTACCAGTGCGCCCACGATACTTACAGCCTGACCAAGAGAGCGAGGCATCCTGAGACCCGCCTCCCGCAGGATTTCGAACAGGATCAGCATTAATAAGCCTTCTATCACCACCGGGAAAGGATGTCCTTCCCTGGCTGCCGCCACCGTAATCAGCAATGGGGTTGGAAATAATTCGGGATGAAAAGATTTTAATGCAACATAAATACCCGGCAAATAGACACTGAGCAGAAAGCCCAGCAGTCTAATTCCTCGCACCAAGGTGGAAAAAAACAGACGGGCATAATAATCATCCGGGTTCTGAAAACCTTCGATAAATAAGAAAGGCACTGTTATAGCCATCGGAGAGCCATCTACCAATATTGCTGCCCGTCCTTCCAGTATTCGTGCTGTCACCACATCCGGTCTTTCACTGGCACCAACAGTAGGAAATAAAGACGACGGACTATCTTCAATATATTGTTCTATATATCCAATATCCAGAATAGCATCGGTATCTATTCGTTTCAGCCGTTGGTTGATTTCTTCGATTAGATTATCTGGAGCGATACCCTTGATATAAGCAACTGCAACATCTGTCTTGGACCTTTGTCCAATTTGCAGACGCTCAAAGGTTAACTGTGGGTCGCGGATTTTTCTGCGTAATAGCGCTGTATTGATACGCATTGTTTCAGTAAAACTATCCTTGGGCCCCCGCATTGATATCTCATTAGTGGGACTTTCAATACCACGTTTTTCCCATCCCTTGGTATCAATAACCAGAGCCTGAGTTGAGCCTTGTGCCAAAATTGCAGTATATCCTGTCATAACTCTACCGATAACACTGTCAATATTACAATCTGCTTCTATTTGCCCAACGGTTAACACACTTGATTTAATATAACCTAATAGGCTGGAGTGGTTTTGTCCTACCTTATCCTTAACCAATTGCAGGTTAAACATCAATGGCTGCAAGATGTCACGATTTATCACGTCCTTATCAACTAAACCATCAACATAAATAATAGCTGCATCAACCTTGGCATCTGAACCAATCTTCATTTCACGAATGATTATATCACTGCTCTGACCGAGAATGTCTCTGATATTCTTCAGATTATCCTCCAATTTCCTGGACAGATTGACAGGTGAAGCCTTCTTTTCTGCTTTCATTTGCTGCTTATTATTTGAGTTCCGCCAAAAACGCAGCTTTTTTGATAATAATCTGAAAATAAATAATCAAACCTTTCGGTAATTTTACTTGGAGAATAAATTTCACTTAAGTGTATCTTTCCCCGCAAAGGAATCGATATGCGAAATAATACGTTTTCGTGAGCAACAAGTGATAGTGCAGAAATAATAGAAATCCCGCAGCAAAAATGCCTGAAACATCCTATCGGGTTTGTGTATATTCCATGATATAATTATGAGTAAGAATCTGAAAATACTAAAAGAGGCAGATACTTTTATATATAAGATATAGTTTAGATATGGAAAAGGAGGTTGTTAAAATGAAATCTGTGTATATGGATCACAGTGCCACCACACCAGTTGACCCTGAAGTTTTTCAAGCAATGATTCCTTATTTTACTGAAATATACGGCAATTCTTCGAGTGTTCACTATCAAGGCCAAATGGCATCCCAGGCAGTTGAACAGGCTCGGGAAAAAATAGCAGCATTAATTGGCGCAGAACCGGCAGAGATAATATTTACCGCCGGAGGTACCGAAGCTGATAATCAGGCAATAATCACCTTTATGACTCATGAGCGTCAGAAACAAGGTAAACATATTATTACTTCCGCTATTGAGCACCATGCAGTATTGCATACCTGCGAGTATCTTGCCAAACACGGCTTTGACCTTACTGTTCTGCCGGTAAATGCTGTTGGTCTGGTAGAGCCTGATATACTCAGGGCAGCATTGCGCCCTGATACTGCT
>CAZLVY010000031.1:0-7162 GCA_964563125.1 uncultured Syntrophomonas sp. | reverse complement strand
AAAAGATATGGCATACTCACCAAAAGTAATGGATCATTTTATGAACCCCCGCAATGTCGGCAAGATCGATAAAGCCAGCGGAGTCGGCGAAGTCGGCAACCCCACCTGCGGCGACATTATGCATATAGAAATAGAAGTAAAAGATAACATTATAGAAGATATTAAATTCCAAACCTTTGGCTGTGCCGCTGCTATAGCTACCAGCAGTATGGTAACTGAAATGGTTAAAGGCAAAACACTGGAAGAGGCGGAGCAAGTAACTAACAAAACTGTCGCCGAAGCCTTAGATGGTCTGCCGCCGGTTAAAATGCATTGCTCCAATCTGGCCGCTGATGCTTTGCATGAAGCGATAAAAAATTTCCGGGAAGGCAGAGAAGGCTCAGCCGACGTCAGCAAAAACTGCTGCCAGCAGCAACCCGACTCCTTATGTGTAAAGATTGAGAAGCCCGCGGAATAATATTTTTCAGTTCATCCAGATCGTATGGTATCTCCTGGTATACGTGATAATTCAGCCAGTTAGTAAACAAAAGATTGGCATGGCTGCACCAGCCTACAATTGGAGGAAGGCGCAGCCATCATCAGGATATTCATTTCCGGGAACAGTAATTCATCCTATGATTACTGGAAAAGTTCTGTGGACAAATATCGCTCCCCGCTATCGGGCAATAAAACTACAATGGTTTTGCCTTTATTTTCAGGCCGTTTCGCTATCTGGGCAGCGGCATAAACTGCTGCACCGGAAGAAATTCCTACCAGTAAACCTTCATTACCTGATAAGCTGCGCGCAGCAGCAAAAGCGTCTTCATTCTTAACCTTAAATATCTCATCAATTACATCCCGGTTAAAAACTGCGGGTACAAAACCTGCACCAATGCCCTGGATTTTATGTGGTCCAGGTTTTCCCCCTGACAATACCGGGGAGTCAAATGGTTCAACTGCCACAATTTTTACCTCTGGCTTGCGAGATTTTAATAGTTCACCAACTCCAGTTACGGTGCCGCCGGTTCCAACTCCGGCCACAAATATATCCACCGCCCCATCAGTGTCCCGCCAGATTTCTTCACCGGTGGTTTTTCGGTGCATAGCTGGATTGGCCGGGTTTTCAAATTGCTGCGGTATAAAGGAGTGGGGTGTCTTATCTGCCAGTTCCTCCGCTTTTTTTATGGCGCCTGACATTCCATCAGCACCGGGAGTTAAAACCAGTTCCGCCCCCAATGCCTTTAATAGATTCCTACGTTCCAGACTCATAGTATCAGGCATAGTAAGTATCAGTTTATAGCCTCGGGCAGCTGATACAAAAGCCAGCGCAATACCGGTACTTCCACTGGTAGGCTCAATTATTACTGAGTCTTTTTGCAGCAATCCTTTTTCTTCGGCATCTATAATCATTGCATAACCGATCCGGTCTTTGACACTGCCGCCCGGGTTAAAGTATTCCAGCTTGGCAAGCAGTTTGGCTTGCAGATTATTGGCCCGGTTATAGTTGGACAGTTCCAAAAGCGGCGTATTTCCTATTAAATCTGTCAGGCTTTTTAATATTTTACTCATTTTTATTTCCTCCACTTTTCACATATATAATTGCTCAGCAAAATTTTATAAGATCATCAGCATCAACAAATTTAGTCATAATGCCAGCCCGGCTTGAGAAAATCCTCATAAATAAAGTATAGGTCCCACATTAAGGTGCTTTCGAAACTATTTTTCATATATTAATTAAATGTTTTTGCCTTGTCAATTAAAACAAAAGATTGATTGATTTAACCGGCAGGAATATTAGGCTAACATTACCGTAAAATAAATTTAGAAACCCTTTTAAAATAATATTTTCATCTATTGAAACTTTTATCTATTAAACTTGTATAGAGAAGTGACAGAGAGGGGGAGAATTGTTGTCAGCGGACGATCGCCAACTGATACTTAAGTGTCGGGAAATGCGGCAAGACGCATATCATGATTTAATGCACCGATATGAAGGCTATATATATAGTCTTTGCCTTAGTTTTGCCGGTAATCGTGAAGACGCCCTGGATTTAACCCAGGAAACCTTTATCAAGGTTTTTCAGAGTCTGGATTCTTATCAGTTAAATCGCCCTTTTAAACCATGGCTGCGCCAGGTTGCCGTCAACAACTGTGTAAATTTCCTAAATAGGCGCACCACTCCCTTGTTTCTGGATCAACCCTTAGCTGATAACAAGTTTACTCTGGGCGACACTTTAGCATCCGGGGATGACCCTGCCCGGGAAATTGAATGGCAGGAAACAGGCCGTTTTCTGCAGGAGGCTATCAAAAAGCTGCCACAGGAGTACCGATTATTGCTCTTCCTTCGTCATCAGGAAGGAATGAGCTACCAGGAAATTGCCAACGAAACCGGAGTTCCGCTGGGCACCATCAAAACCCATTTATTCCGTGCCCGAGGCGCTCTGCGCAAAGAATTATCCTCATACTACGGTTGGGAGGTATAAACGATGCAGTGTAATCAGGAAAATCTGCAAATGTATCTGGATGGGGAAATAGATCCCCAACTG
Source organism: uncultured Syntrophomonas sp. (assembly GCA_964563125.1). Lineage (GTDB taxonomy): Bacteria > Bacillota > Syntrophomonadia > Syntrophomonadales > Syntrophomonadaceae > UBA1368. Next base: position 4,637 of record CAZLVY010000031.1, on the reverse strand, counting down.
CGAAAAACTATGGAAGTTCATCTGGGCCAATGCCGTTCGTGCCGTCAGGAAATGGCACGCCTACAGCTCCTGTGGCTGCAATTGGATCAACCCGTGGAAGTGAAACTTCCTATGGAACTTCCTTATCTTCGCCAGCAAATTATTAACCAGGCGGTTCGCAGCAGAGCAGATAATAAAACTTCTCCAATTGGTTATTGGGACGCCCAAAAATTAGCCTGGCAGCCTGCCATTTTAGGGGCTGGTTATTTCCCCGGTATAAGTTTGCTGGCCACGATGAGTCATGCTGCCGGCAATCAACTTCCCAAACTAAAGTCGGGTACTTTAGCTCTGGCCCGCAAGCTTATCTTCCCTCCCCAGGAAAAGAAAGGAGGTAGTTAGTTATTCAAATTCTGATCTATATCCTTTTAGCCTTTGGCGCGCTGTTGGCAATAGTATTAATAGCTCCAATTCACTTCAGCTTTGGGGGAGATTATGCACAGAAATTAAACTTACAGGGGCGGATTACATGGGCTGGAGGCTTGATTAGCCTGGAAATGATTCTTAATGAAGGAAAAACCCACTTATCATTTGGCTTGCTGGGATTAAAAAAAGCAATTTCTGTGCCGGAGAAAAAAGCCGCACCGAAAAAAAAGCGCAGTTCCAAAAAGGGCTCATTGGGTAATATATCATCTTTTATTAACCGGCAGCTATTTACTGCAGTAAAGGTTGTATTGCAAAAGCTGCTGAGAGCTCTGCATCTGCACTTCAATTTATCCGGTCTTTATGGCTTTGATGATCCATCCCTGACCGGTGTTATGGTGGGTACTATAGCAGCCCTTAATTTAGACAACAGCTCTATAGCTCTCGATCCTGACTTCACCAGAGCAGTGATTGATATTAAGGGAAGCTTCAGGGGATGGTTTATTCCCCTTCATATTCTGGCAATAGGTATAGTTTTTTTATTTAAGAAGCCGGTCAGAGCCATTTGGTGGCCAAAAATAAAATTTAAGAAAAAACAAAAGGAGGATGTTCAGTATGCTTAAAGAAAATATCGAAGCGATTGTTTCCCATTTAGAAAATATGGTGCAGGCCAAGACGGTGATTGGTGAGCCGATTATTAGCGGCAGCAAGACTATTATCCCTTTAATGTCCGTCCGGGTAGGCTTTGGAGTTGGCGGCGGAGAAGGCGATGCCCCGCAACAGGGTGCTGGTAAAGGCGAAGGCGGCGGTGCCGGTCTGAGTGTATCACCTGCCGCTCTGCTTATTGTTGACGAAAATGGCGTACAGGTCTATTCACTCGTTCAAAAAGGCAGTATTGCAAAACTGGTTGAACTAATACCTGAGGTTATGAGCAAGATGCACATGCACAAAGAAGGCGGCAACTGCTGCTAACCTAAATTTTTTTTATAATTTCACCAGAGCGAGCAAAAAAGGTTAAGAGCAAGGCGATCGGAAGGGCCGTGATTGAGGCGTACATGAAGTACGTCGATTGAACGGGACTTCCGAATTAACGCAGCACCCAAGGGCACTACAATGTATCGCACGCGATACTATTAAGGTTGCTATTAGCCTTTTTTGACGGTCTGGGCACCGGCTCTTTAAGTGAGTCGGTGCTCTTCTCATTCACAAGGTTACTACAAGCCCCAGCATGAAACTAAAAAAACAGGTGAGCCACGAATACCATTTACAGCATCAAGCTCCCCTTGGTTGACTTTATCTCAGCAGGTTAATAGCAGCATTTAATTTAGACTACTTCGTAACCGGCCTCATCAATTTTATCTTTGATCTTTTCTACATTGACCTTATCGGGGTCAAATACTACTTCCACCTTTTTTCCTTCCAGGTCCACATCTACTTTACTTATCCCGGGCAGGGATTCTACCGATTTTTTCACGGCATTAACGCAGTGCATGCAGGACATTCCTTCTACATTAAGTATTTTAGTTTCATTAGACATAATTACATCTCCTTTTTGATTATTGTGCAGTGGTTGTTCATCAGTCTTATCGGGAAGTTTCCATTCCTCGGCAGCATCTATAGTAACTCTCGACTGGTTAGGATCATATCTTTTCAGACTTAAGGAATTAGTCACTACGGATACTGAGCTAAAGGCCATAGCGGCACCTGCAATAATGGGACTTAACATTCCCAGGGCGGCAAAGGGAATACCAATTATGTTATAAATAAAAGCCCAGAAGAGATTTTGCTTTATCTTTCTCATGGTCTGGCGGGATAACCTGATAGATGCAGGAATAGTCCTTAAATCACCTCTCATTAAGGTAATGTCTGCTGCTTCCATAGCTACATCTGTTCCGGTGCCCATCGCCATGCCGATATCAGCAGTAGCCAGTGCCGGGGCATCATTGATGCCTTCTCCTACCATAGCCACGATTTTACCGAGGGCTTGCAGTTTCTGAACCTCGATGGCCTTGTTTTCCGGTAAGACTTCTGCCAGTACAGTCTTTATGCCCACCTGGCGAGCAATAGCGTCAGCGGTCCGCCGGTTGTCCCCGGTTATCATATAAACCTCTAAGCCCATATTTTGCAAATCAGCAATGGCCTCCCGCGAGTTCTCCTTAAGAGTATCTGCAACGGCCAGAATGGACTCCAGTTTACCATTTACCGCCATGAGCATAGCGGTTTTACCCTGGTCTTCCAGGTCGGTTATAGATTTTTCAACTGCTGCAAAAGAGATACCTTTTTCCCGCATCAGCTTTCTGGTGCCAACATATATTTCCTGCGCATCTATAACTGCTTTTACTCCCCTGCCGGGGATGGCTTCAAAACTATCTGCATCATCAATCTGACCATAAACTTGTTTACCCTTATCATAAATAGCTGTTCCCAGAGGATGTTCCGAGCTTTTTTCCGCCCGCGCTGCCATATTTAATATAGCGTTCTCATCTAATGAGCCCAGACTGATAACATCAGTGACTTCGGCCTGCCCCTTGGTAATGGTGCCGGTTTTATCAAGAACAACTGTGTCCAATTTATAGGCCATTTCCAGGTGTTCGCCGCCTTTAATCAAAATACCGTTTTCAGCGCCTTTGCCGGTACCAACCATTATGGCAGTGGGAGTTGCCAGTCCTAATGCACAGGGACAGGCAATAACCAGTACCGCCACTGCACTGATAAGTGATTTATTAATACCTGCTCCTGTAAAATACCAAACCAAAAAGGTTACTGCAGCTATACCTAAAACCACCGGCACAAACACACTTGCAACCTGGTCGGCAATCTTCTGAATGGGCGCTTTGGTTCCCTGGGCATCTTCCACCATCTTGATTATCTGTGCCAGGGCTGTATCTTTGCCCACGCGGGTTGCTTCCAGTTTAAATACGCCAAATTTATTAATAGTAGCCCCATACACCAGATCGCCGGCCTTTTTATCTATAGGCAGGCTTTCCCCGGTAAGCATTGATTCATCCAGTGATGACATGCCTTCAATGATTTTACCGTCTACAGGTACTTTTTCACCCGGCCTCACCACTACTATTTCTCCCAGTATAACTTCTTCTATTGGTATATCCATTTCCCGGCTCTGCCTTATCACCCGGGCAGTTTTAGCCTGAAGCTCCGCCAGCTTCTTAATGGCTTCTGAGGTCCTGCCTTTGGCTATGGCTTCCAAATATTTACCCAGCAGAATTAAGGTGATAATAATAGCTGCGGCTTCGAAATACAAATCTTTCATCATACCAGCCGGGACAGTTTGAAAAAACACATTATACAAGCTGAAAAAGTAGGCTGCTGAAGTACCCATGGCAATCAGTACATCCATGTTGGCACTGCCTGATCTTAAAGCGTAATATGATTGTTTATAAAATCTGGCGCCAATTATAAACTGCACCGGTGTAGCTACAGCCAACTGAAAAAACTGATTATGCAGTATATCAAGTACCGGACTATGAGCCTTGAGCAAACTTAACACCATAGCAATCACCAGTGGTAAGCTCAGCAGTGCGGAAGCCAGCAGTGCGATGCGCATGTTCCGGATCTCAGTTTCCTTTTGTTCTTTTTCCTGCTCACGGCTGACATCCTCGATTTTCTCAGCACTATATCCCAGCTCTTTGACAGCCTTTATCATATCTTCTGCCTTGATCCGCTCTGAATCAAACGAGATGCTGCCCCTTTCGGTTGTCAGATTAACATTGGCGGACTTAACGCCCTCCAGAGAATTTAATTTCTTTTCTATACGCGCAGAACAAGCCGCACAGGTCATACCTGATATCTTTAGGTCCACCTGCCCGGCTTCCGCAGTTTTTTCATGAATCACATTATAGCCTAACTTACTAATTAACTCCTCAAATTCCTGAGGTTCAAGCTTTTCTTCATCATACTGAACTGTGGCGCGTTCCATGGCCAGATTAACATTGGCTGACTCCACACCATCAAGCTTATTTAAACCTTTTTCTATCCGGGCAGCACAGGCCGCACAGCTCATGCCCGAAATTTTTATGGTTTGTTTATTTATCATCGCGGTCCTTTCTCTACTATTATAATTTTTATAACCAAGCACTGATTGTTACTGAAAGCATCATCCTAACCTTATTATACCAATAATCGCCGCTAATACACTTCAGTTAGTGGTGAGAATTATTGGTCCTGGTCGCTGCTAATTTAGCGGATACACCCGTCCTTTAGAAGTCTTTAATGGTATT
>CAZLVY010000030.1:20617-24568 GCA_964563125.1 uncultured Syntrophomonas sp. | reverse complement strand
TCCCAAATCGATAATCAATATTTTGTCCTGTTTCATGCAAAACCTCCTGATTTCATTAGACTCATTTTACCACATCTGTACCGCAGAACCTTACAGGCTTCTGTTCTTCAGACACAGAAAAAATTAAATCCGTCAGAACAAATATTCGGACGGATCCAGCTCCACTTACTCCCATTCTATGGCAGCTGATGGTTTACTGGTCACATCATAGACAGCCCATGATTATATAAATTAGCTTGCCAAGACTTATTATATCAATTTATTTAGATAATCAAGCAATTTGTAATGCTAACCGAAAGCATCAGATTAGAAAACGGTTTCCCCGCGTAAAAAGGCAGCAGTTCTCTCATCCTGCGGTTGTTCAAAAATCAGATCTGTCCTGCCTTGTTCAATAATGCGGCCTTCATTCAAAAACAGTACTTCATCAGCTAAACGCCGGGCTTGAAAAAGGTTATGGGTAACCATGATGATAGTAGTTCCCCAGGTTTCATTTATATATTTAATATATTTTTCGATTTCTGCGGCACTGGCTATATCAATATTGGAAGTTGGCTCATCCAGAAATAAAACTCGCGGTTCTAATATCAAAGCTCTGGCAATAGCTACCTTTTGCCGTTCTCCGCCGGACAATGTACGGGCATCTGCCTCCTGATAAGCACTCATACCTACCATTTCTAAAATTTCACCAATGCGGCGCCTAATTTCCCTGTCCGCCATTTTTCGTTTACGCAGTCCATAGGCAACATTGTAATTTACTGACCCCTGAAACATAAAAGAAGTTTGGGTAACCATTGACATCTGCCGCCGCAGTCTTAATATCTGCCCTTTATTCCACTCAACCTTTTCACCCAGTACTTCCAGACTGCCTTCATCATTACGCAAAAGCAAAGCCATAATACGTAAAAGGGTAGTTTTGCCGGAGCCGTTAGGTCCCAGAATGGTGTATATTTTTCCATCTGGTATCTCAAGGTGGTTTATTCTCAATACTTCCCGGTCGTGGTACTGCTTGCTTATATTATGTAATTTGAATTGTGTTGTCATAACGGAAAGTCCTCTTTTCCAGCATGATAATAATCAGATTGATCAAAAAGGCAATTGTCAGCAAAATAATACCAAGTGCCAGTGCCGTACTGAAGTTGCCCATGCGAGTTTCCAGGACTATTGAAGTAGTCAAAACCCTGGTTGCCCAGCGAATGTTTCCTCCCACCAACATTACCGCTCCCACTTCAGCAATAACGCGGCCCAGAGCAGTTGTCAAAGCGGCAATGATGCCCATGCGTGACTCCCGGATGAGGGAAAGGGCTGCCTGACGTCGGGAAGCTCCCAGAGTTACTGCCGTATCATATACATTTTGCTCCAGTGCCATTACCGCCCGGGCGGTTAAACCCCATATGATGGGGGTAGCCAGCAATACCTGGGCAATAACCATAGCCGCTGGTGTAAACAATAGTTCGTATTGACCTAACGGGCCACGCCAGGTAAGTAATAAATACACTAAAAGGCCTGCCAAGACTGGCGGCAGACCCATTAGTGTATAAACGATATTGAGCAATATTTTTTTGCCGTGAAAGTCTTTTAAGGCCATTGCTGCCCCGGCCGGAATTCCTATCACAGCTGACAATATTAAGGCAGTTAGAGATACTTGCAGTGATAGCAGTGTCACCTGAACTATTTCGGCATCTAATTGCATGATTAGATAAAATCCCTCTTTAATTCCCTGCCATATAATCTCCATGCTAGTCCTCCTGCTCTAAATATGACTGCTGTTATTTTCTCTTATTTGGCATCCGGAATGAAGAGGGCTTGACCAAATTCATCTTTGCCAAACTCGCCGATCAATTGTTGTCCTTTTTCTGAAGTCAGCCACTCTGCAAATTTGGTGGCACCTTCAAAATCTATATTGGGGAATTTTTCAGGGTTAAGCGGTATTACTCCATAAGGATTAAATAATGCTGTGTCACCTTCCACTGCTGCTTCCAACTGATACTTGTCTTTTAATGCCAAAAATGTAGCACGGTCAATTAAAGTATAGGCTTTTTTCTCATCAGCCATGAGGAAGGTATCACCCATTCCCTGACCGGCTTCAACATACCATTCTCCCTGTGGTTCGATTTCTGCTTTTTTCCAAACTGAGAGTTCTTTTTTATGAGTTCCGGAATCATCTCCGCGGGAAATGAAAACCGCCTTTTTATCAGCTATCGCCTTTAAAGCAGCGACAGCATCGCTTGTGCCTTTAATCCCGGCTGGATCATCTGCCGGCCCGATTATTAAATAATCATTATACATTACATCCAGGCGGTCTACTCCAAAGCCATCAGCAACAAACTTATCTTCTGAGGCCCGGGCATGAACTAAGATAACATCGACATCGCCGGCTTCGCCCATTGCGATAGCTTGTCCGGTGCCAACTGCAATTACATCTACTTTATAATTAGTATCCTTTTGAAACTCCGGCAGCAAATAATCCAGCAGCCCTGAATCATCAGTACTGGTGGTAGTTGCCAGTTTAAGGGTTTTAAGTTCTGGAGCAGCCGGTGGTTCCGGTGTGGCACTTTCTTGCTGTTGCCCGCATCCTATTACCGCAGTCATTAAAAATATTGCCAACAGAGCAATAATTAAAGATATTTTTTTCCCTCTCAATTTCATCATAACAAATTTTTCCCTCCAATAATTAATTTTTAGTTACAATTCAACCGCTTCAAGTCACAATTTTACCCCAATACGAAAAAAAGATTCTTTTCGCAGAGGCGAACAAGAATCATTACCAAGTAATTTCTATTCATTCCTCCTTTCCAACAGGAGGCATACCCGTTTCCCGGTAAACCCTATCGGATTAAAAACCATAGTAAAAACCTTAGGTCTTAAATCTCGGAGAATTTAATATTAATTTCTTTTATTATGAAATATTTATACCCTTTTTGTCAATCTATACCAATAAAATCCCAATAAATATTAGCAATTTTTAATAACTAAAATTATTCCAATATGTAATTTTTCTCATTAAACAATTTCAAACAAGCATCTACAACATCAGAGTCATATAGAGCACCTTTGTTTTTTGAGATTTCTTCCAGAGCTGCATTTATGCCCATTGTAGGCCGATAGGGACGATGGGAAGCCATGGCTTCCACTACATCTGCTACAGTAATAATGCGCGCTTCCAGTAATATTTCATCACCGATCAGTCCATTTGGATAGCCGGAACCGTCCATTCTTTCATGATGCTGCAGGATAATTTCGGCCGCCGGCCAGGGAAATTCTATTTCTTTTATGATGTCATAGCCGGCCTGACAGTGAGTCTTAACGATTGCCATCTCCAGTTCGGACAGTTCTCCCGGCCGGCTTAAAATCTCACTGGGTATAGTTATTTTGCCAATATCATGAAGACGCGCTGATGCTGATATCCCTTCGCATTGCAGGCTAGGCAGCTGCATCTCCGTAGCAATTTCAAGGGATAATTCGGCTACTTTTCTTTGGTGACCGGCGGTATAAGTGTCTCTTTTTTCTAATGTTTTTCCCAGGGAATTAGCCGCTTGTATTAGTACGCGTTGCATCTTTTTTAGATATATTTCCATTTCCTGCACGGTGCGGTTATAATCAGTAAGGTCAATAAAAGTTGCTACCGAGGTTTTTGTACCGGGGATTATGTCAACGGATAAAAATCCGTCTCTTATCTCACCTTGCTTGTCTACCATCTGCACCTTATATTTAAATGGAACCAAGGCAGGATTTATTCTGCGCAAATGATGATATTCTTTCATCTTCTCCACACAGTCTTGATACACTATCTCTTCCCATTTTATGCCTATCAATTCCTCCTTTTTGTACCCCAGCACTTTTTCGCATTCATTGTTGACCATGGAAATGGTCTCGTCTTCTTCAAATAGTAAGGTTAATGCTCCGGTATTTTCAAAAATAGTCTCATAATAGTTTTCACTGGCCTTAAACATT
>CAZLVY010000030.1:0-20517 GCA_964563125.1 uncultured Syntrophomonas sp. | reverse complement strand
TGCTCCGGTATTTTCAAAAATAGTCTCATAATAGTTTTCACTGGCCTTAAACATTGATTCTGCTCGGCGCTGTTCGGTGATATCAACCAGTGTAACCACAATTTCTTCCGTATCAGGTATGAAAGAAGCATGTAAATTTAAATGTTTTACATTGCCATGTTTGTCACTAGTCTCTATTTCATAATAAACTGGTGCCAGATTCGGATTTAGTTTGCGCAGTCGATGATTTCGCTTGGTTTTCCGCAGAGATTCAGCAGATGCGATTAGGCTCCAGGCATTTTTCCCTACCAGTTCGTCCAGAGAATAACCTGACATTATTTCAAACATATGATTTATGGTAATTACCTTTAGATTCTTATCAGTTATTATTATTGGCACTTTTATATTTTCAAAAATAGCCCGATAAAAATTATCGGATTCCTTGCCTGAGATTTCAGGGCACACCTGCTCTTCATGTAATACCTGTAACTGCTTATTCTGCGCCGACTTAATCAAGTACTAAACCCCCTAATTTACAGGATTATCTATTATTCAACAAAAATTTATAAATGTCCTGCTTATTGCATGAATATTTAAAGAAATTACACCGCCCTTCTCTTTAGCTATTTAACTATTTATGCTTGTAAGTAATTGCTTAAATTTTGCGTAAAAAAAGAAAAAGCTAAGGGGGAAAATGGCAATGAAATGTAAACCCGGATTGAAATCCAGGCTATTAGTTACTTCACTGCTTATTTTAGCTGTTTGCAGTTTCTCTTTTTTCACACTTGTACAGCCTGATAATGAAGCTAAAGCATTAGATGTGGAAAGCGATTTACCGCTGGTCGGCTCAATGGCTAATTTGCAGAGCCTGCTAAAACAGGCTGATGGATCTTATTACATGACAGGAAGAAATATGTTTGCAGCGGACGGTATGCCGCAGATGGAAATGACTAAAAACGATAGTGCCGCCGCTCCAACTGCAGCAAATGATTCTTCTGCTACCAATGTTCAGGTAGCAGGTGTCGATGAGGCTGACATAATAAAAACTGACAGAAATTATATTTTTCAGGTCAGTGGGCAGAAGCTTACTATTGTTAAGGCATTCCCCGCTGCTGATATGCAGGTAGTAAACCGTTTTACTTTTGAAGACCCTAACTTTTGGGCCAGTGATATTTATGTAGATAATAATTATTTGATAGTAATGGGCAGATCTCACTTTAGTCTGCCTGTCCCTTATCCTCTTCCCCAACCTCTCCCAAAAATCAAGGCAGAAATATCCCGGCCAATGCTTGATGCAGAACTATCCTTGCCTATGCTTGAGCCAGATATTTATCCACCGTATTATCCTGCTAATATGCAGACCAGCAAAGTGATAGTCTATGACATTAAAGATAAAGCCAATATTAAAAAAGTGCGGGAAGTTGAACTGGAAGGCTCTGTAGTTTCTACGCGCAAGATCGGTTCGTCCGTCTATATAGTTGCTAATCGCTACATCGACTGGTATCGGCCAGCAGAGGGAAACCCGGAAATCCCCCTGCCTGCATATAAAGACAGCCAGTCCGGAGATAGTTTAAATCATATTACTGTAGATAAAATCCGCTATTTCCCCGATGCCATTTACCCTTCCTATATTCTAGTTGCCGCCTTAAATCTTGATGAACTGAATGCCCCGTTAGATATAAAGACTTATCTGGGTAACGGTGAAAATATTTACGCTTCTCTGGATAATTTATATGTAGCGGTAAGCTCTTATAATTACGACTTTCTTCCCCAAAACAGATCAGGTGCCAAGACCAGCGCTACATCAATCTACAAATTTGCTCTTAAACAGGGTGTAACTAATTATGCTGGTAAAGGTTCAGTACCCGGTACTATCCTTAACCAGTTTTCCATGGATGAATATGGCAGTTATTTCCGTATCGCTACCACCAGCAGCGGCAGTGGTACTGATGGTATTTACACCTCGCAAAATAATGTCTATGTTTTAAACAGCAATATGGAAATCTCAGGACGATTAGAAAATATTGCCCCGGGAGAAAGAATTTTTTCCACCCGTTTTATGGGCGACCGGGTTTATATGGTTACTTTTAGAAATGTAGACCCCTTCTTTGTAATTGATCTTAAAAATCCTGCCAGTCCTCAAATTTTAGGACAGTTAAAGATTCCCGGTTACAGTGATTATTTACACCCCTATGATGAAAATCATGTCATTGGCTTTGGTAAAGATACTGTAGAGCTTAAAGGTTACAATGGACAGCCACAGGCTTATTACCAGGGAATGAAACTGGCCATTTTTGATGTAACTGATGTGACTAACCCCCAAGAAATAGCTAAAGAATTGATTGGAGACCGGGGCACTGATTCTGAACTGCTTAATAATCATAAAGCTCTACTTTTTGCTAAAGACAAAAATCTGTTAGCTTTCCCGGTCACTTTAATGGAAGTTGCGCCCAATTATAATGAGCCCGGCAGTGAAAGAGCCCAACTTGAATATGGCCATTTTGCTTTCCAGGGTGCTTATATTTACAATATAGACTTGGCCAATGGCTTCAGGCTCAAGGGACGTATTACTCATTTGAATTCAGAGGATTATCTGAAAGCCGGCGATTACTGGTATAACAGTGATAAAAATATTTCCCGCATCATGTATATCGGTGAAACTATTTATACTATATCCCCAATGACTATTATGGCTCACAATCTGGCTGATTTAAGCCATGTCAAAACAATTAGTCTGCGTTAAGAAGCGGGGCTATTATTAAAACTTCAACTTTCTAACTTATTATTACACCTCTTGTGATATGTATAATTACTCATATCTTAAGCACAATATTAGCAGGAGGTGTAATAATTAATGACACTAAGTTTTACTCAGAAAGAAAAAATGCTTCTGGAAGATCAGAAAACTCATGAGCAGGTATGTATAGACAAATATAATAACTACGCCAGTCAAACTCAGGATCCGCAGCTAAAGACTCTGTTTCAGGATTATGCTGCCCAGGAACAGCATCATCTAGACAGCATTAATCAGATGCTTAATGGCAAACTCCCCGCTATGAATCAAGGGAACCAGAGCAGCCAGCAGCAAAGTGCTGCAAAAGCTTCCAAGATGCAGGGAGCAATGGGTAACCAGTCAGATGCTGCCCTCTGCAACGATATGCTGATGACAGAGAAATACGTATCCGATGCATACAACACTGCAATATTTGAGTTTGTTGATACTAATGCCAGGCAGGTGCTAAATCATATCCAAAAAGAAGAACAGCAACATGGTGAAGGTATTTTTAATTACATGAAAAACAATGGGATGTACAATCCTTAAGTAAAACTATATTTACATGAAAATGAGGCTGATTCCCTCTCTCCTGGTTTGGAAAGATTGGAAACAGCCTCATATAGTTTTTAAGATAATATTTTTCCTGCTTTTTAGCGGCGGGAGCGCAGTTCCTGGTATACATCAGTTAAATCGGCACCCTGTTCAACCATCATCACTAATAAATGATAGAATAAATCAGCAGTCTCATAAATGACTTCTTTCTTCTCCCGGTTTTTGGCGGCAATAATAACTTCCGCACTTTCTTCTCCCACTTTTTTAAGTATTTTATCGATTCCTTCTTTAAAGAGATAAGAGGTGTATGAACCTTCGGGCATTTCCTTTTGGCGCTGAGAAATTACCGAATATAATTCCTGCAATATACTGGCATTATTTAAACTGGCTTCTAAAGTTTCACCATCCAAACTGCGATAGAAACATGAATAATTTCCGGTATGACAGGCAGGACCGTTTGGTTTTACTTTGATAAGCAGAGTATCTTCATCACAATCATAAAGAATTTGTTCGACCTGCTGGGTATTTCCTGATGTTTCACCTTTCATCCATAATTTCTGGCGGCTGCGGGAGAAGAACCAGGTAAAGCCGCTTTTCATAGTTTTGGCCAGTGACTCCTCATTCATGTAAGCCATCATCAAAACCTGACCGTTACTGGAATCTTGAATTATGGCGGGAACTAAACCCTTTTCATCAAATTTTATACTGGCAGTCATAAAGATACTTAATCTCCTTTACTTTGTAAATATTAACTCAAGCTCTTTAAGGAATTATGATATTTTAAGCGCGAGCAGCTTGTAATGCCTCAAACAGAGTTATCTTACCATCATATAAAGCCTTGCCGATGATAGCCCCTTTAACTCCTAACTCCTCAACAGCCCTCAGGTCAGATATGTTGTTCATACTTGATACACCGCCGGAAGCAATTATATGTAATTCAGTTTTGGCTGCCATTTCTTTAATAGCTGTAATATTAGGTCCCTGTAAAAGGCCATCACGAGAAATATCAGTAAAAACAGCCATTTCAATTCCCAGGCTTTTCATCTGCCGGCCTAATTCTATAGCAGTAATTGCGGAATTTGTTACCCAACCTTCTACTTTTACCAGGCCATCATGTGCATCAATACCCAGGATTATCTTATCCGGGCCAAATTCTTGCAGGAGTTCTACAATGAAATCAGGACTGGTAACTGCCTTGGTGCCTATTATGACACGGGTGGCGCCCATATCCAGCACCTTTCTTACATCATCTGCTGTCCTAAGGCCTCCTCCTACTTGAAAAGGGATAGCAATGGATTCAGCTATTTTCTTTATCGCTTTCAGGTTTTTGGGCTGTCCGACAAAAGCTCCATCGAGGTCAACTATGTGCAGCCACTCAGCACCCTGATCTTGAAAAGAGCGTGCCATATCACCTGGATGGTTGGAATAAACGGTTTTATCATCTAATTTGCCCTGAATCAAGCGGACGCATTGTCCATCTTTTATATCTATGGCCGGGTAGATTATCATAATATTTCACTCCATGTTTTTGCTTATTAGATCTATAAGTTGCCTTTGCTGGACCAGACTCCCTCAACACGCGGTTCATTGGTTACTGCTTTTTTTAGAGCTCTGCCAAAGGCTTTAAAAACAGCTTCTACAATATGATGAGAATTAGCACCGCGTATCAGGTCAATATGGAGGTTGATGCCGGCACTATTAACTATAGCCTGAAAGAATTCGCGCACATTTTGGGTAGAAAAATTGCCGATGGTTTGCTGCTCGATATCAACTTCAAATGCCAGATAAGGGCGGCCTGATAAGTCCATAACTACCCGAGCCAGGGCTTCATCCATGGGAATAATGGAATCCCCGTAGCGATTAATACCGCGTTTGTCCCCCACCGCAGCTTTTATAGCCTCGCCCAGGCAAATTCCTATATCTTCAACGGTATGATGGTCATCAACTTCAATGTCACCTCGGGCCGTAACTTTTAAATCACAAAGACTATGAACGGCAAAAAGCGTGAGCATATGGCTCAAAAAAGGAACTTCGGTATCGATTTGATAACTGCCGGTACCATCCAGTGCTATTTGCACCAGTACCTCAGTTTCACCAGTTTTCCTCTGGATTTCTGCCCTGCGGGAATTTTCCTTCATTAATCTCTCCCCTTTCTCACTCGCACCGAATTGGCATGCGCAGTCAGTCCTTCAACAGTAGCCAGTTTTATAATATCATCAGCATCTTCTTCCAACCCTTCCCGGGAGTAATAAATAATGCTGGAAGCTTTCATAAAAGTGTCAATAGTAACCGGGGAATAAAAACGAGCAGTTCCGCCGGTGGGCAGGATATGATTGGGTCCGGCAAAATAATCCCCCACCGGTTCAGGGGTGTATTGTCCCATAAAAATAGCTCCGGCATTATTAATTTTGTGCAGATAATCAAAAGGATTTTGAACCATTAGTTCCAAATGTTCCGGTGCTATTTGATTGGCTGCCTGGCATGCTTCATACATGGTTTCGGTCAGGATGAAGGCACCGTTTGAGCTTAAAGATTTTTCAATGATTTCACTGCGGGACAAATTTTGTATCTGCAGATTGATCTCTGCTTCCACCTTATCAAAGAGACTCGCGTCATCACTGATTAAGATGCTGCGGGCTAATGTATCATGTTCAGCCTGTGACATCATGTCAGCAGCTAAATAAACAGGATTAGCCTGACTATCGGCAACAATTAATATTTCACTGGGACCTGCCAGCATATCGATATTAACATCTCCGTAAACCGCCTTTTTGGCCAGAGTAACATAAATATTACCGGGGCCGCTGATAAGATCTACTTTTTTTACTGTTTCAGTTCCCCAGGCCAGGGCAAAAATTGCTTGCGCACCGCCCATTTTATATATTTCATTAATATCCAATTCAGCAGCAGCAACTAATGTATAGGGATTAATTTTGCCATTCTTATCAGGCGGGCTAACCATCACTATTTCTTCAACCCCGGCAACCTGAGCCGGAATAGCATTCATCAGTACCGAAGAAGGATAAGCAGCAGTTCCACCTGGTACATATATTCCCACTCGCTGCAAGGGTCTGAAAAGCTGCCCCAAAATGTTGCCTCTCTCATCCGGTTCCATCCAGGAGTTTCTCAGTTGCTTGGAATGAAACAGATCAATATTATCGATAGCAGCGCGTATCGCAAAAATATACTCATCATCAACCAGGTTATAAGCTTCCTCAATCTCTTCGGTGGAAACCCGGAAATTTTCATGATTGATGCTGGCTCCGTCATATTTTAGAGTCAAGTCAAATATGGCTTGATCAGCTTTTTCTCTTATGGTAGCAGCAATTTGGGCTACATTAGCCTCATATTGCTTCATATCCGCCAGATTTTTCTGCAGAAATAAATTAAGGTCATTGGAATTGGCTTTAAACCGTTTTATTTTCATTAGTTGCTTCCGCCTTTCACTTTCTTCTGCATTGTTTCAATTAAAGGTTGGATTTCATTATATTTGGTTCGGTAGCTGACCCGGTTACATATTAATCTGGTGGTGGAATCCATTATTCTTATTATTTCCACCAGGTTATTTTCCTTTAGGGTGCGGCCGGTAGATACTATATCAACAATTAAATCCGACAAGCCCATAATAGGTGCCAATTCAATATTGCCATGCAAGGTAATTATTTCTACCTGCAATCCCTGACTGCGAAAAAACTGCTCCGCAACTACCGGGAATTTGGTTGCTACCCGCTTATAGTTTAGTTCTTTCACGGTAAGGTTTTGTAAATGGGCAGGACCTGCCACAACAAAGCGGCAATAACCGAATTTCAAATCCACCATTTCAAAAGTATCCTTGCGCTGCTCAACGATTACATCTTTACCAACCATACCTAAATCAGCAGCACCTTGTTCAACGTAAGTCGGAACATCAGTAGGACGGCACATTATGTACTTTATACGCTCTGCTTCGTAGCTAAAAACCATGTTGCGGCTTTCGGGAGTCAATCCTTGTGTCGGCAGGCCAATGTCACTGAGCAATTCAATGGTCGGCTTCAGCAAAGTTCCTTTGGAAAGGGCAATAGTTAAATAATTCGCTTGCATTATAACTCCTCCATATAATTCACCTGTGATTTGCTCTCTAATCTATGTAAATGAGCGTGGTGTTTTCTCTTTTCTGGCTAAGCCTGAGCAGTTCTTCCCGACTGCTCTTTTCTATATCCATTTCAACTATGCAGCCATAAGCACGCAGTTCATCACATTTACTTACTATCGCTTCCAGGTCGGAACCTCCTACCAGATAGCGCTCTTCCTCTGCTTCATCATTTTTCATAATCAGTGCTGCCCGATCCATTCCCAGCGCAAACCCGGTTGCCGGACAGGGAAAACCAAATTGGCCCATCAGATTATCATAACGACCTCCACCCAGCAATCCATAACCCAGCGCTGGTGAATAACCTTCAAATACAATGCCGGTATAGTAATCCAGTCCTCTTAAAACACCCATATCTATTACTATATGATCGATTACCCCGAAAGTATTTAAGGCTTCATATATTTTTAAAAGTTCAGTCACTGCTTCACTGGCCTTTGGACTGTATTCTAAAAAGGGTATTTTTTTAATTATATCCAAGTCACCATGCAAAACCGGCAAACTGGCAATAGTCTCTTTCATACGGTCATCAATGGCCAGGGATTCCAAAATGCGGGATAATTCCACCAGGTCTTTACTCTCAACCAATTGCCGCATCATAACTTTATCCTGATTATTCATATTGCTTTCTTCCAGGATACTATTGAAGATGCCGATATGATTCAGACTGATTTTAAAATCCTCAAGGCCTATAGCACTTAAAGTTTTGGCCGCTACAGTTATGACTTCGGCATCGGCAAGCGGTCCCTGGGCTCCTAAAAGTTCAATTCCTGCCTGCCAAAATTCCCGGTACTGGGCTTTCTGCGGTTGTACATGACGAAAGACATTGCCCGTATAATATAGTCTTTGCGGCCAAGGTTCCTCCTGCAGATGGGTAGCAGCAAGACGAGCGATGGACACAGTCATTTCCGGGCGCAGTGAAAGTATGCCGCCTTCCCGGTCCATAAACAAGAAGAGTTCCTCACGAATGTTGCTGCCGGCACCCGATTCCACCACTTCCAAATATTCAAAAGTTGGTGTTATTACTTCTTCATAACCATATCTGCTAAAAAGACTAACGGCTTGATTTTCAATATTTCTTTTTATTTTGACTTCATCGGGGAGAAGGTCTCTAAGTCCTTTAGGTATTTCTCTATTTCTCATAATTAACATCTCCTGCTATGCTCTGCAATGCTTTTTCATAGCCGCCGGCACCATAATTCAGGCATCTTTTAACCCGGCTTATGGTTGCCGTACTGGCACCAGTACTGGTGGCAATCGTATTGTAAGTAGTATTATTAGCCAGAAGCTGCGCTACATGAATTCGCTGCGCCATAGCTTTTATCTCACTTATGGTACACAAATCATCCAGTAAGCGATAAACTTCTTCTTCGTCTTTTAGACTTAGTAAAGTTTTGACTAATAAATCGGTGTTTGCATCTTTCCACTTAGGGGTGAAAATCAATATGTTTACCTCCCCGCTATAAAAGCTTATTATCGTTTACCAGCAGTTCGAATTCACATTTAAGAAATTCTGCCGCCCGCCTGCTCATCAGCATTTTAGTTAAAAATATTTCAAAATACTCGATTACTGAGCAGACACTAGTATCTATTTGCAGTTTCATAGTAATGATGCGGTTCTTTTCATCGATTAAAAGGTTGGATTCAGTTACAGCGTAGTTAACCCGGTCCCGGGGAGTAAAGGCAGCAAAATCGCGCTTGCGCACCCTTGAGCGGTGAACATCTGATTTATCGGCCAGAATTAAAGCGGCACCTACATTATTAACAGCTCTTCCTCCAGAATTTTCTTCATGGTTGCCTATAGCTCCTATTATGATTGCTATTTCATCCGGATCCATTCCTAAATCCAGCAATATATTAAAAGCTATTATAGCTCCTGACATTCCGTGCCCATAGCGGTTAACCAGATTGCCAATATCGTGTAGAAAACCTGCAATTGCGCCCAGTTCGGCTTCTCTTGGGGAATAGCCCAGCTTGGTCAGTATTTGGCTGCATAACTCGGCCGACAATTCAGCATGGCTTAGGTTATGTTCAATTGCCCCTATGTTGCCGATGTAGGTATTGCCTGAATCCATGTACTGCTTAACCAGATCATTTTTCTTAACATCCTCAAGTGTTACCATTTCTCTACCCCTTTTAGGTTATTTATTTAATGCTCTCAGCATCTTTACCGCTTCCTGCGCTGCTCTGGTGTCAGTGGGGACTTTTTGCAATACCTCGCGGGCAGCATCATTCTTCCCGTCCGCTATTAAAAGCTCGGCCTCCTCAATCAAACTACGACCTGCTTTTTCCGCCTCCACCACGGCAATTTTATCATTCATTTTGTTAATTTCACCGGTTTGTTCAAGTTTACGGTAATTAGCCACAGCTTCATCAAATTTGCCATCAGCCAACAAAACTTCACCTTCAATAACAATACGGCGAGTTTCAATACGATCAGGAAGGGTTGTCAGCGAATATAGATAAACGCCTGTGATAAGAATTATAACCAGAGCCGACATTATCCATAACGGCGAATATTTATTATTCTTTTTCATCACAACTAAAAAGAGAACCAATGGCATACCCAGCATAAAAGTCATTTTCAAAAATTCGCGGGTAGGCAGATACAGCAGTAAGAGAACTATGATTATAAAACTGCCAACTCTTATAAATGGTGCCTTAGAATTTTCCATACTATTATCCCCTGTGCAAAGCTTTCATAGCAATATCCCTACGATAGTGCATTCCGGCAAAATATATTTTCTCCACTTCACTGTAAACCTTACATCTGGCCGTCAATATGTCCGGACCACTGCAGACAACTGCCAGGACCCGTCCGCCATTAGTATATAGCTGCTCTTCTTTTAAGCTGGTCCCGGCATGAAAAACCATTGCATCATCCAGATTATCCAGACCTTTGATTAACTGTCCCTTTTCATAAGGACCGGGGTAACCTTTGGAAGCCAAAACTACGCAAATACAACTGCCTGGCGCTATTTCCACCTGATAATTTTTTAATTCACCATTAACTGCTGCTTCAAAAAGGGGCAGAATATCACCATTAATCATCGGCATAATAGCCTGGGTTTCAGGGTCGCCGAAACGGGCATTAAACTCCAGTACTTTAAGACCATCCGGTGTTATCATCAGTCCGGCGTAAAGCACACCTTGATAAGGGCATCCTTCGGCCTGCATGGCGGCTATGACCGGTCTTATAATAGTATCTTCAACTTGCTTCTGCAGTTCCCGGCTGAAAACAGGAGGATTGACATAAGCACCCATGCCTCCTGTATTAGGTCCTTTATCATCATCAAAAATTTGCTTGTGGTCCTGGGCAGAAATTATAGAAACAAACTCTTTACCGTCACTGATAGCAAAAAAGCTCACTTCTTCTCCGCTAAGAAATTCTTCTATTATTACTTTTTCACCGGCAGTTCCAAAACTTTTATCTTTCATCATGCTGTTGAGAGCCTGATCGACCTCGTGCAAGTCAGAAGCAATTACTACTCCTTTACCTGCTGCCAGACCGTCAGCTTTTATAACTACCGGGTTACCTTTTTGCATCAAAGAGCAGGCATACTGGTAGGCTAGTTGCAAATCAGCAAAAGCTTCAAATTGGGCAGTAGGAATATGGTATTTCTTAAATAAATTTTTGGCAAATATTTTGCTGGCCTCCAGGCGTGCCGCCAGTGCAGTGGGCCCAAATATTTTTAAACCGGCTGCCTGAAATTTATCAACTATACCATCCATAAGCGGTACCTCAGGACCTACCACCGTCAAATCTATTTGTGCCTCTTGCGCCCAAAAAAGCAGCTCGTCTATTTGGTCGGCCCTAATATCTATACATTCAGCCAGTGACGCGATTCCTGGATTGCCCGGAGCTGCATATAATTTATCGATTTCAGGACTTTGTTTTAATTTCCAGACCAGCGCATGTTCTCTGCCGCCTTGTCCTATTACCAAAACTCTCTTGCCCATTATTTCCCTCCGCTGATTTTATATTTAGCCGTGCTTAAAATGTCTTACCCCGGTAAAAATCATAGCCATCCCCAACTGATTGCAGGCAGCAATACTTTCTTCATCTCGAACTGATCCACCCGGTTGAATGATAGCTGTAATACCATATTTGCCGGCTAATTGGACCGTATCACCAAAGGGGAAAAAGGCATCTGAGGCCATGACGGCACCATTGGTCAGTTCTCCCTTGTCGCTAAGAGCAATAGAGGCGGCACCTACCCGGTTCATTTGTCCGGCACCTATGCCAATAGTTACCCCGTCTCGGGCAATTACGATAGCATTTGATTTAACATGTTTAACTATTTTCCAGGCAAATTCCATATCTTTTAATTGTCCGGCATCGGGCACAGCAACAGTTACTGTTTTAGCTGCTTCTATTTTAAAATCATCATTATCAGTTTCCTGAACTACAAAACCGCCTGCAACGCTTTTATATTCAAAGCGGTCTGTTTTAGTCAGCGGCATTTTCAGCAGACGCAGATTAACTTTGGCCCGCAAAATTTCCAGGGCTTTTTCCTCAAAATCAGGGGCAATAACTACTTCCATAAAGGGTTTGGCAATAAGCAGGGCAGTTGCTTGGTCAACCGAACGGTTAAGAGCAATAATTCCCCCATAAGCGGACTTTGAATCAGCAGCAAAAGCTTTTTCATAAGCATCATGCAAATTATCAGCTACCGCCACCCCGCATGGATTAGTATGTTTTACAATTACGCAGGCTGGTTGATCAAATTCCTTTACTAATATCCATGCCGCCTGGGTATCAATAATATTATTATAGGATAGTTCTTTACCATTTAACTGCTCAGCATCTGGCAGCCCTTTTGAAGGCATCATATTGCGGTAAAATGCTGCCTGTTGGTGAGGATTTTCCCCATAACGCAGATCGTATACTTTTTCTCCGGCGATAATATAGTTTTCACCGCTAAGCTGCTGGTCTGGCGGTGCCAGATAAGAACTGATAACCGCATCATAAGCAGCCGTATGACTGAAAGCTTCCCAGGCCAGCTGCATTCTGGTCTCTTCACTGATACTGCCTTTTTCCTGCAGCTCAGCTAATACCTGCTCGTATCGTTCCGGTTTTACTACTACAGCTACATCGCGATAATTCTTGGCAGCAGATCTAATCATAGTAGGCCCACCGATATCTATATTCTCAATAGCTTCCTCATGAGTTACATCCGGTTTTAAGATAGTCTGGCGAAAAGGATAGAGATTTACTACTACCATATCAATCAGGTCTATCTTATGTGCTTTAAGCTGGGCCAGATGTTCGGGAATTCTTTTGGCTAAAATACCTCCATGTATCCGAGGATGCAGTGTCTTAACTCTGCCGCCCAGAATTTCAGGAAATTCTGTAATTTCTGCCACTTTGGTTACTTTAACACCAGCCTCTTGCAAAGCTGCATAAGTTCCTCCGGTTGATATCAGTTCCCAGCCTAACTTTTCAAGACCTCTGGCAAACTCAACAATTCCTTTTTTATCAGATACACTGATAAGTGCTCTTGGCATGATAGATTCCTCCTTAAAAGCTAAAAATTATCTTTCCTTTATTAGTACTTTTCTGCCATCTAAATATACTTTTCCCTGAGCAAATAGCTGCAGTGATTCAGCATAAACCTGATGCTCTTCAATAAGAATCCGCTCAGCTAATGTGTCAGCTGTATCCTGCGGGAAAACTGGTACAACTCTTTGCATAATTATCGGACCACTATCAACACCGTCATCAACAAAGTGGACCGTACAGCCGCTAAATTTTACCCCGTAATCTATAGCTTGCTGCTGAGCGTGCAAACCGGTAAACGACGGTAGTAAGGCAGGATGTATATTAATAATCTTCCATTTATAGGCATTAAGCAGTTCTTTGCCGATAAGCCTCATATAGCCAGCTAAGACAACCAACTGCACATTATATTCCTTAAGTCTTTTAATTATCTCTTGTTCATAGGCGGTTTTGCTGGTAAAATCTTCGGGAGCTATGTAAAAAAAATCTATTTTGCAGGTCAGGGCTTTATTTAAAACAGGAGCATCCTTTTTATCGCTTATAACCAGTACTATATCCGCTGATAATCTTTTTTCTTCAATTGCCTGCATTATAGCTGCAAAATTACTGCCGCGGCCTGAAGCTAAAACAGCCAGTCTTAAACGACCCGGGTCAGTGATTCTGATCATATGATAACTACTCCTTTGCTCCCTGCCTCTATTTTGCCAATAACCTGCGGTTTTTCACCATTGGCTTCGAGATGTTTCAGCACTTCATCATAGTAACGCGCTGAAACAACAATTGCAAGTCCTATTCCCATATTAAATGTTCTGAACATCTCATTTTTCTCTATCTCGCCTGCCTTCTGAATGATTTCAAAAATCGGCCGGCTCTTAATCTGCTTACTGTCAATTATTGCCTGACAACCTGCCGGAAGTATGCGCTGCAAATTTTCCGGCAGTCCGCCGCCGGTTATATGTGCAATTCCTTTGATTTCAAACTCCTTGAGCAAGCCCAGTATATTTTTGACATATATCCTGGTAGGGGTAAGAAGTTCTTCTCCCCATGTCATGCCTAATTCAGGTGCATAATCTTCCAGTTTGAGACCAGCCTTTTCCAGGAGAACTTTTCTGACCAGAGAAAAGCCATTGGAGTGTATTCCTGATGATGGCAAGCCGATTATTACATCATCAACTTCAATATTGCTGCCGTTGATTAGACTTGATCGTTCCACAACTCCCACAGTAAAGCCGGCCAAATCATATTCGCCAACTTTATAAAAACCCGGCATTTCAGCCGTTTCGCCGCCAATCAAGGCGCAGCCTGCCTGAATACAGCCTTCACTTACTCCTTTGACCAAGGCTTCGACTAAAAGAGGCTCCAGTTTTCCTAAAGCAATATAGTCAAGAAAAAATAAAGGTTCGGCACCATGACAAAGCACATCATTTACGCACATGGCTACCAGATCGATACCTACAGTATCATGTATGCCCAACTGGTGCACAATTTTCAGCTTGGTTCCTACCCCATCAGTACCTGAAACTAAAACCGGTTGTTTATATTTACTATTGTCCAAAGCAAACAGGCCTCCGAAAAGACCGATTTCGGTTAAAACTTCGGGACGCTTAGTTTTACCGACCCAGTTTTTAATCATTGCTACCGACTGATTGGCGGCATCTATATCAACACCGGCGGATTTATAACTCATTTTTTCCTTATCGTTCATTACTACCTCCACTTACTTGGATTAAAATATCGCAGTTATTTTTTTAGTAGCAGGTTAATTTGATTTATTGTCCTTCTGCTTCTTTTCTAAATATGCATCAGCGCCAATTTCTTTGAGCAGTTTATCTTTTTGCATTACTTCACCGGCCATTTTTTGCCGGTAGTCAATTAAAGCCTGGCGAATAGAAACATTATTAAGAGCAATCATTTGTAAAGCCAGTAAAGCAGCATTGGCACTGCCGTTTATGGCTACAGTTGCTACCGGTATTCCTTTCGGCATTTGTACAATTGAGTATAATGAATCCACTCCGGAAAGTGTGCTGGTTTGAATAGGAACGCCTATAACCGGCAAAATTGTGTAAGCAGCTACAATACCAGGCAGATGTGCAGCGCCTCCGGCACCGGCAATTATCACCTTATAACCTTTTTCCATAGCCTTAGATGCATATTCAGCCGTTTCATTAGGCAGGCGGTGGGCAGAACAAACGGTAAAATCATATTCTACACCGAATTCCTTAAGTACATCACCGGCTTGTTTCATAATACTCAAATCAGAATCACTACCCATTATTATTCCTACTTTAGCCATGACACTCCTCCTAATAATAAAAAATCGCGATAAAAATTTAGCCCAAGTGGATAGTCTCGTATTCGAAACCTATCCGCCTGGGCTTTTATCCCTATACGGTGTAGTGCTTAAAGCACCTGTGTCACTCGGACCAGCCATGCTTTGAACATGCGGAACCCTAGACCCACTTTCGTTTTCTATTTATTTGTATTATACATTTTGATATTAGCAAAGCCTGTTATGTGTGTCAACTCCACTCTTATTAAATACTGCCATTTTTAAACTACATTTCCTGTTCAGTTAGTTTTAGCAATTTTTGCTTTAAAGCATCTATTTGCTTAAAAAGTATTTGAACTTCTTCTCTTAATTCTTCTTCATTAGTATGCAGCAGCATTCCACTATTAGTATCTGCCTGCAGTTGATCCAGATTCCTGACTACACTCCATGCTAAATTTTTTATTAAATCATCCAGGCTATCTCCCCCTTTTCTGCTGCGGTCTGGCAGATAAGCATTGTTACCAAACATTGACCCTTTCATAATGGCTGTATTCCTCCCCGGTATTTATATAAATTATTACCGCAATTAATTTATTTAATACTCTTCTATTTTAAGCCATGCCACTGCAATGGTTTTTGTTTTATGTCATTATGAAAGAATATAAGTCGTACACCTTATAATATATAAAGATAAAACTCACCAATGAAATTATGGGTTTAATTTTATTTGGGAAAGGAAGATTAAAATGAAAAGAAAATGGTTATCACTCCTGTTAATTTTAACTATGTTATTAGTTATAGCCGCATTCTCAGGGTGCAGCGGGCAATCTGCAGATAAAGGCTCTGATAAAACACCCGTTACTCCTCCTGCAGATAAAGAAATGATTGAGCAAGATATAACACTTTATTTTTCCGATGATCAGGCCATGTATCTTAACGCAGAAGTTCGAACTGTAGAAGTAGAAGAGGCAAAACAAGCGGAACAAATAAGAACAGCAGTTATTAATGAGCTGATTGCAGGTCCTGAAGACAGCACTTTATACCGCACTATTCCCCCGGAAGCCAAACTGTTAGGTATTGAGGTAAAAGATGCGATTGCCTATGTAGACTTTAGCGAAGAGATCCGCACCAAACACTGGGGAGGCAGCACCGGAGAAATAATGACCATGGGCTCCATCATTAACAGCCTAACCGAACTGGAAGGTATAGAAAAAGTATTGGTTCTGATTAATGGCGAAATCCAGGAAACTCTGGTCGGTCACCTGGAAATATCTGAACCTTCCGGAAGAATAGAATCATTATTAGAATAAATTAGTATAACTGTGCAGGCCTCCAGGTTACAATGGAGAGCCTGCTTGCTTTTGTAACAAGAATAGGCCAATACTCCTGTTTTTTATAAATATTATAAAGTAGACTGTATTGGGGAGGGATTGGAATGAATAATATAAGACAGAATGTTTTTATTTATCTGGCAGTTTTGATACTGATTATAGCGGCATTTGCAGGCAAATCTTATCTGGATGGTAATGAGCGTGAGCCAAGTTTAAGTGTCCGCCAGGCAGTTAATATTTTTGCCAAAGAAGATATTCATTTAAGCAAAACCAGTGACCCTGATGCTGAGGAAATAAACGGGGTAAAGCCGACTACCTTTTATATAAATGATAGCAAAAACAAGCTGCACATTTATCATTACGGCTCAATTGCAGAGCGTAAAACTGCTGCTGATGATATATACAGGGAAAAGGCAGGAAGATATTTGTATTCAACTCCTGACGGTTCGGCAAAAAATCTTTTGCTGATAATTGATCCGGTAGATGAAAAAGATCTAACCACTGAAGATCTGAAACCAATAGGCAATGTGTCCAAAACTGTATTCGAGAAACTAAATGATACCAAGGAAATTGTTTATACCGGCGCGGGTGAAAACTGGGAGTCGCAAACGACAGTAAAATACTACGAATATTTTTATCACGATGCAGACGGAACCCTTAAGTATGAACATTATAATAAAGAATCTACCTCACTAAAATACCTGGGTCAGGATATAGAGTCAGTAGGGTTACTATCTTATGAAATGATAGGAGCCATCGGCGGCGGTTCAGGCACCGGGGTAACCCTAAAACCTGATGGCACCGTAATTATTGGTTCATCAGGAGGTAATGGCACAATTCCTCGCGGTGATGAAGAATTAACTTTTACCATTAGATGGAATGACCAGGAAGAGACATTTACAGCCAAAGTGAAATAACGAAAAGGGTATACCACTCGCAATATGGTATACCCTTATAATTTTATTCCTGCTTAACAATACCGGGAACTCTTATCCCTCGTAAACTGAAGCTTTTAACTCACATATGGCCGGATACTCGCGATATTGTTCTGCATAATCCAGACCATATCCAACTACAAAACGATCTTCAATAGCATAACCGTAAAAATCCGGCTTTATGTCAGCTATGCGGCGAGATGGTTTATCTAACATACAACATATTTTTATACTTTGGGGCTCTCTTTTTTTCAGTATTTCAGTTATATATTTAAGGGTAAGACCCGTATCAACAATGTCTTCTACAATTAGAATATTTTTATCTTTGATCGAAAAATCAAGATCCTTGATAATTTTTACTTCACCGGAAGAAAACGTTGAGGCTCCATAACTGGATACCCCCATAAAGTCAATTTCCAAAGGTATATCAATTTCTCTGACCAAATCAGCCATGAATATAAATGCTCCTTTAAGTATTCCTACCAATAGAAGGTTTTTCCCGGCATATTCCCTGGCTATTTGCTGACCAATGGTTTTTACTTTCGCTTTTATTTCTTCAGGTGTTATTAGAATGTCTACTTCCTCTAAATTCAAATGTAATCCCTCCTATACAAAACGATTATAGCAACAAGTGGATTAAGTAGCAATTCTAACAGGCAGAAAATAATTTGGGGGCCTTATGGCCCCCGAGCAGACTGCAAGTTATTTCTTTTTAACTGAAATATCAGGCGGGTCGATAGTAATGTTTTCATTGAAATCGGAAAATAAGGCCTCGATTTTTAAAATAGTCCCAGGCGATTGCTTATTAGCAGCGACTAACACCGCTTTTTTTACCAGCCTATCCTTATAATCAATCCACATTTGATATTCAAAGTTTTGCCATAACGTTTCTAAAATTTGGCTCTCTATTGCAGGTTTACACTTTACTACCAGACATTCAGTACCATCTACCTTCTCAAACCCTAGTTTTTCTGCCAGCTCAACCTGTTTTTTAAATGAAAAATTGGAAAGCGGATTCAACTCAGATATTAGTAATTCCTCGGAGCTTTTGGTGCCGCTTTCAATTACCAGCCATTTGTCGGAAAAAGAATCATAATTATAGATGGTACGGTCGATATAATAGATGTCTATTTCAGTGTTGACCATCTCCCCCTTTATATGAGTTTTTCCATCTTGTTTTTCTCCGACGACTCTGCTTATCACCTCCTCTCGCTGATCAACAGTAAACCCGGATGCCAGATTATATTTATATGATTTTAATTCCAGCATATTATTTATTGATTCATTCAGCTCCACCAGAGGATCCAGTTGTGACTTAACATAAATTTCGTGTAATCTTTCGGCAGATATTAATCCCCCTATTAATAAAAATGCTGCTACACTTAACACTATCCATCTTATTTTAATAATAACCTTCACCTCCACAATCAGACTTTATTTTTCAAGTAATATATTGTATTAGAGCAGGTTAAAATATATAACTGCCATGCGGGTAACATATAATTCCAATGATTGCTGATTGTATACTATATATTTTTTCCCTTTACTATGTTTTTCTGATTTGCTATAATTCCGTTGTTATTTAGTATGTTAAGGAGGATTATATTAGCTGTGTTTAAAACTTATGAAGAAGTCATGCAATTTTGCAGGGAAAAGGAAATCCAGATGATTGACTTCAAAATAATTGACCTGGCGGGAAGATGGCGTCACCTAAGTATCCCGACCAATCGCTTTACCCCGGATACACTAATCTACGGAATTGGTTTTGATGGCTCCAATTACGGATTTGCTCCAATAGAAAATAGTGATATGGTCTTTATCCCTGATATTTCAACTGCAGTTGCCGATCCTTTCACTCAGGTTGCCACTTTAAGTATGATAGGTGATGTATTCGTTATTGCCGAACCTGATAACTACCTTTTCGAACAGGACCCACGGACTATAGCCAGAAAAGCGGAAGAGTTCATGAAAGCAACAGGAATTGCTGATGAAATGAGGATAGGACCCGAGTATGAATTTCACGTCTTTGATCATGTCAGTTATGAAATTACTCCCCAGAGAACCGGGTATTCTATAGATGCCGAGCAGGCTATCTGGAATAGCGGTAATGAAGATTATGACAATCTCGGCTACAAAATCCCTCTCAAAGGCGGCTACCATATTGCCCCTCCCCAGGATATTCTCTATGATTTAAGATCTCGTATGTGTATTTTAATGGAAGAAAATAATATTCCGGTCAAATACCATCACCATGAAGTAGGGGGACCGGGACAAATTGAGATAGAAGTTGAATTTGGCGGTCTGCGGGAAATGGCAGACAAAACTATGCTGACCAAGTATTTGATCAAAAATCTAGCTTTTCAGGAAGGAAAATCTGTTACATTTATGCCCAAACCTCTTTTTGGTGAAGCCGGCAATGGTATGCATGTACATATGCATATGTTTAAAAACGGAGAACCCCTTTTCTATGATAAAGAAGGTTATTCTGATCTCAGTAAAGAAGCTTTATTCTTTATCGGCGGTCTCTTAAAGCATGCCCCGGCTGTATTAGCTTTCACTAATCCCAGTACCAATTCGTATAAAAGATTAGTCCCCGGCTATGAAGCACCAGTCAGTGTTTGTTTTGCTACTGCCAATCGCAGTGCAGTCATAAGAATTCCTGCTTACGCCAAAAGTCCCAATCAGAAGCGTTTTGAGTTCCGCTCTTCTGATGCTACCTGTAATCCTTATCTGGGTTTTGCCGCTATTTTAATGGCGGGTCTGGATGGGATTATAAATAAGATTGATCCGGTAGCCGAAGGATTCGGACCTTATGATATTAATTTATATAACCTGCCCGCTGAGGAGCAGGCTAAAATTAAAGGTTTGCCTAAATCTCTTGAAGAAGCACTGGCAGCTTTGGAAAAAGACCACGACTTTTTACTGCAGGGCGCAGTATTTCCCCAACGTTTAATAGATTTATGGATAGAAAATAAACGCCGCGAAGCACGTCGGGTCAATGAAATTCCTCATCCTCTGGAATTTGAGCTTTATTACGACCTTTAAA
>CAZLVY010000029.1:0-24863 GCA_964563125.1 uncultured Syntrophomonas sp. | reverse complement strand
CTGCATATTGATCAACATAAACATGACAATTCCCCATACCAGTCATGATATAAGGGACAGTAGCATTAGCCATGACTGCCTTTTTCAGTCCCAGCCCGCCCCGGGGAATTAAACAGTCCAGATAATCATTCATCTGCATCATTTGTATAACAATCTCACGGTCTGTACTGTCAATCAGTTGAATCGCTCCGGCGGGCAAGCCGGCAAAAATAGCTGCTTCGGCAATAACACGGGCGATGACACGATTGGAATTATGCGCTTCTTCTCCACCCCTAAGCAAAATAGCATTACCGGCTTTCAAACATAATCCTGCCGCATCAGCAGTAACATTAGGTCGTGATTCATAGATTATTCCAATAACACCAATCGGGGTTCTAATTCTGCCTACCTCTAATCCGTTAGGTCTTTTATTTATTTCTAAAACTTCCCCGACCGGATCAGGTAAACGCATTATTTCACGCAAGCCTTCTGCCATTGCTGCAATACGGTTTTTATCAAGTGTCAGTCGCTCCAGCAAAGCTGCAGTCAGTCCTGTTTCCTGTCCGGCTTTTAAGTCCATGCTATTGGCAGCGATAATCTCATCACTGGCTTTTTCCAGACTGTCAGCCATTTTAGCCAGGGCATTATTTTTTAGGTTTGTATCTGCTACAGCTAATATTCGAGCTGCTTTTTTAGCCATTTTCCCTTGCTCAATAAGTATTTTCTGCCCATCACTGCTCAATTGTGCATCTCTCCTGTCACCAGATTATTTACATACCCAAAGGTTGTTGCGATGTATCACTTCATCATAATCTTTAACTGATAGTATCTTTTCAATTTCAGCCGATTTATGTCCGGCAATTAATCTAATCTCAGCTGAACTGTAGTTAACCATACCCCTGGCTGCTTCATGCCCGTCTTCGGTCATTACTGCCACTATGTCACCACGTTCAAAGTCTTCTTCCACTTTTATAATACCGGAGGCAAGCAAACTTTTGCCCCTGTTTACCAGGGCGGTTAAGGCACCTGCATCAATTATCAAATTTCCGTGGGTAGCAGAACCAAAAGCGATCCAGCGCTTGCGCGCCTGCATTTTTTCTTCCCGCGGTACAAAAAGAGTTCCGATATCCTGACCATTTACTATTTGCTGAATAATTTTATCAATATTACTATTAGCAATAACCATTGGTACTCCTGCTGCCATACACATATTAGCAGCTTTTAGCTTGGTTGCCATGCCGCCGCTGGAAAAACTGCTGCCCTTAGTCCCGGCACTGCTTTCCATTTCCCCGGTTATTTCGGTTACCTCACTTTGCAAAACTGCTGTACTGTTAAGATGTGGGTCACTGTCATACAGTCCATCGACATCTGACAGGATAATTAACAAATCAGCATCGACGATGCCTGCAACCAGAGCCGACAAAGTATCGTTATCGCCAAACTTAATTTCTTCCACTACTACAGTATCATTTTCATTAATAATAGGAATAACCTGCATGGCAAGGATGGCTAAAAGGGCATTAGTAGCATTCAAGTAGCGCATTCTCTCCATAAAATCATCGCGGGTTAAAAGAACCTGCGCGACAGTCTTGCCGTACTCGGCAAACAATTTTTCATAAATATGTAAAAGTGCTCCCTGACCAATAGCAGCCAAAGCCTGTTTTTCCGGTATAGTCCGGGGCACTTTTTTATAGCCCATTCTATCTGCTCCCACTCCGATAGCACCAGAGCTGACTAGAATTACTTCTTTGCCGGCATTTTGTAAATCAGCTAATTGTCTGACCAGACTCTCAATACGATTGAAATTTAGTTTGCCATTGCCATATGTTATAGTGCTGGTTCCAACCTTAACTACGATTCGTCCACAAGTATGTAAATCCCTGCGCGAAACCATGATCTCCCACCTCAACTTATCTATTCACTATAATCAAATTCAAAGTTTTTTATTCTCACTGTCTGCCCTACTTGAATACCCTGCTCGCGTAAAGCAGCTTCCAGACCCATTTTGTTTATAGTTCTTTGGAAACGCTGCAGTCCTTCATCACTATTGAAATTAGTCAAAGCCAGTAATTTTTCAATACGTTTGCCGCTCACCTCAAAAACATCATCAACAATTTCAATAATAAATGGTGGTTCATCCTTAAACCTGCGCACTACAGTTTCGTCTCCTCCGGTAACATCTTCTATCGGCACACTGCTCAAGAGCTCATAGGCCTTTGCCATTAATTCGGTCAATCCTTGACCAGTTGCTGCCGATATTAATATAATTTTATCTCCGAACTTCTCCTGTAACTTGAGAACATTTTCTGCCGCTTCGGGGATATCCATTTTATTGGCGGCAATTAAAAAAGGTTTCCTGGCTAAATCCGGTCTAAACTTTTCTAATTCTTCACCAAGAATATTATAGTCATCTAAAACATCTCTTGCGTCAGTCTGTGCTGCATCAAGCACGAAAATAAGCACGCGGGTTCTTTCTATATGACGCAAAAAGCGATGTCCCAACCCTGCCCCTTCATGTGCACCTTCAATAAGACCCGGAATGTCTGCCAGAACAAACGATTCTCCTCCCTTAAGCTGTACAACTCCCAGATTGGGAACTAAAGTCGTAAAGGGATAATCAGCTATTTTAGGTTTGGCGGCCGATACCTTGGAAATCAAAGTAGACTTGCCGGCATTAGGAAAACCAACCAGTCCAACATCAGCAATGAGTTTCAGCTCTAATCTGATCCATTTTTCTTCCCCGGGTTCTCCATTTTCAGCAATGGAAGGAGCTTTGTTAATTGAAGTAGCAAATCGAGCATTTCCGCGCCCTCCCCGACCACCTTTGGCAACCAATACTTCTTGTCCAGTTTCAGTCAGGTCAGCGATTACCTGGTCACTATCATCATCTTTTATTACAGTTCCTACCGGTACTCTGATAATACTATCTTTACCTTTGGCACCATGCATATTTTTACCCTGACCATGCTGACCGCGCTCACCTTTAAAATGGCGCCGGTATTTGAAATCCATTAAAGTGCTGAGTCCTTCATCGGCTACAAAAATAATACTGCCTCCGCGACCACCATCTCCGCCGGCGGGTCCTCCCAGCGGCACATACTTTTCACGCCGAAAGGCAACAACCCCATTACCGCCGTCTCCAGCTTTCAAATTTATCTTGGCATAATCTACAAACATTATTTCACTCCCTGATAACCACTCGCTGTGGATTAACTGTAAATGCTCCTGAGTAATATTCAATATATATATCTTGTTCAATAGTTGTTCCGATTACAACCTGTACTGTTAAATCATCTGCCTTTATATTCTCCGCCAGCGCCTGTAAACTGTTTAATGGCTCATTTGCCTGCACTAAAGGTTCAATAGAATTTATCTGCACATCTTTATATAATAGTGTTACACCAAAATCCCGGGCCGCTAGCATTTGTTCAAATAAATAGACTGTAGCTTCACCTTCGGTAGTTTCAAAAACGGTTCTTTCTGCTCTTAGGGCTAGTATTAACTTACTTACATACTCCTGAACTTTATCGGGTTGCTTCAGCTCCAGATAACCGCTTATGACTTGCAGATGATTGCCAAAGTCATGTCTGATCTTTCTTAGCAAAACAATTGTTCTTTCAGCTTCCACCAGCTCTACCCCCCCGTTTTTCCTAATAATAAAGAAAACCCGGCTTGCGCCGAGCCTCTGGCGACTGCGGAACCGCGGTTGCACTTATACTATCGCCCTTTAAACCTATACTTTTTGATAGTATAACAAAAACCCCTGAAAAACTCCAGGGGCTGCAAGAATTCATAAGTATTAAGCTTCCATGACAATGCTTTCTTCTACCGCATAAACACTTACTTGCTTTTTATCTTTGTCTTTTCTTTCGAACTTAACCTTGCCATCAATAACAGCAAATAATGTGTCATCTCCACCAATCATAACATTGTTGCCGGGATGAATTTTAGTTCCTCTTTGTCTGACCAGTATATTACCTGCTCTGACAACCTGACCGTCGTATCTTTTAACTCCAAGCCTTTTAGAGTGACTATCTCTTCCGTTCCTGGAACTACCAACACCTTTTTTATGAGCCATGTCAACACCTCCTGATTATCATTAGTTGATATTTTAGATAGATTAACCTTCTATCTTTTCAATCTTTAATTTAGTAAATGGTTGACGGTGTCCTTGTTTTTTATGATAATTCTTTCTGCGTTTGTATTTGTATACTATGACTTTCTTTTCGCGTCCCTGTTGAATAACTTCAGCAATAATTTTAGCGTCACTTACTACTGGATTTCCAACCTTAACATTACCTTCACTGTCTGTAAGAAAAAGAATTTCGTCAAAGGTGATTTTGTCGCCTACTTCAGCTTCAAGTTTTTCTACCTTAAGAATAATTCCTTCACTCACTTTGTATTGTTTTCCACCGGTTTTCATTACTGCATACAATTATATGCACCTCCCACAAATTCAGACTCGCCAGTTTCCAGGTAGGCATTTGCCTTTTATAACCCGAACTGTGCGGTTACAAAGTGTGCAACCCAACTAAGAAAGTAACACAAAACACTTTCTTAGTCAAGCAATCTTTGCCCTTGCGGCTGTGGCAAAAACTCTTAAAAATTATTTATTGCCGTAAAAGTTAATCCAACCCGGACCTTTTTTGGCTGACGTTAAAATCGACGCCTCTGGCTTTATCTCATATTTAAGTGCGCCAGATGGACATTCATCAATAGTTTTCATAATACTCTGCGGGCTGGCTCCATTAATATTTACCCAGGGAATTTTTTCCGGGGCAAAAACTTTGGAAAGACTTACAAAACAGTTAGTATCATGGGTACACTGTTCAGGATTCCAGTAAATAATTATGTCATGGTTCTCATATTTGCGGCGGTAATTCTCTTCTGCAAAACTATAAGGATTACGCGGATTAACTTGCCGCTGGTAGTGTAAAACCTCTTCCAGGCTTTGTTCCTGACCTGAAACAGCCTGGGCAAAATCAAGACCAAATTGCTGTGCTGCTTCCAACTGCTCAGCAGAAGGGTTAAACTGCATCCGCAGGCCCGGCATTACCCTCATACGCAGCATGCGCAGCCGCTGGGTTATATTGGGTACTGCTTCACCGCTCCATCCAAAGGAACCAAAAGCTGATGCTATAATACCGTTGGTATCTACTGGAGTTAATGAACTAAGCAAATCCCAGACCGGTTTAACTGCATCTTTATTTATGGTGGGAGAACCAATTAAGAGCGCTGAACAATCGGCAATAGCAGTAAGAACTTCGGTCAATGGAATGATAGTGAGATCATAAGCCTTAACTATAAACTTGCCGTCTGTTTCCAGACCAATTTGAATGGCGTTCTTCATCTTTTCGGTATAGCCGTAAGCACTGGCATAGGCTATAACTATCAGTGGTTTTGCTTGGCTTTTAGGCTTAAAGGTCCAGGTTTTATATAAATTAATATAATAATCCAGGTCCTCTCTTAATATTGGTCCATGTGACGGGCATATCATTTGTGTATTTTCTGTTTCAATCTTTTTCAGAGCGCTCCACATATATTTTTTAAAGTGACCTAAAATAATATCATAATAATGTTTAAAATCCGGCAGGAAATCACGGTCAATCAAATCGTTAAATAATCGGTCATCAGAAAAATGGCTGCCGAATGTATCAGAACTGAAAAGTATACCATCGTCTTGCAAATAACTATAAAAAGTTTCCGGCCAATGCAGCAGCGGGGCACCTATAAATCTTAACTTTTTGCCCCCCAAGTCCAATTGGTCATCATGAGCAACAAATTTAACTTTAAAATCGCGGTTCACTATTTTCCGCAGAAAAGTATAAGCTGTATAATTAGTCACTATAGTAAGGTCAGGAACTTTATCCAGGAGCATTTCTATGGACCCGGCATGGTCAGGTTCGGCATGCTGAACCACCAGGTATTCTATCTGATTTAAATTTGTAATTGCAGCCAGATTAGCGAGGTATTCATCAGCAAAAGCAGCTTTCACGGTGTCGATAAGCGCTATATGCTTTTCTCCTTTTACCAGATAAGCGTTATAACTGGTACCATTAGTTAACTCCATTATAATATCAAATAGCTTAAGCTTAGGATCCTGCACTCCCACCCAGTAAACTTCAGGCCGAATTGAAACAAAAGGCATGTTTATCCCCCCTCCAGATAAAATGCTGATAAAACTCTTTTTACCACAACAAAAATTATCAATCAGTAGTATAGATGTTATACTCTCCGACCGCCAGATTGTTATTTTCGCGCAGGCTTATCTCTTTATTAGTTCTTTTGCGAATATAATTCAAGTTATGTTCGTCATTTTGTAAATACTGCAGAAAGTCAGGATGGGCTTCACAGACTAATATTTTATTTTCCACATAACCTAAATTGGAAAGTTTTCGTTTCACTTCACAGGATAAGGCAAAAAGATTTATAGTTCTGCCGCGCCCATTACAGTGATGACATTCATCAGTAAAAAATTCCGACACACCGTAACGCGACTTTTTACGCGTCATCTCCAAGAAACCTAATCCGGTCATTCCTACAATTCTGGTATGGGCTTTATCTTTTTCCATTTCTTTTTTAAAAGCATTAATAACTTTTTCTTGATTTTGTTTGTCCCGCATATCAACAAAGTCGATCAAGACTATACCGCCGATACTTCTCAGCCGAAGCTGCCGGGGAATTTCAACTGCCGCCTCTATATTAAGTTTAAAGACAGTATCTTCAAAATCATCGATGCCGGTATATTTGCCGCTGTTAACATCGATCACGGTCATTGCTTCGGTCACATCAAAAATAAGATATCCACCGTTCTTGAGCCATACTTTGCGCCGCAGTGACCTTTTTATATCTTTTTCCAGACTATATTTTTCAAAAAGATCGCCCTGATCGTATTGAACGGAAAAACCATACGGCACATTTTTGTTATGCATATAATTGCTGATTTTATCTTTTAATCTAAGATTATTGATAATTACCCGGGATGTATCACCATCTAAATAATCGCGCAAGGTCCTTTCCAAAACATCAATATCTTCATAAAGCACACTCGGAGCTTTGCCTTTTTGGTAATTTTGTTTAATATCTTCCCACACCTGCAGCAAACCATTTAATTCTGCAATTATTTCGCTGTCTTCTGCTTCCAAGCAGGCAGTGCGCAGAATAATACCGGTTTGCTCTATGCGATTATTTTCTATCAGATCACGCAGGCTGTCCCGCCGCACGTCATCGGTAATTTTTCTGGAAATCGATATCTCGTTTTGGTAAGGCAGCAAGACTAAAAAGTGACCAGGAATAGTTACATTTCCAGTTACTCTTGCCCCTTTTTCCGAAAAAGCCTCTTTTTTAACCTGCACCATTATATCCTGTCCGGTTTTTAACATGCTAAAGGTATTAACCCCTTTTTTGGTACCGGGGATAACAATATCACCAGAGTAAATAAAGGCATTTTTATTCAAACCAATATCAATAAAAGCACAAGATAGACCGGGTAAAATATCTTTTACTCTGCCTTTATAAATATTGCCTATATTTTCATTTTCATCAGCCCAGAATACTTCTACTAATCTGCCATCTTCAACTATTGCTACTCTTGATTCCCAGGGGTAAATTTCCGCAATTAGTTCTCTAACCAAACTAAACCACCTTTTCCAGGGGAGAATAATAATCTGCTGCTTTTATAATATAATTAGCTTTGCGGTATATATCTACCATGTCATCTTCTTTAATACCTGCCCAAAGCAGAAGGTCCTTTAACTCATCAAACCTCACATTAACCGGTTCGCCGATCGCAACAGTTAAATCTATAATAACAGAATTATCCTGTCCATTCACTGCAATTTTGTAAATACTTGGTTTAAGATCTTTTTTAACATCCTTTTTTTTACCACGACTGGTAAAAATCAAGTCCGGCATCGTCATTACATTATCCAGCAGTTGATTTACTTCAAGCAGCGAAATTCTTTGTATTTTAAAGCAGTAACTGGCAGCATTGATAGTTTTCATTAAGGATGGTTCATTACTGTCAATAGCAATGCCGCGGTTAATAACTATATATGGCGGTAATACCGCATTCATCTGTTCCCTGAACCAATTTAGATCCACGGTTTTTGTAAGCTCCAAATCGAAATATTCTCGTGCCCCCCAAAGACCGACCGGCAAAACTGTACCCATTGATAGTTTTATATGGGGATTAAAACCTTCGCTCTGAGCATAAGGAATACCGCCCCTTCGTAAAGATCTTTCCATCATGTGCATCATATCCAGATTAGACAGAAATTTTAGTTCCGGTCCTACCGAGTATTCACATCTAATCTTCAAGTGGCATCTCCTCCTCAATTTCCACACTGATACCGAACTCACTACAAATACCGCAGTCATTGCAGGCATCTGATCGACAATCAATTGTTACAGCTTCCTCTACAGCCATTTCAAATTCCCGCCATAAGAATTCTTTGCTGACACCGATATCAATAAAATCCCAGGGAAATACTTCCGACTTATCTCGAAGCCGCACTGTATAAAAATCAGGGTCAATTTGGCTATCCTTAAGTGCTTTAACCCATTTATTATAATGAAAATGTTCGGTCCAGCCATCAAATTTGCACCCATATTGCCAGGCTTTTAAAATAGCCGGGCCCAGTCTGCGATCACCACGGGCAATTATTCCTTCCACAAAGCTGGTTTGGCTATCGTGAAAATCAAGCTTGATGTTTTTGCGTCTGCTCTTTACCATGTATTGTCTTTTATTCTCAAATTCTTCTACACTGTTTTGACTATGCCATTGAAAAGGAGTATGCGCTTTAGGAACATAATTTGCTATACTGGCTTTCAGTTCAACCGGGCGGCGGGAATACTTGTCGCCGATAGATTTGACCTCCTGCAGCAGTCTTATGATGCCATCCAGATCTTCTTGCCCTTCATAAGGCAGGCCGAACATAAAATAGAGTTTTATTGCCCGCCATCCTGACTTAAATGCAGCTTGTACCGCTTGAACCAATTGTTCCTCGGTGATATTTTTGTTAATAATATTGCGCATCCTTTGGGTACCGGCTTCAGGTGCTAAAGTCAAGGTAGTTTTACGTACTTTTTGCACTTCATTGGCCAACTCTATAGAAAATGCATCTACCCTTAGTGAGGGCAGAGAAACTCCGATACCACATTTGCCATAATCTTTGACCAGTTTTTTGACCAGACTGTTTATCCCTGAATAATCCAGCGAGCTTAGGGAGGATAATGATACTTCTTCATAGCCGCTGCTTTCTAATTGCTCTTTAGCCTGCCGGCGCAATGTATCCACTCGTTTTTCCCGGGCGGGGCGATATACTATTCCCGCATGACAAAATCTGCATCCACGTTGACATCCCCGCATTACTTCCAGAACTGCCCGGTCATGAATTATATTCATATAAGGCACAATGGGCTTTGCGGGAAAATAGGCCTGGTCAAAATTAGTGACTACCCGCTTACGAATCCTGGCCGGTACTCCTGGTACCAAAGGTTTTAATTCCTTAAACAGATTATCCTTCCCATATTCGGCCTGATAAAGTGCCGGAATATAAACACCTTCAATTTTAGCCATGGCCAGCAACCGTTCTTTACGAGGCTGATTGCGGGTTGCAAAGCATAAATCCAGAAATTCCGGTAAAACTTCTTCACCATCGCCGATTAAAAAGGCATCGAAGAAATCCGCAAATGGTTCAGGATTAAAAGCTACCGGGCCTCCGGCTATGACAAAAGGTGCATTTTCGCCTCTGTCTTTAGAACAGACTGGAATACCGGACATATCTAGCATGTTTATACAATTGGTTATCGATAATTCATACTGGAGCGAAAATCCTACTACTTCAAAATCGCCCAGTGGTTTAAAACTCTCCAATGAATAAAGCGGTAATTCATGCTGCCGCAGTAATTCTTCCATATCTGGCCAGGGCGCAAAACTCCTCTCCAGTAAATGGTTGGTTGTTTCATTGATTAAGCCATAAAGTATTTTTCCGCCCACATGTGACATTCCTACTTCATAAACATCCGGAAAAGCTAAAACCATTTTTGTTTTACTGTCAGGCCAGGATTTTTTTATTATATTCAGCTCATTGCCCGTATATCTAATCGGCTTAGATACCAGTGGTAATATTTCTTTGAACAACTTTTCTTTCATCATTGCCTCCTGAAAAACTATAAACCTTTTAATTAAAGTACTATATATATTACCACAAAAATTTTCTGCTAAACTTAACAAAAATAACCCTACATTGATAAACAATCGGAAATCATTATTGACGGTCCTCTCTCCAGCAACTGTTCAATCAGTTCAGCCTCACTCAGAATACCTAATACCCCGTGATTTTTATCAATAACTACTACCATCATATAATAAGCAGGCTTAGTTTCAATCAGTATATCTTTGATTTTGGTCTCCGGGGAACTTACTATCTGCCGGGAAGGTAAAAAGCCTTTAGTTGATAGCTCAATTTTCTTTTTGACCAGAAAACGCATGAACGAATACATTAGCATTTTTCCTTCCTGATTAGCTGACCAAAAGAGCATAACTCCTATTATAACCAGATTGGCTCCGCTGAAATAAAACCAGGCAGAATAAATTCCAACTGCAGTCATTAATACTCCGGCAATCTTACCTAAAAGCGCCGCTGTTTTGGTGGCCTTTTTAAAACCAATTTTTTTGGAAAGAATTGCTCTTAATACGCGCCCGCCATCCAGAGGAAGTACAGGTAAAAAATTAAACAGGCCTAAAGCCAGATTTATATTTATTAACAAATTCAGATATATTGTGCTGGCAGCAAGTGGCAGAAAATAAAAAAGCGCTGCAATTGACAGCGAACTTAAGGGCCCGGCTAATGCCACATAAACTTCCTTGTCAGGGTCCAGTCCATGGAAACTTTCTATCTTAGCCTGCCCGCCAAATGGAAACATTTCAATTTCCACTACCTTGATTCCCAGCAGCAACCCAATTATTGTATGGGCAACTTCATGAATGATCACGGAAGAAACAATTATTATTACTTCCCAGAACAAGCCAAAATAGCCATAACAAACAGCCAGCAGCAGGAAAATTAAATTAAATTTAATGTCAACCCCGGCTATCCTTGCAAATCTCATGTTTCAGCATTTATTAAATTATGCGGGTTGATCGGACCATCACTATTTCTAATCTCCAGATATAGTAAATCACCAGTTTTTCCTAATACCGTGCTGCTATCAACCCATGCGTTTTTATCGACTAAGACCTCTTTTATTCCGCCATATAATGAATAAAAATCGTCATCATGCTTAATTAGAATTGTGCGGCCTTCATCATTTTTACCGATTTGCTCGACTTGGCCTGTAAGAATTGGGTTTACTATAGTATTGTTTTCAACCTTAAGGTAAACGCCGGGTAAGAATTCCTGCTGCTGTTTGTCATGATTAAAATACCACCCGTAATTGCGCTCAACTGCTGAATATTTGCAGGGAATCTGCAATACTGAAGAAGTATTGGTGACCGGCACTGTCTCTGGTCTTATACCCGGTTTCAGGTTTTCTATAAAAAGACTTATCTTGCTGTTAAGGCCGTAATCTTTAAGAATATATCTGATAGTTGGTTCCACAATTTGTCGGCTGCTATGTCCGCTTTCTATACATATTCCAACTAAAGCTACTATTATTATTACGGCTAACATTCTGATTCTAAAGCTTCCCAACATGTCCATCACCTCAATTCCTTAAACATGGTCAAATATACATACCAGTTTATAAAATATATAGTAATCACATTGCTTTTATGTCTGTAAAAAGCGAAATATTTGTTAAAATAAACCAATAAAAGTTTTTGTATTTGATATTCTAATCATGTAATATATACTTAATAAAAATATCAGGGGGTTATAATATGAAAACACGGATCACTGAGCTGTTCGGCATCGAATATCCAATTATCTGCGGTGGTATGTTATGGCTTGCTACACCAGAATTATGTGCAGCAATTTCCAATGCCGGAGGATTGGGCAACATTACAGCCGGCAATTACGATTCTGGTGAAGATTTCAGAGCCGCCATTCAAAAGACTCGTGAATTGACAAAAAAACCAATTGGCGTAAACATAACCTTACTTCCTTCTATGCGTTTCACGGAAGAAACTTATGATGATTTCTTTAAAGTGTGTGCAGATGAAAAAGTGGAAGTAATAGAAGTGTCAGGTAAACCAGCCACAAAATACCTCGATATGCTTCATAAAGCAGGAGTAAAGGTGATGCATAAAGTCGGTGCCGTAAGACATGCTAAAAATATCGAACGTTACGGCTATGACGCAGTAATTGCCGCAGGTATTGAGGAAGGCGGTCACCCATTAAGTGATGATGTTACTACCATGGTCTTATTGCCCCGCATAGCTGAAAGTGTAAAAATACCAGTAATATCAACCGGTGGTATTGTTGATGGCCGTAACTTTGCTGCCGCTTTGGCTCTGGGTGCCGAAGGGGTCTTGATGGCTACCCGCTTTATTGCCACCAAAGAGTGCGCTGTTCACCCTAACATTTGGCAAGAGCTTATCAATCGCGAAGAGCATGAAACAACTTTAATTTGTAAATCTATCGGTCTGCAAGGCCGCGCCTTAAAAAATAATCTGGCCGCCCAGGTTCTTGAAATTGAAGAAAAGGGCGGGGATTTAGGTCAGATAATACCTCTGCTTTCAGGGCAAAAAGCTAAACTGGCCTGGGCCAATGGAGATGTTG
Source organism: uncultured Syntrophomonas sp. (assembly GCA_964563125.1). Classification (GTDB taxonomy): domain Bacteria; phylum Bacillota; class Syntrophomonadia; order Syntrophomonadales; family Syntrophomonadaceae; genus UBA1368. Next base: position 12,159 of record CAZLVY010000029.1, on the reverse strand, counting down.
ACGCTGCCGCCTTAATGGTAGGTCAATCGATTGGTTTAATCAAAGAAGTAACCACCTGTGCAGAACTGATTCAATCAATGGCAAGTGACGCCGAAGCAATTTTGACTAATAAACTGTCTTGCTTTAAATAAAGCAAAACCCCGCTGTATGAAGTGCACCACAAAAAAGTTTAATGTTTGGAGGTGCAGAACAGTATTAGCGGGGTTTTTTCTCTTTCTAGAAGACCAGCTTTTTACCTCTGATATTTATACTTAAAATAATTCCTACTGCTATTAGATTTGCCATCATGGAACTACCGCCATAACTAATAAAAGGCAGTGGAATCCCTGTGATAGGCATCAGTCCAATTGACATACCTATATTCTCAAATATATGGAATAGCCACATCGCCAATATGCCCATAATTATTAATATGCCATAAAGATCTTTGGCATCAAAACTTATATATACTGCCCGTATTATTAGTATTCCATAAAGCAAAATCAGTAATGCCGCACCGATAAAACCTAATTCCTCACCTATTACAGCATAGATAAAATCAGTATGATGTTCGGGTAAAAAATTCAGCTGCACTTGGGTGCCGGAAAATAAACCTTTACCGGTTAGTCCTCCTGAGCCAATAGCTACAAGTGACTGGATAGTATTCCAGCCTAATCCCCTGCCGCCCTGCCCATCTTCATAGGGATTAGCAAACACCGTCAAACGCTTAACCTGATAATCTTCCATAGGCAGCCACATTCCAAACTGAAGATGTAAAAATACCATTAAGGTAACCACAACAACACCGATAGCAATTAAGCGCGTTAAGAGTTTGGCATTGGCCCCGGCTACATAAAGCATGACTACTGTTATAGCTACAAACACCAGAGCAGTTCCTAAATCAGGTTGCAGCAGAACTAGAAATATCGGCACCGCCATATAGGCAAAGCAAGGCAGTAACTGCTTTAAATTATTCAATTGATCTTTTCTTTTCATTAAAAAATCAGCAAAAGTAACAATTATGAAAACTTTAGCAAACTCGGCCGGCTGAATACTGGGAAGCCCCCCTATACTAATAGCCCGGGCACTTCCTTTAGCCTCTTCACCAAATAAAAGCACTGCAATCATTGATAACAGGCATATAACGTAAATAAAATTACTGTAGCGGCGAAACTGGGTATAATCAAAAAATACTAATAGGCTGGCCAAAACTATACCAATTACTATATTTACTATCTGCTTTTTTACATAATAATCAGGATCGCTGGCTAATGAATTAGTTGCACTGGAAAGAACAACAAGTCCGAACCCTAGAATTATGAATAATATTAATATAAAAGATTTATCTATAAATTTAAGTCTTTTCAGTTCCAAAAAGTTTTACCTCCAACCGTTTAAACAAAAAGATGTGCATGTTTAAAATTATCTTAGATGATAAGCTTAATGATACCAGAAATAATCCTATTACCACACAAAAAACTCCCCTAAAGTTACTTATAAGGAAGTTAATTTATATTATAAAATCTATTTTTTGGGACTTATCATAAAGCAATAAATTTATCTAGTATATGAACCGCCTTTCCCAGTTGGGCACCAAATTCAGGTGCTTACCCGTTTTAAATTAAAAGGCAAATATTTACTATAAAAAACCCGGGTGTCTTAACCCGGGTTCAGTATTTATGCATTTGCGACTCTTCTTAATCCTTTTATTGGTATATTGGCAACAAGTGCTACTGAATCTGTGTCATTTTCCAGGCTCACACTAAGTGCTTCTTCATCTATCTCCAGGTATTCACGGATAACTGTTATCAGGTCTTCTTTGAGCAGGAGCATTACTTCAGGAGATATAGTAGCCCGGTCATGAATTAGTACCAACCGCAATCTTTCCCTGGCAATATTTTTACTGCCATTATTATCCCGGCCAAAAACTCTGGTTAATAATTCAAACAAAACTCATACCCCCTATCTGGCAATCTTAAGCATTTTACGGAATTTATCCAGAATCTTTTCATCTTCAAGAGAAAACATTGGTACATCTTCGCCGATTAAACGGCGGGCAATTTTTTTGTAGGCAGCCCCTGCCCGTGATGATGCTTCCATTACGGCAGGCTCGCCACGATTAGTAGATATTACGATCGATTCATCTTCCGGAACTACGCCCAGCAGTTGAATAGATAATATGTCAATAATATCATCGACATCCATCATATCGCCGTTTTTAACCATTTTACTGCGCAAGCGGTTAATAATTAAGCGTGAATCATATAACCCCGCTGCTTCCAAAAGACCAACAATACGGTCAGCATCCCGAACTGAAGAGATTTCAGGAGTAGCTACTACAATAGCACTATCAGCACCAGCAATAGCATTACGAAAACCTTGTTCAATACCTGCCGGGCAATCAACTAAAATGAAGTCAAAATCTTTGCGCAGCTCATTAGTTAAATTTTTCATTTGGTGCGGAGTTACAGAACTTTTATCTTTAGTTTGCGCTGCCGGCAACAGAAATAGGGTTTCAAATCTTTTATCTTTTATTAAAGCCTGACGTAATTTACAATTTCCATTTACTATATCTACAATATCAAAAACAATGCGATTTTCTAATCCCAAGACCACATCCAGATTGCGGAGTCCAATGTCAGTATCAACCATTACTACTCTTTTATCCATCATAGCCAGAGCAGTCCCCAGGTTTGCTGTAGTCGTAGTCTTACCAACACCACCCTTCCCTGAAGTGATAACTAATACTGTACTTTTCATTCCTTAGCCTCCCATCATATTTTTAACTTCTCAATCACTACTTTTCCGGCCTTTATACGTGCCAGTTCAGGTGTCGCAATCTCAATCACCTCGCCATCAGGAGGACGGGTAATGTGATTTGCTATACGGAGTTGAGTTGGATTAAGCCTGTAAGCTGCAATTAAAGCTGACTCATCACCAAAAGCTCCAGCATGGGCCAATCCCCTAAGTGATCCCATTACTAAAATGTTGCCCCCTGCAATCACTTCTGCCCCGGGATTTATGTCACCTAAAATAACTATATTGCCCTCAACAAATACCTTTTGTCCAGACCTTAGATGCCGGCAAATCAAAGCAGTATTTTCATATACAGGCATCATAGCAATAATATTGGCTTCTTCAGCAGTTACAAAATCCTGTGGTTTGTCTTCATGAGTCAACCCATCCAGGCAAATCAAATCTTTCAGATGGAAACCATAATCGAGCAGCAGATCTTCCAATTCTCTGATTTGTTTCCCCTTAAGCCCTTTCCTGCCAATATCAATAACAACACTTGTTCCCAATAGGAAATCATCTATCATCCTTATTTTTTCTTCCAGACCTGCCTTTATCTCGGTAAAGTTTCTCATGGCCTTCAGGTCGATTAATATCTCGCCAGCAGTGTTATTTAAAGCTTTGTTTGACACTTAATAGCCTCCTGTCACTACCATCTTAGAAAAACATTCTATAATTTACATTTTATACCTTTGAAGAAAAAGAAAAAAATAGAGGAAACTTTTAGTTATTTCCTCTATTTCGGTCGTTTAATTAAAAAATTTTATAGCATTATTCGCCATGATGAATCGACAATTTACTTTCGGCATCCTCGGCTAGATGGTCTTTAATTCCGAAATAATGCTCGAAAACATCACGGGCAATATACCCTGCTGATCCGCTGCCGCTTTGCCCGTATTCAATTATACCGGCAAAAGCTATTTGCGGGTTGTCATAAGGAGCAAAAGCTATAAAGGTACCATGGAATTCTTTCATAACATTATCACCGATTCTACCTGTTTGAGAGGTTCCAGTTTTAGCTCCTACTTGTATATTCTCCGGAAAATTCGCAAACAGATAGTGGGCAGTTCCTCCTGGCAGTGTTACTTGCAGCATAGCTCTTTTGGTTTCGGCAATGCTTAAACTGGATACATCTGGTTTTCTCACTATTTCTGGTTTAAATTCTTTTATAATATTTCCTTGGGCATCAGTTATTTTACTGGCCAGGTGTGGTTTCATTAATTTGCCCCCATTGGCTATTGCAGCTGTATAATTAGCCAATTGCATTACTGTATAGTCATTATTACCCTGCCCCATAGACATATTAAATGTATCAAAAGCCTGCCATTTTGTATCGAAATTATAATCTATCTGATATTGCGCTTCCAATTTGGCTTTCTCATTCTTCTTCTGTTGAGCTAATCTGTTTTTCTCTTTTTCATCAACAGTGTTTTTTTCATAGTCTGCATATTTATCCTCAAGTTGTTCTCGCAAAGCTTCATATTTCTTATCTATAAGTAAAGCATTAATTTCTTTCTTCCATTCCGGAGTAGGTAAAAGCCCCGAAACCTCGTATGGGATATCCAGACCAGTTTTTGAACCCAGCCCGAATTGCCCAGCTACTCTTATTATTTCACCTTCACCAGCGCGTCTTCCCATCTCCTGGAAATAGGTATTACAAGAACCCGCCATTGCTGAATAATAGTTCACATTACCATGCACCTGCCAGCATCTGATATAAGGTGCAATCCAATAATGCCCCTGGCATGTAACATAATCATTAAGGGAATTCATGTTGCCGCTTTCAAGCGCTGCCATACCTGTTATGGGTTTAAAGGTAGAACCCGGGGGATAAGTAACCTGTATAGCCCTGTTCATCGCTCCCCCCGGCTCCATAGGATTATAAGCCCCTTGAGGATAATAATAGGCCGCACGATTGCTGCTGATATCCCCCTTCCAATCATCCGGATACATATCAGGTGCACTGTGCATGGCCAGAATTCCGCCGGTTTTAACATCTATAACTACTACTGAACCAACTTTGGCTTTCGGATATTGGGTCTGCAACTGCGCTAATACGTCTTCCATGCTTTTCTGTAAAACCTTTTGTAAATCCATATCAATAGTAAGACGGATATTATCACCTGCTTGAGGCTCTAATGTTACTAACTCCCTTATAGGATGACCTTTGGCATCAACTTCAACCCGACGGGCACCATCAATACCGCGCAAATACGATTCGTATTGCTTTTCAATCCCGGATTTCCCTATTAAACTATTAATGTCATATTCTTTTCCCTCTTTTTGAGCAGCAATCTCTTCCGGATTAATCGAATGAATATAGCCCAACGCATGCCCTGCCAGTGGTCCTTGCGGATAGTACCGCAACGGTTCTACTGTAATTGTAACCCCCGGTAACTCCTGGCGGTTTTCTTCCAGTTTGACGACTAAATCCCATGGTATATCCCTGATGATGATTACCAGCTCAAACAACCTGTATTTTTGCACTTCCAGTTTTTCAAGAATTACTTCGGCAGAAATTTCCGGGTAATCCTTTTTTAGCAGATTTACTAATCGCTCAATAACTTCTTCCTCGTTATCAATTCCAAGGGAATTCAAGCTTAAATTATAAACTAACTCATTGGCGGCCAGCACTTGACCGTCATTAGTATATATCTCACCCCGGGGGGCTTTGATTGAGACTAAACGAATGCTGTTCTCCTTAGCCTGAGTTTGGTATATATCATTATTAAACAATTGAACAACTGCTAATTTAAATATCAGAATGGTTAAAAGCCCAATAGCGATAAAGGCAAAAATCTTTAATCTGAACTTCAACTGGTCGGTTTTCATATTATTTCTCCCTTGATAATCTTAGCAGTCCAATGTGTGAAGACCTGTAATACCATCCATACAGCGGTGCAGCCAGAATAACATTATAAATAATCTGATAAAATACTCCCAAAGCAAACTGCGTATCGATATGAAAAGAAGGAAAAGCAATTCGGCTTAATACCAGTAAAGCAGCGGCATTAAGCAAAGTACCCAGTACTACTGCTATAGCCCCGACCATAACGTTTTCCCGAAAAAACCCGCCCTGTAATTTGCCTACCATATAACCTGTCAGAGCTTTAGATATAGCATTTATGCCGATAAAACGCCCCAGATATAAATCCTCCAAGAGTCCACATAAAAAACCGTAAACTGTCCCTTTAGCTGCCCCATTGGCTATGGAAAAGAAAACTACAAAAACAAGTACCATATCTGGCAATGTACCTTTGATACTGTAAAAGCCAAATACAGTTGATTGTAAAAAAACCGCAAAAAAGGGTAACAAGAAATGAATTAAATAGCGCAAGCGAATTACTCCTCTTCCGTCTTTGGTTCTTCCGTCACTTGCATTTCTTCAGAGGCAGGTTTGTAATTAATAATCACCATTACTTCTTCTAGCTTTGAAAAATCTACAGTAGGAATTACCGTAGCTGATAATAATAAACCATTGGGCTCAGTATTTACTTCGTAGATAACACCTATATCAATTCCCTTGGGGAATACTTCAGAAAGACCCGAGGTAATTACAATATCATCGGGTTTTACAGATGCATAATAGGGAATATTTATCATTTTTAGTAAATTGCCCTCCACCATACCTTCAACGACCCCGCTGGTGTCCCGGGATCTTTGCAAAGTAGCACCTACTGCTATTTCACGGTCAGTAATCAAGTTAACCTGGGAAGTATGCTCACTTACACTGCCTACCCTGCCTACCAGTCCCCTGGGAGTGATTACCGCCATATTTTTACTGATACCATCCATGGACCCTTTATCTATTATCACCGTTTCAAACCAGTTGTTGGGACTACGGGCAATAACCCGTGCCGGACTAAGATCATATTTTTCAATATTATTAGCTTGAAAGTTCACTAAGGTTCTGAGTCTCTTAACCTCGGCTTCAAATTCCCTTAATTTCTGATTTTCCAGATTCAGTCGGGCTACTTCTTTATCCTGCCGGGCAATTTTTTCGTTGAGTTCCTGCTTCTGGCTAAAGATACTTCTCGGGCCGCCTAAATAATCGCGCATTTCAGTAACCCTGCTTTGCAGCGGTGCATAAGTATCCCTGATTAGTCTTTCCAGCAGGGTAATATTTTCCCGTTCCGATGATGTCATGTTAATTAAACTAAATGTAATGATTAAAGCTATGATACCTAGCCAGAATACCTTGTTTTTAAACAATCCAGGCACAATACTCTCCCACTAAAATGATCTCTTAACCGGTACTATTATTCTTTTTAATAACTCAATGTTTTCCAGTACTTTGCCGGTTCCTTTTGCAACTGCTTCCAAAGGATCTTCGGCTATATAAACTGGTAAATGAATCTCCTGACTGAGCAGTATATCGAGTCCTCTTAATAAAGCTCCACCACCAGCCATTATAATACCACGGTCAATTATATCTGAAGCTAATTCTGGTGGAGATTTTTCCAGACACACCTTTACTCCTTCGATAATTTGGAAAACTGTTTCTTTTAAAGCCAGTTGAATTTCAGTTGAGGTAATCTTTATTGTTTTGGGTAAGCCAGAAACCAGGTCTCTGCCTCTTACTTCATAAAATTCTTCAGGCCCCTGCCATAGTGCAGAACCAATCGATATTTTTATATCTTCAGCAGTTCTCTCGCCAATTAAAAGGTTATAGTTCTTTTTCAAATGACCGATGATAGCTTCATCCATACTGTCTCCTGCTACCCGCACTGATTTGGCAGTTACTACACCTCCCAGCGAAATAACCGCAACTTCTGTTGTACCACCGCCAATGTCAACGATAAGATTGCCGGTAGGCTCATGAACAGGGAGTCCCGCACCAATTGCCGCCGCCATTGGCTCTTCAATTAAGTAGGCTTCTTTCGCTCCACCCTGTAAAGCTGCCTCCCTGACTGCTCTTTCTTCCACGGTTGTACAACCGGTGGGTATGGAAATAACTATCCGGGGTCTCATAAAAGGTACATTTTGTCCTAAAGCCCTGGTAATAAAATGCTTCAGCATTGCCTGGGTAATATCAAAATCAGCTATTACTCCATCTTTCATTGGTCTGATAGCAACTATGTTACCCGGTGTTCTGCCAATCATCTGTTTTGCCTCTTCACCAACTGCCAGGACCTTACCAGTGTCACTTTGAATTGCAACTACTGATGGTTCAACTACAACGATTCCTTTACCTTTCATATAAACTAATGTATTAGCAGTACCTAAATCTATGCCTAAATCTTTTCCAAAAACCACTTTTAAACTGCCTCCTTAAAACTGAATTAAACTGTTGCTCCTCATACTACAATAAGTAGATTCACCAATAACTATGTGATCAAGAACATCTATGCCTATAAGTTTGCCAGCCTTAATCAAATTATCAGTTAGCTCTAAATCCTCTTTACTTGGATTAGGATCACCACTGGGATGATTATGGATAAGTATTACCGAGGCTGCACTTTTTTTTATAGCTGGTTTAAATACTTCCCGCGGATGAACCAGTGCACTATGTAAACCGCCGATTGACACGTCTTCCATACTGAGCAGGCCACCTTTACGGTCTAAATACATAACGCGGAAATATTCGCGGTCTAAATAGCGCATATCTTCCATAACCATATTTTTCACATCTTCAGGCGATTTTATTGACTTTTTATCCCTGATATCAAGAGAAATCCGCCGACCTATTTCGATGGCTGCTTTAATGTTAACTGCTTTGGCAGGGCCAATACCTCTATGTTCCATAAGTTCTTCCAGGCTGGCCTCTTTTAGAAAACGTAAACTGCTATGTTGGGCTAGTATTTGCTGAGCTAATTCCAGAGCGCTTAATTTGGTAGTACCATTACCGATAATTATTGCCAGTAATTCTGTTTCACTCAAATTATTCTCGCCGCCGGCGATTAACTTTTCTCTTGGGCGCATACTTTCAGGCATGTCCTTTATAGATATACTATAATCACTTGACAACCCTACACCCCCAGCACCTCTATATTCTGTTTTTTGAGCATTTCATACAGTCTGCTCAGTGGCAGACCAACTACGTTGAAATAACAACCTTCAATGCGGGTAACCAATACCGAGCCTTTGCCCTGAATTCCATAGGCACCGGCTTTGTCAAATGGCTCTCCGGTAGCTATATAACCTAATATCTCCTCCTGGGATAGATTACGAAAAAGCACTGTGGTTATTTCACTTTGAACCTCAGATTCGTTAAATCCTTTTTTTAAACAAACTGCAGAAATTACCTCATGACTTTTGCCGCTTAATAAAGAAAGCATTTCGTAAGCTTCCTCTTCATTATTTGGCTTGCCTAGTATCTTCCCGGCGCAAAACACTACCGTATCAGCAGCTATAATGAGACTATCTGCATCTAAAATATCAATAGCCTCAGCTTTTTGCCGGGCTAATCTCTCTGCTGTTTGCCGGGCAGATTCTCCGCTCTTAATTTCTTCGACTATTTCTGGTCTTATACAAATAAAAATAATTCCTAATGTTTCCAGTAATTGTTTGCGGCGCGGAGATTCAGATGCTAAAATAATTTTCGTCAACTTCTACCCTCATTTTAGATTTTTCTATAGGCAAAATAAGCCAGAATAAAGCCTAAAATGGTAAAAAGGCTTATATGCAACATAAACCCTAAACTAAAGGTAAATACTTGCAAATCGAGTGTAAACACCGGTAATCCAATACTATACACTTGTCCCCAAAAATTAACTGCCGGCCATATTCCAGTGATTACTTGTCCTAAAGCAGAACCAATTATGCCTCCCAGAACTAATAACAATAATAACACCGGCCAAGAAGCCGTACTGCGTGATTTATAAGCCAAAATTCTTCCTCCTGAAAAAGACATTTGTTTAAATTTTAGCACTCTATCAGGACAAAAACAAGGCGGTGAAAAAAGGGAAACCCTTTGTGAAAAGAGTCTCCCCCTATGCTGGTATGTATAATACTATATATTATTTGCTAAAATTAATATTAAAACTTAAAACTTCCAGGTTAACTGACAGATCTACATTCCTCAGTATGATTTTGTTAGGAACCTTGATAACCCGTGGTGAGAAATTAAGAATTGCTTTTACTCCTGCGTCAATCAGTTTATCGGTTACATCTTGAGCTGCTGCAGCCGGCACGGTAACTACACCTATAGTAATATCATTTTCCTCTACCCGCTGTGCCAACATATCCAGTGATTCAACCTCGACATCACCTAATTTAGTTCCAATCGTATCCGGATTAGCATCTAATATGGCACTGATAATAAAGCCTCTGTTATTGAATCCTTGATACAAAGCAAGTGCGGAGCCAAGTTTTCCCGCTCCGATTAAGATAGTATTCCATCTGCGGTCAAGTCCTAAAATTTTCATTAGATGCCCGTATAATTCGTCTACTTTGTAGCCAACCCCCCGGGTACCGAATTCCCCAAAGTAAGCCAAATCTTTTCGGACCTGAGCTGAACTTACTCCAACAGCTCTGGCAATTTCATCAGACGAGACTGATTTAACGCCGTCATCTATTAATTGATGGAGATATCGCGAGTAAACAGAGAGCCTCATTACAGTTGCTTCAGGAATTTTATAAGCTTTCAAGCTCCCAACTCCTTTATATGAAATAACTTCCTAATATTATTTTACCTTCATGTGAAACAATTAGCAAATAATATGAAACTTAACATTATTTTATAATAAAGTAACACTTATTACCAGATAAATTATTATAGCCGCAAGAGCAGCGGCAGGAATTGTAATAAACCAGGCAGCTGCTATTTTTATTGCTGCGTTCCATCGTACACCTCTCATCCGTTGGGAAGCCCCTACTCCAATAATTGCCGATGAAATAACATGCGTAGTACTGACCGGAAAACCTATTAAACTGGCGTAATAAATTATTATTGAAGCTGTCAAATCAGCAGCAAAACCATTAGCTGGCTTAATACGGAATATTCGCCGGCTCAGAGTCCTGATAATTTTCCATCCTCCAACTGCAGTACCAAATGCCATAGCACTGGCACAAGCTATTTTTACCCATAACGGAACAATAAAATCGTTTAATAAACCGCCGCCAATTAACACCATGGTTATTATGCCCATAGACTTTTGAGCATCATTGGAGCCATGCGCAAATGATGCCATCGCAGCTGAAACAATCTGCAGTTTTCTAAAATAATTGTTGGTCCTGACCGGCAGCGCATTGCTAAAAAGAATTAGCAGCAATCTCATCATAAGACCACCTGCAAATAAGGCAACAATTGGGGTTAAAGTTAAAACCGCAAAAATATTCCCAAACCCAGGCCAGTTTATTATATCAGGACCCATGCTTATCAGAACCCCGCCTGCCAATCCACCAATCAAGGCATGAGAAGAACTGCTGGGCAAGCCATAATACCAGGTAAAGACATTCCAAATAATTGCTCCGCTCAAAGCAGCAATTATTACCGGAGGATCTATTAGCCGTGGATTTACTATACTTTGTCCAATGGTGGAAGCTACCGCAGTACCAGTAACGGCCCCCAAAAAATTCAAAATAGCTGCCATCACTATAGCCACACCAGGTGGCAGTGCTTTAGTCGCAACGGCAGAGGCAATAGCGTTGGCTGTATCATGGAAACCGTTTATGTAATCAAAAAGAAGTGCCAGAATAATTACCAGCATAATCAGTGTCATGCTAAACATATTTTACGGTCATCTCCTTAACAGTGTTGCCCACATTACTACAACTGTTAAGGCTAAGCTCCATCTGGCTGTATATCTCTTTAAGTTTCAGGAAATATGGCCCATTAAAATTTTCCTTATCAAATAAAGACCCTATACCACTTATATAACAATAATTACTTAATTCCCGGTAATAGCTTATCTGCTCACATTTTCTTATTATCTGTTCCCTTTTTGAGCCCAGATAACGCAGCTTGACTATTACATGATAAATTTCTTTTACTGTATCATCTAATATGGTTATCATAGCCAATAGATCCTGATCTTTTAGAGGATAAACTTTGAAGATAATTAGCTTTTCCATAATAATCGCAATTTGGTTCAGGCAATTGTTTAATTCCCTGGCCAGAACCAGAACATCTTCGGGATCAAAAGGCAGCACAAACTGACGGCTGATTTGCTGGTCCAAAAGTAATAGTATTTTATCGCCGCGCTTTTTTACCGCTTTTATTAAACGCAGTTGATATTCCGGGCAAGCTGAATCAAGCACAAATTTGCTGACTATTAAACTGGCTTCACATATGCTCTCAGCTAATTGCTCCAGGAGGGCAAATAATTTTTCCTGTTTAGGATTGAAACTAAAAGCTGCCAAAAAATACCTCCCCTGTCAGCTTAGCTATTCTGTACATTCTATAACTGATGAGGAGAGATAATACCTGACTAATTATTTTTATTG
>CAZLVY010000028.1:18180-25368 GCA_964563125.1 uncultured Syntrophomonas sp. | reverse complement strand
CGGGAAAGTCTTGCCGCTGGTGCCCATATTATAAATGATATCGGCCGTTTGCAGCTGGATAAAGAGCTCCTGCCGGTATTAGCAGAATTCCAGGCACCGGTAATATTAATGCATAATCGTCTCCAGTTTAAGCAGGGACTGCCTTATCAAGATTTGGTGACCGATATAATTACCGAACTGGAAGAATCTATTGCCGAAGGAATAAATGGAGGCCTAAACCCCGGGCAAATTATAATTGATCCCGGGCTTGGATTTGGCAAAGATATGCAGCAAAATATAATTTTGCTTAATAGACTTAAGGATTTTAAGAGTCTGGGCAAGCCAATATTAATTGGAGCATCGCGCAAAAGCTTTATAGGTAAACTTCTCGATGTCGAAGTGGCAGACAGATTGGAAGGAACCCTGGCAGTTACTGCCATCAGTATAATGAATGGTGCGGATATAATAAGAGTTCATGATGTTGAGGAAAATGTTAAGGTTGCACGCCTTACAGATGCGGTGGTACATGCCCATGGATAAAATTATTGCCAAAGGATTATTCTTTTCTGGCTGTCACGGAATTTTGCCGGCCGAAAAAGCTACACCGCAGCCATTTATTGTCGATTTAGAGCTATGGCTTGATTTGCATCCCGCGGCACTTAATGATGACATAAATATGACTGTTAATTATGACCAGTTGTTCCATGTGGTTGGCCGGATAGTGGAGGAAAAAAGCTTTAACCTGATTGAAACTTTAGCCGAAACTATTGCCGGGCAAATCCTTAAAAACTATCCGGTAGAGGCAGTGGAAATTACAATTTATAAACCGCAAGCTCCGGTTACAGGTGAATTTGAATATTTTGCTGCAAAAATTATAAGATTTAGACAATAAAGGTATTGCTCTTCAAAAAAGTCTATGCTATTTTAGAGGGTGAAACAGTTAATGCAAAGAATAGTCTATCTAGGTTTGGGTTCTAATATGGGATCCAGAAGACTGAATATTGAAAAAGCTATTAAAGCTATCGGTGAGGTTGAAGGGATAAGCGTAACTAAAGCTTCGTCCTTTTATGAGACTGAACCATGGGGGGAAATCGACCAGGAAAAGTTTATAAATGCGGTAATTGAAATTATTACCGATTGGTCCCCGGAAAAGCTTTTAAAAAAGCTGCAGGAAATAGAAATTAAAATGGGCCGCCAGCGACTTGAGAAGTGGGGCCCGAGAAATATAGATATAGATATCCTTTTATTTGGTGATGAAGTACTGGATGGTCAGGAACTCACAGTACCTCATCCCTACATGCGTGAGCGGTTGTTTGTCCTGATTCCGTTAGAGGAAATTAATTCGGCCATTAAATTTCCTGATGATGGAATGGATATCAAGGAGGTGCTGATTAGAGCTAAAGCCCGAGAAGGAAACCAAAAAATTATTAAAACTTTATAAGGGGTCTCCCGCTAATTCTCCTTACTAAAAAATCCGCTTGTAGCCAGGCAACGGACCAAGACGGCGATATTTTGTTGGGGAAAGCTATTTCCCCGTACCAAAGGGGGGTTGAAGATGCAAAAAAGGATCGGAATAATTGGGGCGGGAGTTGTAGGAACGGCTATTGGGGTGGTACTCAATGATAAAGGCTATGAGATTACGGGTGTGCATGATGTAAATACCGAATCTACGCAACAGCTTGTTGAACGGATCGGATGTACCGCCTATAAATCACCTCATGAAGTTTCTCGCTCGGCAGATATTTTGTTTATAACTACTTCCGACAGTTCTATTGAGAATGTCGTTAATACCCTGGCAGATGGCGGGGCATTTTTTGCTGGTCAAATAATTGTCCACATGAGCGGTGCCCAATCATCTGAAATATTAGATAGAGCCAAAGAATTCGGGGCGAAAATATTATCGGTTCATCCTTTGCAATCGTTTGCCGGGACTGATTTAGCTATTAAAAACTTGCCTGGTTCCATTTTCAGCATAGAAGGAGACCGGGACGCTTATGATGCGGCAGTCTGTATTGTGGAAACATTGCAAGGAGAATATTTCTTTATCGACAGAAGAGCTAAACCTTTGTACCATGCCGGGGCATGTGTAGTATCCAATTACCTGGTTACCATTATCGATTTCGGGGCTAAACTTTTGGAATCGACCGGTATCCCAAAAGGCATGGCACTTAAGGCTTTACTGCCTTTAATTGCCGGCACGGTTAACAATGTTGAGAATATAGGTATTCCCAAAGCTCTTACCGGGCCAATTGCGCGCGGTGATTTGAACACTATATTAAAGCACCTTGATTGTCTGGAAGAAATGGCTCCCGAACTGATGAAGCTTTATAGCTGGCTGGGGTTTTACACCGCCAGGATTGCAGTTGACAAAGGAACCATAGATGAAAAGAGTATGGAAGAATTCCAGAATATTTTCATCAGGCAGTTATCCAAAACTGCATCAGCCAGTTAGAATTTTTGTCAATTATTGAATAATTATGTCCGACAGAAAAGGAGCGTGAAAAAATGCCCAGAATGACAACAGCTTTGCTGAAAGATAAAAAGTCTAAAAATGAAAAGATTACTATGTTGACCGCCTATGATTATTCTCTGGCCGGAATGGTTGACGCCGCCGGTATAGATATGATTCTGGTAGGAGATTCACTGGGTATGGTGGTCTTAGGCTATGAAAGCACTCTGCCTGTAACTATGGAAGATATGATTCACCATACTAAGGCGGTAGCCAGAGCGGCTAAAAGCAGTATGGTAGTTGCTGACATGCCATTTCTTTCTTACCATGTTTCCCGGGAAGAAGCAGTACGTAATGCAGGACGCTTCATTCAGGAGGCGGGTGCCCAGGTGGTTAAACTGGAAGGCGGGCAGGAAAGAGTTGATACAATAAAAGCGATTATCGATGCGCAAATACCAGTTGTCGCCCATATTGGGCTGACTCCTCAATCAGTAAACCAGTTCGGCGGCTTTAAAGTCCAGGGCAAAGACCTTGAAACAGCCAATAAATTGATTGCTGATGCCAAAGCCCTAGAGAAGGCAGGAGCATTCTGTATGGTATTGGAATGTGTTCCCGCCCAACTGGCCAAAAGGATTACCGAGGAAGTGGGTATTCCTACTATCGGTATCGGAGCAGGACAATACTGTGATGGTCAGGTCCTGGTAATTAACGATATGCTGGGTATGTTTACCGGACATATTCCTAAATTTGTCAAGAAATTTACTAATTTGCAACCGTTAATAATGGAAGCATTAACAGCATACAAAGCAGAAGTTGAAGCAGGGGCATTCCCCAGCGACGAATATGCTTTTGCTATCAGTGATCAAGTTTTAGAAAAGCTATACTAAAATTGAGTGGGGAAAAAAACCATGCAAATATTTACCAGCATCAAAGAAACACAGGATTGGTGCAAAGCAAGGAAGGTCGAAGGAAAAACTATAGGATTAGTTACCACCATGGGATTTCTGCACGCAGGCCATTTGAGCCTGGTGCAGAAGGCCCGGCAGGAATGTGATATAGTAATTGTCAGCATTTTTGTTAACCCGATACAATTTGGCCAGGGTGAAGATTTTGAGGAATATCCGCGTGACCTCAGGAGGGATACCGAACTCTTGGAAAAGGAAAAGGTCGATGCAATTTTTGCTCCTTTAGCTCGGGATATGTATCCTGAAGGTTATAGTACTTTTGTTGAGGCAGAGGGAGAAATAACCGAAAAATTGTGCGGAGCTTCAAGACCCGGCCATTTTAAAGGGGTAACAACGGTGGTGAGCAAGTTATTCCTGATTTGCCAGCCAGATAAAGCTTATTTTGGGCAAAAGGATGCTCAGCAGGTAACAATAATTGAAAAAATGGTGCGGGAGTTGAATTTTCCTCTTACCATTGTTAGAGGTCCAATAATCAGAGAAACAGATGGTCTGGCTATGAGCTCCAGGAATGTAAATTTAAATAAAGAACAAAGGCAGCAGGCATTAGTACTTAATCAGGCATTGCAGGCAGCCGAAGCGGAAATCAAGGCTGGTCAAAGAGATATAGAGGCGCTTAAGCAAGGGATGAGAGAACTTATTTCTGCCCAACCTGAAGCGCAGGTAGATTACATTGAAATCTACAAGGCTGATGATTTAAAAAATGTTAAAAACCTGGCCGGAGAAAAAGTTATCATGGCTCTGGCGGTCAAATTTGGGAATACCAGGTTGATTGATAACCTGATAGTGGAGGTGTAGAAGAAGTGCTTCGTTATATGCTAAAGTCAAAAATTCACCGGGCGGTAGTTACAGAAGCGGATCTGAATTATGTTGGCAGTATTACACTTGATAAAGACCTGATGGAGGCTGCTGATATTATCGAAAACGAAAAAGTAACGATTGTTAATAACAATAACGGTGAACGTTTTGAGACCTATGTAATAGAGGGGGAACCTGGGTCCGGCATAGTCTGTTTAAACGGAGCTGCTGCCCGTCTAGTACAAAGAGGTGACATTGTCATCATTTTGACCTATACCATACTGGAAGATGATGAATGCCAAAATTATAAACCTAATTTAGTATTCGTCAATGAAAACAATCAAATACAAAAGATTTACAGGTAGTTACGCATAGGAGGTCTTTGTAATTGTCACAGTATTTATTGCAGACTATTGCGGAAAAAAAGCAAGAGCTTAAGGCAATCATAATGGCTCACTATTATCAACTGCCGGAGATACAGGATGTCGCCGACTTCGTAGGGGATTCTTTACAATTATCCAGGCAGGCGGCGGAAACTGATGCCGAGGTTATTATTTTTTGCGGAGTCGGCTTTATGGCGGAAAGCGCCAAAATTTTAAGTCCTGACAAAATGGTAATACTGCCTGAAAAACAAGCCGGGTGTCCTATGGCTGATATGGTCGATGGTAATTCATTGAGGGCAATGAAAAAACAGCATCCGAACGCGGTTGTCGTATCATATGTAAACACTACTGCGGAAGTAAAAGCGGAAAGTGATATTTGCTGCACTTCTGCCAATGCAATCCAGGTGGTTAATTCTATTTCCGCGGAAAAAGAGATAATTTTTGTACCGGATAAAAATTTAGGCGCTTATATTGAAAGCCAGACCGGCCGCAAAATGATTTTATGGGAAGGCTGCTGTCCTGTCCATGATGTGTTAACCCGTGCAGATGTTGAGGAACAGATACGCCTGCATCCCGGAGCTAAAGTAGTAGTTCATCCCGAATGCCCGCCGGAGATTACGCAAATAGCTAATGCGGTAAGGTCAACCGCAGGTATTTTAGCCTATGTTAAGAATAGTCCGGAAAAAGAGTTTATTATCGGTACGGAGGAAGGCTTCCTGCATACTTTGCAAAAAACCTGCCCCGACAAGAAGTTTTATCTGGCCCGAGCAGACTTCAGATGCCCGGATATGAAATATATTACCCTGGAAAAAGTACTCGAGGCTATGCAAAATAAACAGTATCAATTTGAAGTCCGCGATGATATCCGCCAGAAAGCTTACCTGGCTTTGGAAAGAATGCTGGCGGTTAAATAAATAAAAAATTAAACAAGATAAAAAAGGGGTTAAATACCCCTCCTTTTTTAATAAAGGTGATGTGTGATGGTGCAAATATGATAGTAACCAGATATATCGAGAAATTAGACCTCCGGACACCGGTAATCATTACCGATTTTTTAATTGCCGGGGGAGGTATTGCGGGATTATTCACCGCTCTTAAAGCAAGCCAATATGGTAAAGTTACAGTTTTGACCAAAAAATCGATAAAAGATTCCAATACCGGGCTGGCGCAGGGTGGTATTGCTGCTGCCGTCCATGAAGAAGATTCACCTTTCCTGCACCTTGAGGATACCCTGGAAGCAGGGGCAGGGTTATGTAATATTGAAGCAGTTGATGTACTGGTACGTGAAGGACCCGCACGCGTTCGTGAACTTATTGCCGCCGGAGCCAGTTTCGATATGAAAGACGGAGCTATTTCCCTGGCCCGAGAAGGAGCCCACAGCCGCCCCCGCATTTTGCATGCTGCGGATGCTACAGGGGAAGCCATTCGTTTTGCTCTGGTTAACCAGTGCGAAAAAAACCCGGACATAACTATTGTTGAAGACCACTTTTTAATAGATATACTAACTGACCGCGCCCAGCAGGAATGTTACGGTGTTCATGTTTATGATCCCGTTATGCAGACTTCACTGGTATATGCCGCCCGGGCTACTATAATAGCTACCGGGGGCCTGGGACAGTTATACCGGCACACAACCAATCCGCCGGTAGCTACGGCTGACGGCATGGCAGCCTGCTATCGCGCCAGTTGTAAGCTTACCGATATGGAATTTATTCAATTTCATCCTACCGTATTATACAGTGATGACAGCCAGCGTTTTTTAATTTCAGAAGCAGTTCGTGGTGAAGGAGGCCTGCTCTACAATACCAGGGGCGAACGATTCATGGAGAACTATCACCCGCTCTTGGAACTAGCCGCGCGCGACATAGTTTCCCGGGCTATTTTAAGTGAGACAGTTAGAACCGGCAGTGATTTTGTTCTGCTGGATATGAGCAGGATCCCCCGAGTTGAATACCGCTTTCCCAACATTTATCAGGCATGTCTCAGCAAAGGAATTGATTTGAAAAAAGAAATGGTCCCGGTATCACCTGCCGCCCATTACATGATGGGGGGAATCAATACTAATGTTGACGGTGAGACAGGTATTTACGGTCTTTTCGCTGCCGGAGAAGCAGCTTGTACCGGAGTCCATGGTGCTAACCGTTTAGCCAGCAACTCACTTTTAGAAGGAATTGTTTTTGGTCAGCGTATCGTGGATAACTTTGAGCAAATACTGTACCGGCGCCGTATAGGAGTCGATGAAATATTTAACCAGTTTGACCAGGACTGGGTTAGCAGACCAGTACAAAAAAATATCAGCCCCGGCCAGGCAAAAACTTTACTTAAAGATATTATGTGGGAAAATGCGGGTATAATAAGAAACGAGGCTGGCTTATTAAAAGCCGACCGTGAGCTGCAGGAAATATATACGGGTCTGGATTACGCCGAAGATATTACGGCTTATTACGAAGCGGTCAACATGTTGACCGTGGCCAGGATAATAATTCAAGCCGCCCTGGGACGTACTGAAAGCCGCGGAGCCCATTTCCGTTCCGACTACCCGCATCGTGATAACATTAGATGGCTGCGTCATAATTCCTTTATCAACTGCTGATTAATGTTTCCAAAGGGGTCAGGC